>NZ_JBIUVQ010000002.1:0-410935 GCF_044743035.1 Streptomyces sp. NPDC087787
AGCTTCGACCCCTGCCTCCCCTGCGGCGTCCACATGTACCTCGGCAACGGCAAAACCCTCACCACCACCCACACCCCCACCTACGGAACCGACCATGTCTGACACGGAGCAGAGCACCCGGTCCGGCCGGCTCGCGGACCCGGACGTCGAGGCGCGGCTCGCCCGGCTCGACGAACTCCTCGCGGGCCTCGAGGCCGCTCCGGGGCCGACCGTGCGGTCCGCCCTGGAGGCCGTGCGGCTGCTGACCGAGGTGTACGGCGAGGCGCTGGGCCGCGTGCTCGACCGCGCGGACGGTGAACTGACGGGGCGTCTGGCCGAGGACGAGCTGCTGGGCCATCTCCTGGTCCTGCACGAGATCCACCCCGAGCCGGCCGAGCGCCGGGCGGAGCGCGCGGTCGAACGGCTGCGCCCGGCCGTCCGCGAGCGCGGCGGCGACGTCGAGTGGGTGGGCCTGGAGGAGCGGGTGGCCCGAGTACGGGTCACCACGGGCGGCGGCGGGTGCGGTGCCGGGTGCGGCGGCGGCACGGACGACGTGGGCGAGGCCGTCCGTGCCGCCGTGCTCGCCGCCGCTCCCGAACTGGCGGCGGTGGAGGCGGTGGCCGCCGCGGCCGAGCGGCAGGCGGCCCCGGCGTTCGTCCCCCTGGACACGCTCATGCGCCGGGGTGCGCCACAGCCGCAGGAGCCGCGGTGACCGGGGACGGGGCGCTGGCCCGTCTCATCCGTTCCTCGGCCGGCGGCAGAGCCGCGGCGGCGGGCGAGGTGTGCGATCTGTGCGCCGCGCCGGTGCCCGAGGACCACCGCCATCTCTACGACACCGCCGAGGCGGAGGTGCGGTGCGCCTGCGGCCCGTGCTCGGTGCTCTTCGCCGGGGACGGGGCGGGCGGCGGGCACCACCGGCTCGTCCCCCGGCGCCGGGTGCGGCTTCCGCACGTCGACACGGCGGCGCTGGGCGTGCCGGTCGGCCTGGTCTTCTTCGTGCCGCGCGCCGACGGCACGGTCACCGCCGAGGGTCCGAGCCCGGCAGGTTCGATGCGCTGGGAGGTGGACGCGGCGGCCTGGCGGCAGTTGGCCGGCCGGATCCCCGAACTCGGCGGCATGGAGGCCGAGGTGGAGGCGCTGCTCGTCAACACCGTCCAGGGCATGGACCACCACTGGATCGTGCCCGTCGACGACTGCTTCCGGATGCTGGCCGTGGTCCGCCGCGAGTGGCGGGGCCTGTCCGGCGGGGGCCGGTTGTGGCCCGCCGTCGAGCAGTTCTTCGCGGAGCTGACCGAGCGGAACTGACCGTACGGAACTGGCCGATCAAAGCTACCGAACGGAGCTGGCCGGCATGCACGAATTGTCGATCGCGACCGCGATCGTGGAACAGGCCGACGAGGTGGCCCGCGCCGAGGGCACGGGCCCCGTCTCGGTGGTGACGGTGCGGGTGGGCGAGCTGGCCGGGGTCGTACCCGACGCGCTGAGCTTCGCCTTCGAGGTCGCCCGCGAGGGCACCGCCCTGGCCGGGGCCCGGCTCGTCGTCGAACAGGTGACCGCGCACGCCCACTGCGTGCCGTGCGACGCGGAGTTCCCGGTCGGCATGCCCCCGTTCTTCTGGTGCCCCCACTGCGACCGTCCCTCGCGGGACCTGCGCAGCGGACGGGAGTTGGAGATCACCGCCATCGAGCCCGCGTCGTCGCCGACGCCCTGACGGGCCGTCCGCCGGCCGGACGGCCCCGCCGGTGCCCGACGCACCGGCGGGGCCGTTCGGCACTGCGGGTCAGCAGATACGAGGCAGTTGCTCCCCCAGCGGCAGATCGACGACCCGGGTGCCGCCCAGGCCGGTGGCGACGACCACCATGCCGGGGTGCTCGGCGACGCACTCGCCGATGAGCACGGCTTTGCCGCCCTGCGGGTGGGCACGCATCGCCTCCAGGACGGCCTCCGCCTCGGTGGGCGGCACGAAGGCGACGAGCCGGCCCTCGTTGGCCACGTACAGCGGATCCAGGCCGAGGAATCCGCAGGCGTTCGCGACCGCGTCGGGGACGGGGATGGCGCGTTCGCTCAGCCGGATCCCGGTGCCGGAGGCGCGGGCGATCTCGTTGAGGGAGGCGGCGAGACCGCCCCGGGTGGGGTCGCGCAGCACGTGGATGTCCGGGGTGACGGCCAGCATGGCGGCCACCAGGTCACCCAGGGGCGCCGTGTCGCTGGCGACCTCGACGCCGAACTCCAGGCCCTCCCGGACGCTCATGATCGCGACGCCGTGCAGGCCGATCGGGCCGCTGACGATGACGGCGTCGCCCGGCCGGGCGCGCTGCGGGCGGATGTCCACGCCCTCGGGGACGAGGCCGACGCCGGCGGTGGTGACGTACACGCCGTCGCCGTGTCCGGCCTCCACCACCTTGGTGTCGCCGGTGGCCACGGTGACACCCGCGGCCTCGGCGGCGGCGCCCATGGCACGCGCGACCCGGTCGACCACGGTCAGCTCCACGCCCTCCTCCAGGACGAAGGCCGCGGAGAGGTAGGCGGGCCGGGCGCCGCTCATCGCCAGGTCGTTGACGGTGCCGTTGACCGCCAGGTCGCCGAGGCTGCCGCCGGGGAAGAACAACGGCCTGACGACGTAGGAGTCGGTGGAGAACGCCAGCCGGGTGCCGCCGAGGTGGAGGACGGCGGAGTCGCCCATGGCGGCGAGGACGGGGTTGCCGTAGGCCGGGGTGAAGACGTCCTGGATCAGTTCGGCGGACAGCGCGCCGCCTCCGCCGTGGCCCATCACCACGACCGGCTGGTCGCGCAGCGGAGCGGGGCAGGTCCAGTTCGCCGGGTCGACGGGGGCGTCGGCGGTGGGGGAAGCCAGTTCAGCCAACGGGGTTCATCTCCTCCTGCGGGATGCGGGAGCCCTGCGGCGCCGGGGCGCCCGGTGAGGCCTGTCCGGTCATCCGGCGGTACAGGTAGTAGGCGGCGCAGGCACCCTCGTTGGAGACCATGGTGGCGCCGAGAGGGGTGCGCGGGGTGCAGGTGGTGCCGAACGCGGAGCACTCGGTGGGCTTGATCAGCCCCTGGAGTACCTCGCCCGCGCGGCACACGGCGGGTTCCTCGGTGCGGATGCCCGCGACGTCGAAGCGGTGCTCGGCGTCGTAGTCGCGGTAGGCCTCGGACAGCCGCCAGCCGCTGGCCGGGATGCGTCCGATGCCGCGCCAGGACCGGTCGGCGACCTCGAAGACCTCCTGGAGCATGGTCAGGGCGGCCGGATTGCCCGCCTCGCGCACGGCGCGCGGGTAGGCGTTGTCCACCCGGTGCTCGCCCCGTTCGAGTTGGTGCACGGCGCGCCGGATGCCTTCGAGGATGTCCAGCGGTTCGAACCCGGTGACCACGATCGGGACCCGGTGCCGCTCGGCGAGATCCGGGTACTCGGCGGTGCCCATGACGCTGCACACGTGCCCGGCGGCGAGGAAGCCCTGCACCCGGCAGGCCGGGGCCGTCATGATCGCCTCGATGGCCGGTGGCACCCGGACATGGGAGACCAGCAGGCTGAAGTTGTCCAGGCCCAGGCGGCGGGCCTGGTGCACGGCCATGGCGTTGGCGGGAGCGGTCGTCTCGAAGCCGATGGCGAAGAAGACCACCTGCCGGTCCGGGTGCCGCCGGGCGAGCTGGAGGGCGTCGAGCGGCGAGTACACCACCCGTACGTCCCCGCCCTCGCCCTTGACCCGGAACAGGTCCCGGTCGGTGCCCGGCACCCGCAGCATGTCGCCGAACGAGCAGAAGATCACGTCGGGACGGGCGGCGATCTCCAGTGCCTTGTCGATGACTTCGAGGGGAGTCACGCACACCGGACAGCCGGGGCCGTGGATCAACTCGACTTCCTCAGGCAGCAGTTGGTCGATGCCGTGCCGGATGATCGAGTGGGTCTGGCCGCCGCAGACCTCCATCAGCGCCCACGGCCGGGTGACCGTCGCGCGGATCTCGTCCAGCAGCCGCCGTGCCAGCTCGGGGTCGTTGAACTCGTCGATGTACTTCATCAGGCCTCACTCCCGCTCTTCTCGCGTTCCCCGGATCCCAAGGCGTGCGGGGCCGGATCGCCGGCCTGCTCGGCCGCCTGGGCCCAGGCGTCGCCGAACTCCTCCTCCAGCAGCCCCAGTTCCTTGAACAGCTCCAGGGACGCCCGGGCCGACTCCTCGTCCAGCCGCTGGAGGGCGAACCCGACGTGGACGATCACGTACTCCCCCACCCGCACATCGGGCAGGTACTCCAGACACGCCTGTTTCTGCACCCCGCCGAAGTCGATCAGACCGGTGAGCGGGTCGGCGCGGTGGTCGATGGCCACGACTTTGCCGGGCACTGCCAAACACATGGGTCACTCCGTCTCGTCGCTGTCGGTCGTCCGCCGGCTTCGCGGCCCTCGCGCGGGTCCCGGCCCGGTCGGCTCATCCGGCGGCTTCCTGGCGCCGCCGGTGGTGTGGCTCGTGTGCCGCGACCACGAGCTGTCCCAGGGCCAGTCCGCCGTCGTTCGGGGGGACTTCGCCATGGCGCAGGACGGTGAAGCCGTCCGCGGTGAGCAGCGCGGCGCACGCGTCCTCCAGCAGCCCGTTGGCGAAGACACCGCCGCTGAGGACGACGGTGGTCAGGCCGGTGGCGGCGCGGGCGCGGTGGCAGATCTCCGCGACGGCCCGCGCGAGGCCCCGGTGGAAGCGGGCCGCGAGGACCGGCGGCGGGGTGCCGCGCCGCTGGTCGTCCAGGAGCGCCCGCAGCATGGGCGCCGGGTCGCAGCCGAGGGGGCCGGGGCCGTCGGTGAAGCCGAAGGGGTACGCCGCGCTGTCGGCGTCCCGGGCCAGGGTCGCGGCCGCCTCCAACTCCAGCGCGGCCTGCGCCTCGTAGCCCGCGCGATGGCACACGCCCGCGAGGGAGGACACGGCGTCGAAGAGCCGGCCCGTGCTCGAGGTCGGCACACAGGCCAGGCCACGCTCCAACTGCTGCTGCAGCAGCGTCCGTTCGTCGGCGGTGCAGGCGGCGACGCTGGGCAGGCGGGGGTCCCAGGGCAGTCCCGCGGCCCACAGCCGGGCCAGGGCGAGCCGGCAGGGGTTGGCCACGCCCGCGTCGCCGCCGGGCAGCGGGGCGGGGGTCAGCCGGGCGTAGCGGCGGTGGCCGGTGTAGTCGGCGAGCAGGAACTCGCCGCCCCAGACGGTGCCGTCGTCGCCGTATCCGGTGCCGTCGAAGGCGACGCCGATGACGGGCGAGGTGCCGTCGAGGCCGTGCTCGGCCATCGCCGAGGCGATGTGCGCGTGGTGGTGCTGGACCAGTACGGGCTCCGGCCGCGGAAGCCCGGCGGCGCGGCGGCGCGCCCAGCGGGCCGAGTGGTAGCCGGGATGGCGGTCGGCGGCGACCAGGGCGGGGGTCACTCCGGTCAGGCGCAGCAGGTGCCGTTCTGCCCGGTGGGCGGCCTCCTGGGTGGCGAGCTCCCCCATGTCGCCGATGTGCGGCCCGAACCAGGCCTGCTCGCCGTCGCCGACGCACGGGGCGTTCTTCAGGTCGCCGCCCACCGCGAGCGCGGGGCGCACCGCGATCGGCAGGCGCAGGGGGCGGGGCGTGTAGCCGCGGGAGCGGCGCAGGACCTGTTCGGTGCCGTCGGGGCGCACCCGCAGCAGGGAGTCGTCGCAGGGGCAGGCGATGGGCCGGTCGTGGGCGAGCCAGGCGTCGGCCAGTCCGGCGAGCCGGGTCAGCGCCTCCTCGTCGTCGGTGACGATGGGTTCGCCGGAGCGGTTGCCGCTGGTCATCACGAGTGCGCGCGGGCCGGGGGGATCGCCGGGCAGCCCGAACAGCAGGGTGTGCACGGGGGTGTAGGGCAGCATCACGCCGACGTGGGGGCTGCCGGGGCAGACCTCGTCGGACAGGCGGAGCCCGTCCGGCCGTGGTCGGCGGCGCAGCAGGACGATGGGCCGCCTCGGGCCGGTGAGCGCGGCCCGTTCGCGGTCGGTGGGGCAGGCGATCCGCTCGACGGCGGCGAGGTCGGCGCACATCACGGCGAACGCCTTGCCGCCGCGTTCCTTGCGGGCCCGCAGGGTGGCGACGGCGCGGGCGTCGGTGGCGTCGCAGGCCAGGTGGTAGCCGCCGATGCCCTTGACGGCGACGATCCGTCCGGCGGCGAGCAGGGCCCGGGCG
Organism: Streptomyces sp. NPDC087787; assembly: GCF_044743035.1. NCBI lineage: Bacteria > Bacillati > Actinomycetota > Actinomycetes > Kitasatosporales > Streptomycetaceae > Streptomyces > Streptomyces sp. NPDC087787. The sequence goes on from NZ_JBIUVQ010000002.1 coordinate 6,133, forward strand.
GCCGCCAGGGCGGCCGCGTCCCGGGCCGGGCGGAGCCCGCTGCCCGCTGCGGGGACCAGGCGCAGCCGGGGGCCGCAGGCGGGGCAGGCCACGGGCTGGGCGTGGAAGCGCCGGTCGGCGGGGTCGGTGTACTCCCGGGCGCAGGCGGGGCACATCGGGAAGCCGGCCATGGTCGTGACGGCGCGGTCGTACGGCATGGCGGTGGCGATGGTGAAGCGGGGGCCGCAGTGGGTGCACGTGATGAAGGGGTGCCGGTGGCGGCGGTCGTCCGGGTCGGCCAGTTCGCGCAGGCAGTCGGCGCAGGTCGCGGTGTCGGGCGGGAGTTGGGTGCGACCCGGTGAGTGTTCGGTGGCGCGGATGACGAACGGGCCGGTGGCGCCGTCGGCGGGAAGGTCCTCCAGGCCGATGCCGGTGACGGCGGCCAGCGGGGGCGGCTGCCGGGCCAGCCGGTCGCAGAACCGGGTGACGTCGTCGGGCGGCCCCTCGATCTCGATCAGCACGCCGGCGGCGGTGTTGCCGACGAAGCCGGCCAGCGCCAGGTCGGCGGCCAGGCGGTGCACGTACGGCCTGAAGCCCACGCCCTGCACGGTGCCGCGCACGGTGAGGCGGCGGCGTACCGGGCCGGTGACGGGTGCGGTCATGAGACGGGGGTGGTCGCCGGGTGCGGATGGGTGTGGTGGTCGTGGGCCTGCTCGCCGTCGGCGGCGTGGTCGTGGACGTGGGGGTGCGGGGTGAGCGGCGGCCGGTGCCGCGGGGCGCCGTCGCGGGCGGCGAGCGCGTGTTCCAGCACGATGTCGACGCCGTCGCCGGTGCGCGCGCAGGTCCGTACGATCTCCACGCCGGGGTTGACCTGCCGCACATGGGCCCGGAAGGCGCTCTCGTCGAAGCCGGCGGCCTCGGCCAGGTCGGTCTTGGTGACCACGACCAGGTGGGCGGAGCCGAACGCGGTGGGGTACTTCAGTGGCTTGTCCTCGCCCTCGGTCACCGCCATCAGCACGATCCGCAGGGTCTCGCCGAGGTCGTACGACGCGGGGCAGACGAGGTTGCCGACGTTCTCCACGAACAGCACCGCCGTGTCCTCAGGCAGCCAGCCCTCCAGCCGGGAGCGGACCTGCCGGGCCTCCAGGTGGCAGAGTCCGTCGGTGAGGACCTGCTGCACCGGGGCGCCGGAGCGGGCCAGCCGGCGGGCGTCGTTCTCGGTCGCCAGGTCCGCGGTCAGCGCGGCCACCGGGACGCCCCGTTCGACGGCGCGGGCGAGTACCCGGCCGAGGAGTTCGGTCTTGCCGCTGCCGGGGCTGGACAGCAGGTTGACGGCGGCCACGCCCTGCCGGGCCAGGTCGCCGCGCAGGGTGGCGGCGAGGTCGTCGTTCTTGGCGAGGACGGCCTGCTTGACGTCGACGGACCGGCACATGGCGCTGCTCCTGGGAGTCGGCTCGGGGCGGGGCGGGAGAGGCAGGGCGGGCGGGGGCGGGGCCCCTCACCGATCTTCGGCCGCGTCGGTGGCGAGGTGCGGGAGCGCAGCCGTGTGCGCGGGGGCGGATTCCTCCGTGCGGACCAACGGCGGGGTGGCCGTGGGGTCGGCGAGCAGCACCGGGATCATGGTGTGCAGGGCCTCGACGGCCGGGGCGACGGCGTCCCGCACCGGGTCGCTGAGCCCGGGCATGATGTCCTCGTCGCCGCGGGGCCGCACCTGGGGCTCGCAGGCGAGCACGAGGACACGCGGGAGCGGCCCGTCGCCCAGGTGGGCGGCCAGGGCGAGCACCTTGGCCGGGTCCATGCCGTGGGCCTCCGGCGGGGCCGCGGCGCCGGTCTCCGGGTCGGGGAGTTCCGCCTCGATCAGGGACAGGGTGCCGGGCCGGTGTCCGCGCGGCGCCGCGTCGACGAGGACGGCCGTGTCGTAGCCGTCCAGCAGTTCGTAGGCGAGGTCGAGGCCGCGGATGCCGTAGTCCCGCACCCGGACCACGGCCGGCAGCGGGCGGATGCCGAGGGCCTGGATCACCTCGGGGCCGAAGGCGTCGTCGGCGAGGAAGATGTTGCCGACACCGGCGACCAGGATCCGGGCGGCGGGCGGCGGCGTCATCGGGTGCCTCCGGTGAGCGGGGCGGGGGCCGGGGTCAGGGGACGGGCGCAGGCGCCGGGGAGTTTGCGGACGAAGGCCGAGCGCAGTGCGTGGTAGGGGGCGGTGGGGTCGAAGAAGATGTCGTGCATCCGGGCGAGTTCGGCGTGCCGGTGGTCCGCGAGCGGCCGTACGGCCTCGTCGCGTGCGCGGGCCGACGCCTTGGCGTCGATGCGCCGGCCGAGGTCGGGTGCGTCGGCGAGCGCGGCCGCCATGCGGTCCACCTCGGTGGTGAACTCCCCGGCGGGGACGGGCACGAGACGGTCCACCAGGCCGAGGCCGTGCGCGGTGGCGGCGCTCACCGGAAGGGCCTCGGTGGTCAGCCGCCCGGCCGTGCCGGTGCCGGTGCGGCGCGGCAGGCTGTAGGTCCAGAACTCCGAGCCGTACAGGCCCATCCGGCGGTAGTGCGGGTTGAGCACGGCGCCGGTGCGGCACCACACCTCGTCGGCGGCGAGGGCGAGCATGACGCCGCCCGCGGCGGCGTTGCCGCCGAGCGCGGCGACGACCAGCCGGTCGGTGGTGCGCAGCACCGCCTCGACCAGGTCGTCCATGGCGTTGAGGTTGGCCCACGACTCGGCGGCCGGGTCCTCGGACGCCTCGATGACGTTCAGATGGATGCCGTTGGAGAAGAAGTCGCGGGTGCCGCCGAGGACGAGTACCGGGGTGGGGCGGGAGAGGGCGTGGCGGTAGGCGGCGAGCAGTCTGCGGCAGTGGCCGGTGCTCATCGCGCCGCCGGGGAAGGAGAAGGTGACGAAGCCGACCTCGCCGCGCTGCCGGTAGCGGATGTCGGTCCAGGTGCGCCGGTCCGGGGGCAGTTCGAGCGGGACGGCGGCCTCCGGGAGGCCGGTCGGGCCGAGGACCGAGGCGGCCGGGCGTTTGAAGGGGGCGGGGTCGCCGGAGTTCTTGCGCGGCCTGAGTTCCGGGATCCACACGGCCCCGTCCCGGGTGGCCCGGCACACCGCTCCCGCCCGGGTGGCGAGCAACTCTCCCGGACGGCCGCGTAGTTGGTCCTCCGGGTGGCCGCCGTGCAGGAACAGTTCACGGCCGTGGAGTTCGTCGAGGACTCCGGGCTGCGAGTCGGCGCCTCTCAGCTTGCGCAGCACGGTCGCCGTGCTGTCGTTCTCCCAGTCGACGCGGCGCCGCTCCTGGCGCAGGAAGCCGCGCCGGACGACGCCGACGGAGGGGTCGCTCTGCGGCAGCGGTTTGAAGGAGCCCTCCGCGTAGCGCCGTACGGCCAGGAGCACGGCGGCCACGGCGGCGTCGGAGGCCTCGTTGCGGTACAGGTCGCTCTTGCCGACCGGTGCCGTAGGGAACGGCACGGCCGCCCAGATGGCACCGGCGTCCATCGCCGCCTCGGCCTGGAGGACCGTGACGCCCCACTCGGGTGCCTGGTCTGCGATCGCCCAGTCCAGCGAGGAGGGACCGCGGTCGCCCGGTGGGCCGGGGTGCACGATGAGGCAGGTGTGCTCCCGCCACACGTCCTCGGGCAGCGCGGTCTTGAGCATCGGCGCGATGACGAGTTCCGGGTTCGTCTCGGTGACGGCGGCACGGACGGCGTCGGGGCCGTGCGCGGCGAGCACGACGTCGACGTGGTGGCCGTGGTCCGTCAGTTCGGCGTGGACGCGCTGGGACAGGCTGTTGAACGCACTGGCGACGAGCAGAATGTCCATGACGCGGCATGGTGTCCCCTTTGCCGGGCTCCGGAAAGGACCCCGGCGGAAGGTTCGTCCGTCTGCCTCAGACACTCTCCGCCGTCCGCGTCAGGCTCCCTTTTCATCCGGATCGCCCGGCGCGCCACTTCACTACTTTCCGATCATATGATGTAACAGTCTGTGCATGAATAATCGGCAGAACATCGACAGAGCCCCCGGCCGCCACCCTCGCCGTCGCGCGCTGCACGGGACCCTGCTGGCCGCGGCGACCACCGCGGCACTGGCCGGCGGACCCCAGGCGACGGCGGCTCCGGCCGTCGGTCTCGGTCCCGACTGGGAGGCCATCGCCGCCTGCGAGTCCAGCGGCAACTGGAAGGCGAACACCGGCAACGGGTACTACGGCGGGCTCCAGTTCCGCCAGTCGAGCTGGGTGGCCGCGGGCGGCCTGAAGTACGCGCGCCGGGCGGACCTGGCCTCGCGCAGAGAGCAGATCGCCGTGGCCAGGCGGCTCGCCGTCCTCCAGGGGATGTCGGCCTGGGGTTGTTCCTGACGGCACCTGGCGCCGCGCCGGCGGACGGTCAGCACAGCACGGCGAGCGCGCCGGGCAGCACACGGGCCGTGACGGGCAGCACCGCCTCGACCTCGCCGTCGGCGCCGTAGGGCACCTCCCGGTCGGCGGCGATCCGGATCCGTCCGCCCCGCAGGATCCGCACCTCGGGGCGCTCGACGTGCGCGCCCGACTTCAGCTCGTTCATCAGCGTGAAGAAGAGCCGTCGCGGTGCCTCGCGGATCATCACCACGTCGAGCAGGCCGTCGTCGACGCGGGCGCCGGGCGCGATCATGCGACCGGAGCCGTAGAAGGCGGAGTTGGCGGCCACCACGGTGTAGCCGCGGTGGATGTGCTCCTCCCCGTCGACGGTCACGTGGTAGGTCGCCGGTCGCCAGGTGGCCACGGCACGCAGCCCGCCGGCGTAGTAGGAGGCGGCGCCGCGCAGCAGCCGGGAGTTGTTCGCGTGCCGGTTGGCGAGCGCGTCGACGCCCGCGTACACGCTGCCGAGGACGACGGTGCGCGGGTGCGCGGCCGACTCCACCTCGACGGTGTCGACGCGGCGCGGGGCGCCGTGCAGCAGGATGCGGGCCAACGCGGCCGGATCCTCGGGCAGTTGGAGCGCGCGGGCGAAGTCGTTGCCGCGGCCCGCGGGGACCAGGCCCAGGAGGGTGGCGGTACCGCTGAGGGCTCCGCCGATGCCGCCCGCGATGCCGTCGCCGCCCACGGCGAGCACCACGCGGTCGCGCTCGCCGGCCCGGCGGGCGAGGTCCTGGGCGTGGGTGAGGCTGCGGCTGTACTCGGTCTCCACCCCGGCGCCGGCCTCCCGGAGCAGCCTGGCCACCCGCAGCAGCGCCGCGGCCCCGGCGGATCCGCCCGCGGTGGGGTTGACGATGGCGGTGAACTGTCGCATCGGTGGGGCCTCCGGGACGGAAACGGGGTGGGGCGGGGGGCAGTCGGGGTCAGTCGAGGGGCAGCAGGACGCCCGGGTTGAGCAGGCCGTCGGGGTCCAGCCGGCGCTTGACGGCCCGCAGCGCCTCGACGCCGAGCGGGCCGGCCTCCCGGACGTATCCGTCGCGGTGGTCGGTGCCCACGCCGTGGTGGTGGCTGATGGTGCCGCCCGCGGCGAGGATCGCCTCGTTCGCGGCCCGCTTGGCGGGCGCCCAGTGCGCCACCGGGTCGTCGCCCTGGGCGCTGACCACGGTGAAGTACAGCGAGGCGCCGTTCTCGTAGACGTGCGAGATGTGGCACATCACCAGGGGCGGGGTGCCCGACTCGGTGAGCGTGGTGGTCAGCGCCTCCCGGACGGCGGCGTACAGCCCGGGGATCCGGGACCAGAAGGCGGCGGTCTCCAGCGTCTCGGCGAACGCGCCCGCGTCCAGGAGGGAGTCGCGCAGGTAGGGCGCCGAGTAGCGGCCGTGGGCCCAGCGCTCCCCCGGTTCCTCGCCCAGGCAGGTGCCGCCGCATTCGCGCAGCACGGCCGCGGCCCGCCGCCTGCGGTGCGCGGTGTCCTCGGCGGTGCCCTCGTAGCCGGCGATCGCCTGGCAGCCGGCGGCTCGTTGGCTGTCCGGGGAACCGATGGCGTCGGGCTGGGCGAGGCCGATCAGGGTCTCGGTCTCGTCGGACAGGCGCAGCACGGTCGGGCGCGGCCCGTCCTGGGCGAGCCGGCGCAGGGCCGCGGCGCCCTGCTCGAAGGAGGCGAAGCGCCAGCCCTCGTACACGCGGATCTGCGGGAGGGGACGCAGGCGCACGGTCACCGAGGTGATCACGCCGAACGCGCCCTCGGAGCCGAGGACGAGCTGGCGCAGGTCGGGTCCGGCCGCCGAGCGCGGGGCGCGGCCGGCCTCCACCGTGCCCTCGGGCGTGGCGAGGGTGAGGCCGAGCACCATCTCGTCGAAGCGTCCGTACCCGGCGGAGGCCTGCCCGCTGGAGCGGGCGGCGGCGAAACCGCCGAGGGTCGCCCACTCGTAGGACTGGGGGAAATGGCCGAGCGTGAAGCCGTGTCCGGCCAGCAGAGCCTCCGTGTCCGGGCCGCGCAGGCCGGTTTGCAGGGTGGCGGTACGGGAGACCGGGTCCAGGGCGAGCAGCCGGTTCATCCGGCGCAGGTCCAGGGCGACGAAGGGGCGCCGGCGTTCGGGGGCGAGACCGCCGACGACGGAGGTGCCGCCGCCGTACGGGACCAGCGCGAGGCCGTGGGCGGCGCAGGCGCGCAGCACGGCGAGTACGTCGTCGTGGTCCGCGGGGAGCACCACGGCGGCCGGGACGTCCGTGACGTCGCCGTCCCTGATGCGCAGCAGGTCCGGGGTGGACTTGCCGCGGGTGTGGCGGATCCGGGATTCGCCGTCGGTGCGGACGTGCGCCTCGCCGCCCACGGCCTCACCCAGGGCGCGGAGCGCGTCCGCGGTCAGCGGTGGGGCGGGGACGCGGATCTCCTCCAGGGCGACCGGCCCGGACCCGCGGGGCTTGACGCCGAGCAGGTCGCGCAGGAGTCCGGTCACCGGCTCGGGCAGCGGTGTGGCCCTGGCCGGGTCGCCCCAGCCGCTCCACAGCATGTCCATGGGGTGTTCCTCACCGGTCGTGTCGAAGGAGACGTGCGTTACACTGTGACACATGACGCCTATTCGTCACAACGGTTCGGAGGGGCCGGCCCGCTCCGGCCGCGCAGACCGCCCCGCCCGTTCGGACGGGGATCCCGTGCTCGACGCCGTGCGCGACTGCGTCCTGGCCGTCGGCGTACGGCGTACGACCCTGACGGACGTGGCCCGCCGCGCGGGTGTGTCCCGGATGACGCTCTACCGCCGCCGGCCCGATGTGCGGTCCCTGGTCGGCGACCTGATGACGCGGGAGTGGATCGCCGTGGCCGTCGGGGCGATGCCGGAACGCACGCCCGGGACGACCGCGCGCACGCTGATCGTCGACGGGCTGGTGGCCGGGGTGAGGGCGTTCCGCGCCCATCCGCTCTTCCGCAAGATCGTCGACGTGGACCCCGAGCTGCTGCTCCCCTATGTGCTGGACCGCCGGGGAGCCAGCCAGGAGGCCCTGCTGTCCCTGCTCGCCGACCACCTGCGCGAGGGCCACGACGACGGGTCGGTGCGCGCCGGCCACACCGAGCGGCAGGCGCGGTCCCTGCTGCTGGTCGTGCAGTCCTTCACGCTGTCGCTGCGCACCATGACCGAGGAGGACGACCCCGAACTCGACAGCGAGGCCTTCCTCGCGGAACTGCGGACCCTCCTGGAGAGGACCCTGACGCCATGAGCCCCGGCACCGGCCCGGCCGTTCCCGCCCGCACGGCTCCGGGCACCTCGCTCACCGCCGCCCGCCGCGCCCGCGAACTGGCCAGGACCGTCGGCGGTCCGGCCGTGGACGTCCTGGTCGTCGGCCTCGGCGCGACCGGCGCCGGGGCCGCACTGGACGCCGCGGCGCGCGGACTGACCGTCGCCGCGATCGACGCGCACGACCTGGCCTTCGGCACCTCCCGCTGGAGTTCCAAACTCGTCCACGGCGGACTGCGCTACCTCGCCTCCGCCCAGTTCGACGTCGCCCACGAGAGCGCGGTCGAACGCGGTGTGCTGATGGAACGCACCGCTCCCCATCTGGTCGGCGCCCAGCCGTTCGTCCTGCCCCTCACCCCGCTGGTCTCGCGCGGGCAGGCCGCCCTGGCCCGGGCCGGCTTCCGCGCGGGCGACGGGCTGCGGCTGGCGGCGCGCACCGCCCGCACCACCCTGCCGGTGCCGCGCAGGCTGTCCGTGGTGGAGACCCGGTGACCGCGATCGCCCGCACGGCGGCGGGGCGCGGCGCCCGCGTCCTGACCCGGGTCCGGGCCCTGGAACTCACCGGCTCGGGGGCCCGGGTGCGGGACGAGCTGACCGGCGAGGAGGGCGAGATCCGGGCGCGCGCCGTGATCAACGCCTCCGGGGTGTGGGCGGGCGGCCTGGTGGACGGCATCCGGGTCCGGCCCTCGCGCGGTACCCACCTCGTGCTGCGCCCCGGTGTGCTCGGTCCGCTGCCGGCCGGGCTGCACATCCCGGTCCCCGGGGAGGCCAACCGCTTCGTCCTGGTCCTGCCGCAGGACGACGGCCGGGTCTACGCCGGGCTCACCGACGAGCCCGTCGGGGGCGGCGTCCCGGACGTGCCGGAGGTCCCCGAGTCCGACGTCGGCTTCCTGCTCGACGTACTGGCCTCGGCCCTCGACGTGCCGGTACGCCGCGACGACGTGGCCGGGGCCTTCGCGGGGCTGCGTCCGCTGCTGGACACGACGCCGGCGAACGGGTCCGACTCGGCGCCCCGGACGGCGGACATCTCCCGCAAACACGCGGTGCTCACTTCTCCGGACGGCGTGGTCACCGTGGTGGGCGGCAAGCTCACCACCTACCGGCGCATGGCCGAGGACGCCGTCGACACCGCCGTCGCCGCGCACGGACTCGGCGCGGGCCCCTCCCCCACGGCCTCCCTCCCCCTCGTAGGCGCCGCGTCACCACGGACTCTGGCCTCGCTGCCGGCCCCGCGCCGCCTGGTCCGCCTCTACGGCACGGAGGCACCGGCCGTCCACGCCCTGGGCGCTCGTGACCCGCACCTGCGCGCCCCCGTACTGGAGGGCCACCCCGTCACCCGCGCCGAACTCCTCTGGGCCGCACATCACGAGGGCGCCCTCGACGAGTCCGACCTCCTGGACCGCCGCACCCGAATCGGCCTGATCCCCTCCGACCGGACAAGAGCTCTGGGGGCCGCCCGAGAGGTGCTGGGCGAGACTCCGGGCTCCCGGTGAAAGGGCCCCTCACCACGACGTGCGTCGCCCTGGTGCCGAAGGCCACCTCTCAGGCGGCGAAGGCCTGGCCCTGTTCCTCGAGGCGGTCGAGGAGCTGGGGGTGGTGGAGGGCGGAGATCGCCGCCAGGAGGTCTGGGTGGCGGAGCAGGGCCGCTGCCTGCCGGTCGCCCTCGTCGGGAGTCACCAGGCGGCGGAACTCGGGGGGCGTGGAGGTCGGTTCGGTCGCCTCGGTGAGCGCGTCCACCGCGCGCCAGGCCAGTTCGGGGTCGGTGAGCAGACAGGCGGCCCAGCTCAGTACGACCTCGTCGACCCAGGTGCGCCACGCGTGCGCGTCCGGGTCGTCGCTCTCGACGCCGTCCGCGCCGGCGATCCAGTCGAGGCGGGCCGAGCCGCCGGGGCCGGCCATCATCACCAGCGCGGCGTCCACCGGCGTCGGGTAGCGCAGACGGGCCGCGACCGTCACCGCCTGGCGTGCCTGCGCCTCGCACAGGGCTGAGGCCAGGGCGCCGCCGGACGCCGGGTAGGCGCTGGTCAGCCAGTGGGTGGTCGCTGCGATGAGCGGGGAGAGAACTTCGTGCACTGCCGGGCCGTTCGAGCCGTTCACGGACAAAAAGGACTGCGTGAAACGGTAGCCCGTGACCCGGGCCGAGGAATATGGCCCAGGCCGCCTCCAGGGCGTGGCTTCCGCCACATTCGCACGCGCCGACGACGATGAGCGGCGGCGCCCGCCCGGAAGGCGGCCCCGAGGCCGATACCCGTACGGAACGGGGCCCGGTCAGGCCCCGGCGGGGAAGCGTTCCCAGACGCGGTGGGTGCCGAGGAGGGACGTGATCTCCTCCAGCGTGGCGGGACCGCCGGCGCCGACGATCACGCCGGGCGCGTCGACGGGCACACCGGCCGCCTCGAGCGCGTCCTCGGCGCCCTTCCACGCGCCGATCGCCTTGCCGTGCCGGAACGCCTCGGACAGCAGCAGGCCGACCCGCGGATCGTGGGTCGGCTGCTGGGCGGCGGTCAGGCCGGCCTTGGCGTCGCGGGCACCGTAGGCGTCGGCGCCCAGACCCGGCGTGCCGGCCAGCAGAATCGCGTCGAACTCCACGGACCGCGCGGTGGCGTAGGTGCGCTGAACGGTCAGCGCGCCGTCGCCGTTGCCGAGCTTCCCGCCGGACGGCGCGACGACGAGCGGCACCATGCCCGCGGCGAGCACCGCGTCGCGCACGGCCCGCACCCCGTCCAGGTCACCGTCCGGCCCGGCGACGATGCCGATGACCCGGCCCTCCGTGGGCCAGGTGCGCCCGACCTGGGACAGTGCCGGGCTGGGCGCGACGTCGGCCAGGGGCACGGTGGGCCGGGGCGCGGGCAGACCGAGGCCGGCGGCGACCTGGGCGCACAGTTCGGGGTCGACGTTGGCCAGGACCTGAAGACCGCGTTCCTTGACGGACTGCTCGTAGCACTTGCCGAGTTCGAAGGTGTAGGCGCCGATGATGTGCTCGCGCTCCACCGGGCTCATGCTGAGCCAGAACCGGCGCGGCTGGCTGAAGTGGTCCGCGAACGTCTCTGGCGCCTCCCGGACCTTCTTCGCCTCCGGTACCCGTACCGGCGCCTCGATGTACGCGCCCGTGTCCGCGCCCGCGACGAACGGACAGCCGCCGTCGAGGGAGTTGGGGCGGTAGGGGGCGACGCCCCGGTGCACGGCCGTCTGGTGGAAGCTGTCGCGCAGCATGTCGTTGACGGGCGCGTGCGTGCGGTTGACCGGGATCTGCCCGAAGTTGGGGCCGCCCAGGCGGGTGATCTGGGTGTCCAGATACGAGAAGAGGCGCCCGGCGAGCAGCGGGTCGTCGGTGATGTCGATACCGGGGACGAGGTGGCCGGGATGGAAGGCGACCTGCTCGGTCTCGGCGAAGAAGTTCGACGGGTTCCGGTCGAGGGTGAGCAGGCCGATGGGCTGCACGGGTGCGAGTTCCTCGGGCACGATGTTCGTCGGGTCCAGCAGGTCGATGCCCTCGAAGGTCTGCTCCGGGTTGTCGGGGAAGGTCTGGATGCCCAGCTCCCACTGGGGGTACGCGCCCGCCTCGATGGCGTCGGCGAGGTCCCGGCGGTGGAAGTCCGGGTCGACGCCGCTGACGATCTGCGCCTCCTCCCACACCAGGGAGTGCACGCCCAGCTTCGGCTTCCAGTGCCACTTCACCAGGGTCGTGCGGCCCTCCGCGTCGACCAGGCGGAAGGTGTGGATGCCGAAGCCCTCCATCGTGCGGAACGAGCGCGGGATGCCCCGGTCGGACATGTTCCACAGGGTGTGGTGGGTGGCCTCGGTGTGCAGGGTGACGAAGTCCCAGAAGGTGTCGTGTGCGCTCTGCGCCTGCGGGATCTCCCGGTCCGGGTGGGGCTTGCCCGCGTGGATGACGTCGGGGAACTTGATGGCGTCCTGGATGAAGAAGACCGGGATGTTGTTGCCGACCAGGTCGAAGACGCCCTCGCCGGTGTAGAACTTGGTCGCGAATCCACGGGTGTCGCGCACGGTGTCGGCCGAGCCCCGGGAGCCGAGCACCGTGGAGAACCGTACGAACACCGGGGTCTCGACATCCTTGGCGAGGAACGCGGCCCTGGTCACCGAGGCGGCCGTGCCGTAGCTCTTGAAGGTGCCGTGCGCCGCCGCGCCGCGGGCGTGGACCACGCGCTCGGGGATGCGCTCGTGGTCGAAGTGCATGATCTTCTCGCGCAGATGGTGGTCCTGAAGCAGTACGGGACCGCGCGGCCCTGCCTTGAGCGAGTGATCGGTGTCGTACAGCCGGGCGCCCTGGGCGGTGGTCAGGTAACTCCCGGCCTGCGCCATCTCGGCCTGGTCAGCGCCCGTCGGCTGCCCGGTGGGCGAGAACGTGTCCGGGCCGGTCTGGTCCGGCTTCGGCGGCAGCGGCCCCCGCGGGTCCGTCGGCTCGGCGAGGGACGGCGACTCGGAACCGGGCTTGCCCGGAATGCCCCCCTCCGGTCCCGCTCCGTCTCCGTGCAGGGCGCCGGTGATCTTCTGGGCTGCCTGCTTTATCGGCTTGGCCTTGCTCATGCGTACGTTCCTCCGCTCGTCGGCCGTGCGCTGTGGACCGCGGCCGCGTGCTGTCGGGGTACTGGCGGTCGCCCGCCGTGGGTCGCCGCCGAGCGTGTGCCGCCCGCGCCACGGGCACCGCGGGCGGTGCGTGGGGTCGGCGGGCATGGGCTCACACCGGCGAGGCAAGCGAACAAAGCACCCGAAACGGGCATCGGTCCTGTCAATCTCTCACGGCCCGGGGACCGGCGCACGGGTATGCGCCAGTGGAGTGACCCCGCCGGGCACCCCGGCCGCCCGGAGCGCGTACCCGGACAAGGCAGCTGCTGGGCGGCGCGCTGACGGCCTGTTCGGGGGCGTCGCGAGGGTGCCTCCGCCGTGCGGGCGACGGGCCCGGCCGGCGAGTCTTCGGACCACGACGTCCCGTCGGCGGCCCCCGAGGGGGGCCCGTACTCTGGGGGCCGTGCACATCTGTTTCGTCTGCAGCGGGAACATCTGCCGGTCGCCGTCCGCGGCGCTGGTGTTCGCCGAGCGGTTGCGCCGGGCGGGGCTCACGGACGCGGTCTCGGTCAGCAGTGCCGGCATCGGCCCCTGGCACGTCGGCGAGGCCATCGACGAGCGGGCCGGTGAGGCGCTGATCCGCCGCGGCTACCCGGTGCGACACGTCGCCGCCCAGGTCGGCGCCGAGCATCTGGACGCCGACCTTCTCCTGGCCATGGACCGCGACCACGAGAAGGCGCTGCGGCGACTCGTCGACGAACCGTCCCGGGTGCGGCTGCTGCGCTCGTTCGACCCGCGGGCGACCGGCGACCTGGACGTGCCCGACCCGTACTACGGCGGCCCGGAGGGCTTCGAAGAGGTACTGGCCATGATCGAGGCCGCGACCCCGGGCCTGCTCGACTGGGTGCGCGAGCGCCTGCCCTCGTGACCGCCGGCCCGCCGCGGGGCTCCGGCTCCGGCGAGGATCCCGCTGCCGCGGCCGCCCGGCTGACCGGACGTGCGGCGGCCCGACGGGGCTCGTCGGCGGGGAACCCCGCCGAGGTGACCCTCGACGACGGCCGGGCGGTCGTGGTCAAGCGCGGCGATGAGCCGGAGGCGGTGCGCGCCGAGGCCGCCGGGCTGCGCTGGCTCGCCGAGGCGGCCGCGGTGCGGGTCCCCGCCGTGCACGGCCACGACCGCCGGTGGCTGGTCACCGGCCGGGTCCCAGCCGGCCGGCCCGGTGCGGGGGCGGCGGAACGGTTCGGCCGTGACCTGGCCGCCCTGCACGCCGCCGGGGCGCCGGAGTTCGGTGCCGCCCCGCCAGGCGGCCCGCGTGAGGCGTACATCGGGCTCGCGCCGATGCGCAACGTGCCCGGCACCGACTGGCCGGGCTGGTACGCCGAGCACCGGGTGCTCCCCTATCTGCGCCGCGCGGCCGACGACGGCATCCTGCGCCCCGCCGAGGCGGCCGTGATCGAGCGCGCACTGGAACGGCTGCCCGAACGGGCCGGTCCCGCCGAGCCGCCCGCGCGACTCCACGGCGACCTGTGGAACGGCAACGTGCTGTGGGGTGCGGACGGCGAGGTGTGGCTGATCGACCCGGCCGCGCACGGCGGGCACCGGGAGACCGACCTGGCGATGCTCCAGCTCTTCGGCTGCCCGCACCTGGACCGGGTACTGGACGGATACCAGCGGGCCGCGCCGCTCGCGGACGGCTGGGCGGACCGCGTCGGACTGCACCAGCTCTTCCCGCTGCTGGTGCACACGGTGCTCTTCGGGCGCGGATACGCCGAACAGGCGGTCGCCGCGGCCCGTGGCGTCGGCGGCTGACCCTACGTGCCGTCCCGGGCGTGGCTCTCCACCAGCCGGGCGAGGTTGTCCAGGGCCATCCGCGTCCCCAGCTCGTTGTCCGCGCGCGGCACCTCGTCGGGGATGCCCTCGTGCACGATCACGACCTCCGTCCCGCCGTCCGCCCCGGCCAGTGACGTGGTCATCGTCATCGTGCCGTGCAGGGAGTCCTCGTCGGTCTCGAACGCGAGCACCTCGACCACCAGCCGACCGGGCACGAGCCGGGCGAAGTGCCCCCGGTAGGTGTCCGTGCGGCCACCCGACTTACCCCGGGCGCCCGGCTCGTCGTAGGAGAGGGACACCCGGAACGTGCCGCCCTCACGGGCGTCGAACTCGTGGACATGGGCGGTCATTCCGTCGGGGACGCGCCATCTCGCCACCGCGCCGGGGTCGGTGAGGGCCCGGTAGACAGCGGCGGGAGTGGCCCGCACCCGCCGTGAGACCCGTGTGGCATACATGGCTGCAACGTACACAAGCGCCGGGCGCGGTGCCTCACGATTGTCCCGGTTTTGTCACCAAGTAGCCCTGGAGTCCCAGGGGTTGCTTCCGCGCTTTTGAGCCGTGCTATGAAATACGCCGTCACAGTGGCGCGCGGCGTCCCACGGGGACGCCGTACGCCATGTCGGTCCGGTCCGTGAGGGCCGTAGGGGGAAGGTGTCACCGCAGTGAACCGTAAGCGCACGACCGTCGCGGCACTGGCCGCGGCCGGGGTCCTCACCGCCGCTCAGCTGGGTCTCGCCGGGGCCGCTTCCGCGGCGACCGCCGCGCCGCAGAGCTCGGGCTGCCCGATCGACATCGTCTACCCGTCCCGTTTCTACGTGGACCACAACGGGTGGGTGACGAACGGCGGCCTGTACTTCGGCATCAAGAGCAAGACCACGAAGAAGATCAAGAACGTCACGTTCACGGTCACCAACGTCAAGAACATCCGCTTCAGCACGGCGACACCGAAGGGCGGCAAGATCAGCCACAGGACCTCGCAGGTCGTGACGGTCCGCACCACGACCTTCAAGGGCAAGGCGAGCCTCGGCTTCAAGGTCCGGACCCACCTGCTGAACACCAGGAGCTACAAGGTGAAGTTCGCCCTGCACGGCTCCGGCTGGAACTGCGCCGTCAACCAGGGCACGTGGGGCGCCTGACCCCGTGGGCGGTGCCCCGGCCCCGCGCGGGCCGGGGCACCGCCCTCGCCGGGCCGGGGCACGGGCCTGCGCGGACCATGATCGGCGCCACCCGGGTACGCGGGTGACCGCGGGGTACGCTGCGAATACGGGCGCTTGAGAGCGCCGCCCTGTGCGCACCGGTGCGCGCGGCTGCGAGAAGGGCGGGTGCGGATGGACTGGCGTGGCTTCGCCGAGCAGATGGCCCAGCTCGCCCGGCGCCTGCTGGCCCAGGACTCCACTCAGGAGACGCTCGACGAGATCGTCCGGGCGGCCGTCGAGCTGATCGACGGGTGCGAGGCCTCCGGGATCCTGGCGGTGCGCAAGGGGCGCGCCGTGACGCTGGCCGCCAGTGGGGACCTGGTCGTGGAGTCCGACCGGTTGCAGGGCGAGACGGGCGAGGGGCCCTGCTTCGACGCGGCCCGCCGCGTCGACGGGGACCGGCTGTTCCGCATCGCCGACCTCACCACGCCGCAGCCGGCGTGGCCGCGGTACGCGCCGGCCGCCCGCGACCTGGGCATCGGCAGCATGATGGGTTTCCTGCTGTACACCCAGGACCAGGACTTCGGGGCACTCAACCTGTACTCCGGCCGTCCCGGCTCCTTCACCAAGGACAGCGAGACAGCGGGCTGGCTGCTCGCCTCGCACGCCGCCGTCGCCGTGGCGGGTGCCAGAACCGTCGACCAGCTCGAACACGCGTTGGAGACCCGGCACGCCATCGGCGAGGCCATGGGCATCCTGCGGGAGCGGCACGGCCTGAGCGAGGAGGACGCCTTCGCCGTGCTGCGCCGCATCTCCCAGCACCACAACATCAAGATCCGCGACCTCGCCCAGACCATCCGCACCGACGCCCACAAGGAAGCCTGACACCGCAGCGACGCGGCACGGCCGGGCACTGCCTCTCGCCTCACGGGGCGCGGCAGTGTAGACATGGCTCATGGTCCGACTCCCGGGTCGCACCGGCTCCCGGTCGGCCCGCCGTCCCCATCGACGGCGTCCAGAGCTCGCGTCCGGCCCGGCCGGGCAGGCGCGCGGGCGTTCCGGGCATGGCCGCACGGGCGGGAACAGACCGTTCGCGCTGCGCTCGGCCCTCGGCGGGCGCAGCGTCGCGGGACAGGTGTTCCTGCTCCAGGTCGCCATCGTGCTGCTGCTGGTCGCGGCCGCCGTGGTGGCACTGGTGCTCCAGGTGCGGCACGACAGCGACGACGAGGCCCGCAACCGCTCGCTCGCCGTCGCCGAGACGTTCGCCAACGCGCCGGGAGTCCGGGAGGCGCTCGCCGCCCCCAACCCGACGGCGGTGCTGCAACCGCGGGCCGAGGCGGCCCGCAAGGACGCGCACGTCGACTTCGTCGTCGTGATGAACACCCACGGAGTCCGCTACACCCACCCCGAGCCGGACCGCATCGGCAAGAGGTTCGTCGGCACCTTGCAGCCCGCGCTGGCCGGCCGCACCGTCGTCGAACAGGTCGACGGAACCCTCGGGCCGCTGGTGCAGGCCGTCGTGCCGATCCGAGCGCCGGACGGCAAGGTGGTGGGCCTGGTGTCGGCCGGCATCACCACCAGGAACGTCGGTGGCCTGGCGGACCGGCAGCTGCCGGTGGTGCTGAGCGCCGCTGCCGTGGCCCTCGCCCTCGCCACGGCGGGCACCGCTCTGGTCACCCGCCGGCTGCTGCGCCAGACCCACGGGCTCGGCCCGCGGGAGATGACCCGGATGTACGAGCACCACGACGCGGTGCTGCACTCGGTCCGGGAAGGCGTGATCATCGTCGGCGACGACGGAAGACTGCTGCTGGCCAACGACGAGGCGCGGCATCTGCTCGGCCTGCCCGAGGACGCCGAGCGCCGCCCCGTGCTCGACCTCGGACTCGACCCCCGGACCGCTGAGCTGCTGGCCTCCGGCCGGAGGGCCACCGACGAGGTGCGCCTGGTCGGCGACCGGCTGCTCGCGATCAACCAGCGGCCCACGGAGATGGCGGGCGGCCCGTCGGGCAGTGTGGCCACGCTGCGCGACTCCACGGAGCTGCGCGCTCTGTCCGGCCGGGCGGAGAAGGCACGGGAACGCCTCAGTCTGCTCTACGACGCCGGCGTGGGCGTCGGCACGACCCTGGACGTGACCCGGACCGCCGAGGAACTCGTCCGGGTCGCCGTTCCCCGGTTCGCGGACTTCGCGACCCTGGATCTGTACGACGCCGTGCTGGCCGGCGAGGACCCGGATCCGGGGGCCGCGCTGCGCCGCACCGCTTTCGCCGGGATCCGCGAGGACACACCGCTGTACCCGCTGGGCCAGGAGATCCGCTTCGTTCCCTCCACTCCGCAGGCGCTCGGTCTCAAGTCCCGCCGGCCGGTCCTCGAACCCCGTCTTGAGGCGGCCCCGGGCTGGCAGGCACAGGACACCGAGCGCACCGGGCGGGTGCTGGCGTCCGGCATCCACTCGCTGATCGCCGTGCCCGTGCGGGCGGGCAACCTGCTCCTCGGCCTGGTCAGCTTCTGGCGGTCGGAGAAGGACGAGCCCTTCGACACCGAGGAGCTGGCCCTCGCCGAGGAGCTGGTGGCCCGGGCGGCGGTCTCCATCGACAACGCCCGCCGCTACACCCGCGAGCACGGGCTGGCGGTCGCCCTCCAGCGCAGTCTGCTGCCGCGCAGCCTGCCCGAGCAGAACGCGCTGGACGTCGCCTCCCGCTATCTGCCCGCGCAGGCGGGCGTGGGCGGCGACTGGTTCGACGTGCTGCCGCTGTCCGGGGCGCGGGTCGCGCTCGTCGTCGGGGACGTGGTCGGTCACGGGCTGCACGCCGCGGCCACGATGGGCCGGCTGCGGACCGCGGTCAGCAACTTCTCCGCCCTGGACCTGCCGCCCGACGAGCTGCTCGGGCTGCTGGACGAACTGGTCTGCCGTATCGACCAGGACGAGACGGCCGACAGTTCCGGTGTGCCCGTCACCGGCGCGACCTGCCTGTACGCGATCTACGATCCTGTCTCGCGCCGCTGCGCGGTCGCCCGCGCCGGCCATCCGCCGCCCGCCGTGGTCGGGCCCGACGGGGACGTGACGTTCCCCGACCTGCCCGCCGGTCCTCCGCTCGGGCTGGGCGGGCTGCCGTTCGAGACGGCGGAGCTGGAGCTGGCCGAAGGGAGCCGGCTGGTCCTGTACACCGACGGGCTCGTGATGGACCGGGAACGGGACATCGACACCGGGCTGGCCCAGCTGCGCACCGCTCTCGCCTCCGCCGGCGAGTCCCCGGAGGACACGTGCCGGGCCGTCCTGGACGTCCGGCCGTCCCGGCCGGTGGACGACATCGCGGTGCTCGTGGCCCGCACCCGGGCACTGGGCCCCGGGCAGGTGGCCGAGTGGGATGTGCCCGGGGAGGCGTCGGCGGTCGGGGACGTACGCGCGACGGTGAGCCGGCGGCTGGTGGAGTGGGGTCTCGAGGAGCTGACGTTCGCCACCGAGCTGATCCTCAGCGAGCTGGTCACCAACGCGATCCGTTACGGCGCCGAGCCCATCCGTGTCCGGGTGCTGTGCGACCGCTCCCTGATCTGCGAGGTCTTCGACAGCAGCAGCACCTCGCCGCATCTGCGCTACGCGGCGAGCACGGACGAGGGGGGCCGCGGGCTGTTCCTCGTGGCGCAGCTCGCCGAGCGGTGGGGCACCCGGTACACGCCGACCGGCAAGGTCATCTGGGCAAAACAGCCGCTGCCCTGAGAGACCTCTGTCGCCGGCTGACGCCACGGGGGGCCGAGGCGCGGCGTCAGCCCAGGGCGCGGTCGAGGTTGTAGGCCGCGCTGATCAGGGACAGGTGTGTGAAGGCCTGGGGGAAGTTGCCCTGCTGCTCGCCGGTGGGGCCGATCTCCTCCGCGTACAGGCCGAGGTGGTTGGCGTAGGTGAGCATCTTCTCGAAGGCGAGGCGGGCCTCGTCGAGACGGCCGGCCCGGGTGAGGGCCTCGACGTACCAGAACGAGCAGATGGAGAACGTGCCCTCGTCGCCGCGCAGCCCGTCGGGGCTGGCCTGGGGGTCGTAGCGGTAGACGAGCGAGTCGGACACCAGGTCCTCGGTCAGCGCGTCGAGGGTGGACAGCCACTTGGGGTCGGTCGGCGCGATGAACTTCGCCAGCGGCATCATCAGCACGGCGGCGTCCAGGACGTCGCCGTCCTCGCACTGGACGAAGGCCTGCCGCCCGGCGGACCAGCCGCGGTCCATGATGCGGCGGTAGACGGCGTCCCGGCACTGCCGCCAGCGGGGCAGGTCGGCGGGCAGACCGCGGCGGTTGGCCAGCCGCATGGCGCGTTCGACGGCCACCCAGCACATCAGGCGCGAGTACAGGAAGTTCCGCCGGCCGCCGCGGGTCTCCCACACCCCCTCGTCGGGCTGGTCCCAGTGCTCGCAGACCCATTCCGCCAGCGCGGACACGTCGTCCCACTGGGCGCTGGAGATCGGCTGGGCCCACTTGTCGAAGAGGTAGATCGAGTCGATCAGGGCGCCGTAGATGTCGAGCTGGAGCTGGTCGGCGGCGGCGTTGCCGACCCGCACGGGCGCGGAGCCCCGGTGTCCCTCCAGGTGGCCGAGTTCGCGTTCGGGCAGCTCGGTGCGGCCGTCGATGCCGTACATGATCTGCAGCGGGCCGGTCGCCTTGCCGTCGCCCGGGCTGATGTGCCGGGTCACGAAGCGCATGAACGCCTCCGCCTCGCCGGCGAAGCCGAGGCGCAGCAGCGCGTAGACGGCGAACGCGGCGTCGCGCACCCAGACGTAGCGGTAGTCCCAGTTGCGCTCACCGCCGACCCGCTCGGGCAGGCTCGTGGTGGGCGCGGCGACGATGGCGCCGGTCGGGGCGTAGGTGAGCAGTTTCAGGGTCAGGGCGGAGCGGTGGACCATCTCCCGCCAGCGACCGCGGTAGCGGGACTGGGCGAGCCAGCGGCGCCAGTAGGCGACCGTGGCGCAGAACTGGTCCTCGGCCTCGGCATGGGCGCACCGCCGTGGGGCCACCTCGCCGCCGACCTGGTCCAGGGCGAAGACAGCCGACTCGCCCTCGGCGAGCTTGAAGTCCGCCCGCAGGTCCGTGCCGTCGTTCTCCAGGGGCACGGTGGACGTCAGGGCGAGGGACAGGGTCGCCGACTCGAACAGGGCCGTGCAGCCCTCCACGCGGACGGTGTGCGGGTCGGCGCCGTAGTTGAAGCGGGGGGCCACCCGGGCCCGGAACGGCAGGGTGCCGCGTACGCACAGCACGCGCCGGATGAGCCGGTGCCGTTCGGTCTCGGCGGATCCCCGCCGGTCTCCGCTCACCGGCATGAAGTCCTGCACCTCGCCGACGCCGTCCTCGGTGAAGAAGCGCGTGATCAGCACGTTGGTGTCGGGGAAGTAGAACTGCTTGGTGCGCGCCGCGTCGGCCGCGGCGAGTTCGAAGCGGCCGCCGCGCTCGGCGTCCAGGATCGCGGCGAAGACGCTCGGGGCGTCGAAGGAGGGGCAGCAGTACCAGTCGATCGTGCCGTCGGTGCCTACGAGGGCCACAGTGCGCAGGTCGCCGATCAGGCCGTGGTCGGCGATCGGAACGTAGCCGGGTGCGCCCGTGTCGGGCTCTCGGATTCGGGTGCCGGCCATCGCGGCTGCCTCCTGTCCCCGCGCCGTGCGCTCACTGCTTCCCGTGCGGACCGGTGTCGCGGTTGTCGCGGTCCGTCCGGCTTTCGCGCAGTTTCCCCTCCAGCTTAGGAGCGGCCTTCCGGATGCAGGGTGCCGTCCGACGGGCAATCGTGGGAGGAGGTCCCGCTCCCGCAGTACGAGGGCCGCATCCCGGACCCGGGCGGGGACCGGGCCGGACCCGAGGAGGCCACATGTCGACGTCACAACCCGACGCATCCCGCGAGCCCGGGGAGCGGTGCACCCCGGACGACATGCTGCACGCCCGCACCGGCACCGACGTCTCGCCCGAGGACGTGGTGCTGGCCGCGGGCCGCGACATCACCCCGCGCAACCTGGAGTGGGCCAAGCGCAAGATCGAGACGGAGGGCCCGGCCGCCCTCGACAAGCTGCTGCCGTAGAAGGCCGGAGCCGGAAGGGACCGGAGTTCTGACGCTCCGGTCCCTTCCTCTCGTCCCTTTCGCCGGGGGGCACCGCTCTGCCAGACTCCGGGGCGTGCCCGACTTCGACATGATCGTCATAGGATCCGGACCGGGCGGCCAGAAGGCCGCCATCGCCGCGGCCAAGCTGGGCCGCCGAGTGGCTGTCGTCGACAGCCCCGACATGGTCGGCGGGGTCTCGATCCACACCGGAACCATTCCCTCCAAGACCCTGCGCGAGGCGGTGCTTTATCTCACCGGGCTCAGCCAGCGCGATCTGTACGGTCAGAGCTACCGGCTGAAGGAGGACATCACCGTCGCCGACCTGACCGCGCGCACCCAGCACGTGGTGGGCCGCGAGGTCGACGTCATCCGCAGCCAGCTCTCCCGCAACCATGTGTCCCTGCTCGCCGGTACCGGCCGCTTCGTCGACGACCACACCGTCGCGCTGCGCGAAGTGACCGGCGAGGAAAAGCTGTTGACCGCCGAACACATCGTCATCGCGACCGGAACCCGGCCGGCCCGGCCGGACAGCGTGCAGTTCGACGGGCGCACCATCATGGACTCCGACAACGTGCTCACGCTGGAGCGGGTGCCGCAGTCGATGGTCATCGTCGGCGCGGGGGTGATCGGGATGGAGTACGCCTCCATGTTCGCCGCGCTCGGCAGCAGGGTGACCGTCGTGGAGCGGCGTCCGGGCATGCTCGACATGTGCGACGTCGAGATCGTGGAGTCGCTCCGCTACCACCTGCGGGACCTCGCCGTCACCTTCCGCTTCGGGGAGACGGTGGCCGCGGTGGAGCGGCACGAGCACGGCACGCTCACCGTGCTGGAGAGCGGCAAGAGGATACCGGCCGACGCGGTGATGTACTCGGCGGGCCGGCAGGGCCTCACCGACGGACTCGACCTGGAGAAGGCCGGGTTGAGCGCCGACGCGCGGGGCCGGATCGCGGTCGACGAGCACTACCGTACGCAGGTGCCGCACATCTACGCGGTCGGCGACGTGATCGGCTTCCCCGCGCTCGCGGCGACCTCGATGGAACAGGGGCGGGCGGCGGCGTACCACGCCTGCGGTGAGCCGGTCGGCAGGATGCTCGGCCTTCAGCCGATCGGCATCTACACGATCCCTGAGATCAGCTTCGTCGGGCGGACCGAGGACCAGCTCACCGAGGACCGGGTGCCGTTCGAGGTGGGTGTCTCCCGCTACCGCGAGCTGGCCCGCGGGCAGATCATCGGCGACTCGCACGGGTTGCTGAAGCTGCTGGTCTCGCCGGAGGACCGCACGCTGCTCGGCGTGCACTGCTTCGGCGCGGGGGCGACCGAACTCATCCACATCGGGCAGACGGTGATGGGCTGCGGCGGCACCGTGGACTACCTGGTGGACGCGGTGTTCAACTACCCGACGCTCGCGGAGTCGTACAAGGTGGCCGCCCTGGACGCGACGAACAAGCTGCGGCAGATCGACCGGATCGGAGACTGACCCGGGGGCCGGCTCGGGGACTGCCCGGGGCCGGGTCAGGGCTCGGTGCCGTCGTCCGGCAGCGTGTCGTCGTCGACGATGTGCACGGCGGCCTCCTCGGCGCCGGCGGCTCCCGCGTCGACGCCCTTCCCCGGTGGGCTGGTAGGCGTCGTCGGCCATCGGATCGGTGCTCACGGGTTCCTCCCTGGCGGACTGCGTGCGTGCGGACTCTGTGCGTGTCGTCGTCCGCGTTTCCCGCAGGGTCCGTCCCAATCACTCCGGCCGGCGGGAGGAGAGGTCCCGCGTCCGTCAGGCGGACACAGGCCGGCCGCCAGGACGAGGCCGATCCCGGCGCCCGTCAGCGGTCCCGCGGACTCGCCGGCCGCGCGGGCGGTGGTCCACAGGAACAGGGCCGTCTCCAGGCCCTCGCGGCCCACCGCGAGGAACGAGGTGAGGATCAGCACGCCCGCGCCCATGCCGAGCGCGCCGGTCACCTTCTCCTTGATCTCACCGGAGAGGCCGCGGGCCGAGCGGCGCATCCCGAACACCATGGCGGTGACGAACGCGACGGCCACGACGCTGAGGGCGCCGCCGAGCGCCTCCTGCGCGGTCGCGGACAGTGAGGCCGCCGTGAAGGTGAGCACCGCGCCGAAGCTCATCGCGAGCGCGATGGCCGCGAGGACGCCGGTCCACACCTGCGGCAGCCGGGACTTGGCTCCGGCCCTGACCAGGGTGGCGACCAGGATGGAGACGATCAGTCCGCCTTCGAGTCCCTCTCGCAGTCCGATCAGGAAACTCGGAAACGCGTCGTCCGACATGCCGTACGGTCCTCCCTGGCACACCGCCCCGGCCACTCCGGGGCCGGGTTAGTGAAGGCACGCCTAACTTGGTGATCCATCATGACCCCAGGTGTGTGGTCGACTGGTCATGAGGGGAGTCCTCGGTCGGCTCACACTTCACTCGTTCGAGCGATCACAGGAACGCCCCGGAAGCCTTTATCGTCTACAGTGACGTAGACGGTCTACAGATTTGTAGTCGCCCGGTCGCGGAGAACGAAGAACACCGCGAAGATCGAGGAACAAGGAGGCGCGCGGATGATCCTCGCCCTGTCGGGCTCGTCCATCGACGGCTCCCTGTACTCCTACGTGGTGGAGCTGGCCCGCCGCTCCCCCGCATGGTGGGACGACATGGTGACGGCGTGGTCGGCCTACGGCCTGGCCGTGTTCGCCGTGCTGATGGCGGCTGCCTGGTGGCGTTCTCGCCGGGTGGGTGCCCGGGCGGCGGTCGCGGCCCTGGCGGTGCCGCTCGTCGTGGTCCTCGCCTATGGCGTCAACTCGCTGGTGAAGCTGCTCGTGCACGAGATACGCCCGTGCCGCACGCTGCACGTGGTCACCCTGGAGTCCTGTCCGGCCCGCACCGACTGGTCCTTCCCCAGCAATCACGCGGCGATCGCCGCCGCGGCCGCGGTGGCGCTGCTCGTGATCTCGCGCCGGCTCGGCGCGGTCGCCTGCCTGGCCGCCGTCGCGATGGCCGCCTCCCGGGTCTGGGTCGGCGCCCACTATCCGCACGACGTGGCGGCCGGGCTCCTGACCGGCGCCCTCGTGGCCTACGTGGTGATGAAGGCGCTGCTGCGACGGCCGGAGACACTCGCCCGGCGCCTGGCCGCGACCCGGCTGCGGCCGTTGCTGGTGGCATGAGGCCCCGGGAGACCCCCGGCCTCGCGGGCAGCGTGGGGCTCGGCGCCTGGGCGGCGTTCGCCCTGCTCGGCCTGGTCGTCGCCGGCCACGGCGGTCCCCTGTCCGTGGACGGCACGCTGCTCTCCTGGTCCCTGGGGCACCGCCCGGCGGTGGCGGTGGCGGTTGCCCGCGGGCTCACCGCCACCGGGACCGGTGCCGTCCCGTACCTGCTCGTCGCACTGGCCGGCCTCGCCGTCGGCCGCACGGTCCGGCAGCGTGCGGCGGCGGCCGCTGCCGGACTCGGCTGCCTGCTGGCGGGTCAGGCCGTGCGGTACGCCGTGATGGAACTGGTGGCCCGGCCGCGTCCACCGCGGCAGGACTGGGCGGCCCACGCCTCGGGCTGGTCGTTCCCGTCCGGGCACACCACCACCTCGGCGCTGACCGCCGGGCTGGTGATCCTGGCGGTGACCGTACGCGCCCCGCACGGCCGTACGGCGGGCTGCCTCGTCGTCGGCTGCTGGGGCGCGCTGGTGGGGCTGACCCGGGTGTACCTCGGGGTCCACTGGTTCACCGACGTGATCGGCGGCTGGCTGTTCGCCGCGGGCTGGCTCGGGCTGTGCCTGGGAGCGGCGGCCCAGTGGCTGCCCGTCGGCCTCGCGTCCGGACTGAAGAGGAGAACCGAGGAACCGGCGGCGGAGCATGCGGGCCGGGGCCCGGGGGATGGCGGACGATCGCACCCCGCGTGACATCCAACCTCAGAGACCGCTGCTGTCGCGCGCCCGCGGGGCGACGTACAGGCGCAGGTCGCCGTAGCGGTGGGAGGGCCAGGTGCGGGCGTACGCCGGTGGGGTGCCGTCGGCCGTGGTGAGGACGGCGACCGGCAGGCTCCGGGCGGCCTGTTCGATGGCCGCCGGGGTGCTGTTGGTGTTGGGGCCCGAGGTCGAGGCGGAGCCGCAGCCGGTGTAGAAGGCGATCGGAATGGCCTCCTCACCGGCGAGCAGACAGGGCGGGCGCACCCCGAGGCCGTGCAGCGTGGCGGCGGTGCCGGACCAGACGCGGCGGTCGGCGGTGGTGCGGTGGACGGTGTGGGCGAGTACGGCGTACTGCACGGCCAGGTGCCCGGCGAGGCCGAGGGCGACCAGGGACACGGCGAGGCGCCGCCGTCTGCCGTTCGGCGCCCCGACGAGGTGGACGAGTGCGTCGGCGGCCGGGAGCGCGAGCAGGACGTAGGCGGGCAGCAGGAAGCGGGGGGCCGCGTATCCGATCAGGAACAGGTAGGGGAAGGCGGCAGTGGCGGCGCAGGCCAGCGCGATCAGCGTGGGCGGGGTCCGCCGGGCGCGTACGGCGAGGACGAGGCCCAGCAGGGCGAGCAGCGGCAGGACGTACCACCAGGCGGTGACGGCCGGGTTGGGCTGCGCTCCGGTGCACGGCCGGCACAGCGCGCGCCCGCCCAGGCTGCGCAGTTGGTCGGCCACCGCGAAGTGCCAGCCCAGGCCGCCCTGTATGGCGGAGCCGTCGGAGAGCCGCTGCAACAGGCCGCCGTAGCTGACGAACGCCTCGATCACCCATTCGGCGGACCCGGCGACCAGTCCGGCGAGCAGCGCGGCGAGCGGCTTCCCGTGCCGCTCCAGCAGCGCGAGCACGAGCAGGGGCAGGACCGCCCAGACGGCGTCCATGGGACGCATCAGCGCCATGAGGGCGGCGCCGCCCGCCAGGCCCCCCAGTGCGGCGTGATCCCGCGGGGCGGTCCGGGCGCGCAGGAAGCAGCCCGCGCAGGCGAGGGCGCCGATGGCGACCCAGTAGTTGGGCATGGCCTGCGGACCGTAGAACAGCGTCACCCACAGGGAGGCGAACAGGGCGCCGGCCAGGGCCAGGACGCCGGAGCCGAACAGGTGCCGCCACACGCGCAACGCCAAGTACAGGGCGAGCCCGGAGAGTACCGCGAGGTAGACGCGCAGCAGCACGGTGGAGGACGACCAGGAGGCGACCGGCGCGACGAGCAGCGAGACGCCGCGGGCGCGCGGGGCGCTGAAGTAGGCGGCCGGCGCGTGGGCGCTGACCTGGCTGACGTAGATGGACTCGTCCCAGCCGAGGCCCATGGCGGGGCGGACCAGGAGGAGTTGGGCGAGGGTGAAGGCGGCGGCCACGAGGGTGTCGCCGCGGGCGCGGTGGACGCGGACCGGGCCGGGTCTCGGTCCGGCTCGCCGCGTCCCGGCGGGTATGGCGTGCGTACTGTCGGCCATCTCCATCCCTCACCCCCGTACCGCGGGGTTTCGGACTCCCCGCGTTCCGCGCCGCGGCGCGGAACCAGGTAAGCAGGAACCAGGTGGGACGTCAGAGAAACAAGCAGGACAACGGGAGAACGGGACAACGGAAGAGAAGAAGGGGGTCGACATCAGCAAAACAGCCATGACATCGGGGGGAACAGGGACAAACTAACCCGCGCCGCGCCCACGTGCCGTGCGGGACGCCGCCGGACGCCTGAACCCCCTACGCGCTGTAAGGTTGAGGGCATGGCTGGAAGAGGGCCTCACGGCAGGGTGGAACGGCGCAGTCCGGGCGAGTTGGAGAGCGAGGTCCTCGCGGCTCTGTGGTCCACGGACCACCCGCTCACCCCGGCCGAGATCCAGCTGGAGATCGGCGGAGGCCTGGCCTACAACACCGTGCACACCATCCTCAAGCGCCTGTACGACAAGGGCCTTGTACTGCGCGAGGTGGACGGGCGGCGGGGTGCCTACCGGCCGGCCAAGAACGCGGCCGAACTGACCGCCCAGGCGATGCACGACGCCCTGGACCGGGGCCCCGATCCGATCGCCGCCCTCCAGCAGTTCGTGACCGGGCTGAGCCCCGAGGAGGAGCGGGCCCTGCGCGAGTTGCTCGCCGGGGGAGCCGCGTGACGGTCGACGTCTACACCCCCCTGGCGCTGTCCGTGCTGCTCGCCGCGATCAGCCCCGCTGTCGGCCGGCGGGTGGCTCCGGCCCAGGCGGCGCGCGTGCTGACCGCCGCCGCCGCGGTGTCGGCCGCCGCCACCGTCTGGTCCCTGGTCCTGCTGGCCGCCACCCTCCTCGACGACGCCCCGCCGTTCGTCGCCGGGGCCCGGGCGGCCGGCCACCCGATCCCGGAGCCGGTGCCCGAGGCCATCGGGATCGCCGCCTGCCCGGCCCTCGCGCTGATCGCCCACCGGCTGTGGCGTGCCGTCCGCGCCGAGTGCACCACGCGCCGCGCACTGCGGCGGCTGTGCGAGGGGCAGCCCGGGGACACCGAACTCGTCGTCGCCGCCTCGCCCGTGCCGCGGGCGTTCGCCATTCCCGGCTCGCCGGGCCGGATCCTGGTCACCGCGGCGATGCTCCGCGCGCTGGAACCCGTCGAGCGCCGGGTGCTGCTCACCCACGAGCGCGCCCATCTGGCGCACCGGCACGCGCTGCTGGTGACCGCGGCCACGCTGGCCTTCGCGGCCAACCCGCTGCTCGGTCCGGTGCGCGACCAGGTGGCCTTCCTCGTCGAGCGCTGGGCGGACGAGCGGGCCGCCGCGGCGGTCGGGGACCGCACCACCACCGCCCGCGCGCTCGCCCGCGCGGCGCTCACGGCCGGGCGGGCGGAGCCCTCGTGCGGGCTTGGCTTCACCGACCGTGCCGTCACCCGGCGTATCGCGGCCCTCCAGTCCGCCCCGCCGCCGCACCTGCGTTCCGTCGCTGCGGCCGTCCTCGCCCTCGGCGCACTGACCGCCCTGGGCGCCGCCGACGCCACGGGCGACCTGCTGCGACTGCTGGCGCACGTCGTGCCGTAGCCCGACGGCGCTCCAGGGGCCGACGGCGTTTCCCGGGCCGGCTGTCTCCGTGAATCGACGGTTTCCGCGGACCGACGGGATCGTGGGCCCGCAGCGACCGTACGGCGGGCGGCGCACGCCTCAGCCGGGGGCGTTGGGCTTGCGGTGCGGGGGCTGTTCCGGCGCCGGCAGGTGCTTCGGCGGCGGCAGCGGGCGGGCCGTGGCGGCGCCCGGCCGGAGCGTGACCGGGGTGCCGTGGTGACGGATCGTCATGGCCGGCCCGTCGAGCAGCGAGTACGTGGCGCTCTGCTGGGTGACCTCCACGCGCAGTCGGCGGCCACGGAACTGGACGGAGAAGGCGAGGCGGCTGAACTTCTCCGGCAGCCGCGGCGAGAACCACAGCTCCTCACCTTCCCTGCGGGTGCCGCCGAACCCGGCCACGAGCGCCAGCCAGGTACCGGCCAGGGAGGCGATGTGCAGCCCGTCGCGGGTGTTGTGCTCCAGGTCCTCCAGGTCCATGAGGGCGGCCTCGGCCGCGTAGTCGTAGGCCAGGCGCAGATGGCCCGCCCGCGCGGCGATGACGGCCTGCACACAGGCCGACAGTGAGGAGTCCCGAACGGTCAGCGGCTCGTAGTAGGCGAAGTTGCGGGCGAGGTGCTCCTCGTCGAACTCGCTGCCGCAGGTGTACATCGCGAGGACCAGGTCGGCCTGCTTGATCACCTGCTTGCGGTACAGGTCGAAGTAGGGGAAGTGCAGCAGCAGCGGGTACTGGTCGGCGCGGGTGCCGGCGAAGTCCCAGCGCTGGTAGCGGGTGAAGCCCGCGTGCTGCTCGTGCACCCCCAACTCGGCGTTGTAGGGGATGTTCATCGCCTCGGCCGCGTCCCGCCAGGTGGCGCTCTCCTCGTCGTCGGCGCCGAGCCGCTCGGCCTCCTTCGGATGGCGTTCGACGACGTCGGCCGCGGCCAGCAGGTTCGCCCGGGCCATCAGGTTGGTGTACGTGTTGTCGTCGGCGATCGCGCTGTACTCGTCGGGGCCGGTGACGCCGTCGATGTGGAAGGTGCCGTGGTGGTCGTGGTGGCCCAGCGAGCGCCACAGCCGGGCCGTCTCCACCAGCAGTTCGACTCCGGTGTCGCGTTCGAAGTCCTCGTCGCCCGTCGACGCGACGTAGCGCACCACGGCGTGCGCGATGGCGGCGTTCACGTGGAAGGCGGCGGTGCCGGCGGGCCAGTACGCCGACCCCTCCTGGCCATCGATGGTCCGCCAGGGGAACGCGGCGCCGCGCAGGCCCAGTTGGGCGGCGCGCTCCCGGGCGGCGGGCAGGGTGTTCTGGCGCCAGCGCAGCGCCTCGGTCACGGCGTCGGGCGAGGAGTAGGTGAGCACGGGGAGCACGAACATCTCGGTGTCCCAGAAGGCGTGCCCGTCGTACCCGGAGCCGGTCAGTCCCTTGGCCGCGATCGCCCGTTCCTCGGCGCGGGCGCCGGCCTGGAGGACATGGAAGAGGGCGAAGCGGACGGCCTGCTGGATCTCCTCGTCGCCGTCCACCTCGACGTCGGCACGGGACCAGAAGTCGTCGAGGTACGCCCGCTGTTCCTCGACCAGGCCGTTCCAGCCGCCGTGCGCGGCGGCCGCCAGGGCCGCGTCGACCTGGTCGCTCATCGCCGGCAGGGAACGGGCGCCGGACCAGCCGTGCGCGACGAACTTCTCCACCCGCAGCCGCTCTCCCGGCTGGAGGACGGAGGTGACCGTCAGCCGGGCCAGGTGGGGATGGCTCTCACTGTCGGCCGTGGTGTGCTCGGGCCCGGAGACGGCGTGGTCGGCGGCCACGGCCACCCGCAGGCCGCTGTGCCGGGTGCAGTGGACCAGCCGCAGCCGCTTGCCGGAGGCGAAGTCGTCCTCCGGCTCCAGCGGGGACTCCAGGGCCATCGCCGCCCGCGGGTCTCCGTTGGACTGCGGCATCTGCTCGTTGGCCACCAGCTCCGACTGGATGACCACGCGTGCCTGGGAGCCGACGGGCTCCACCTCGTAGGCGACCGCGGCGATCGACCGCTGGGTGAGGGAGACCAGCCGGGTGGAGCGCACCCGGATCGTCGTACCGGCCGGGGAGATCCACTCGCAGGTCCGCTCCACCACCCCGCGGCGCAGGTCGACGGTGCGCTCGTGCGAGACCAGCCGGCCGTAGCGCAGGTCGAACGGCTCGTCGTCGACGAGCAGCCGCAGCACCTTGCCGTTGGTGATGTTGATGAGCGTCTGGCCCGACTCGGGGTAGCCGTAGCCGGCCTCCGCGTACGGCAGCGGATGCACCTCGTACACGCCGTTGAGGTAGGAGCCGGGCAGTCCGTGCGGTTCGCCCTCGTCGAGGTTGCCGCGCCAGCCGACGTGCCCGTTGGACAGCGCGAAGACGGACTCGCTCTGGGCGAGGACGTCCAGACTGAGTTCCGTCTCGCGCACGGTCCACGGCTCGACGGCGTACGAACGATGGGTGATCACGCGGTTCCTCCTCCCACGCCGAGAAGTTCGGCGAGGTCCTTGACGACCACGTCGGCGCCGTGCGCGTACAGCGCGTCGCGCTGGCCCACGCGGTCGACGCCGACGACGTATCCGAAGCGGCCCGAGCGGCCCGCCTCCATGCCGGCCAGAGCGTCCTCGAAGACGGCGGCCCGCCCGGCGTCGACGCCCAGGTCGCGGGCGGCGGCCAGGAAGGTGTCCGGGTGGGGCTTGCCCGGCAGACCGCGTTCGCGGGCGACCACCCCGTCGACACGGACGTCGAAGAGGCGCTCGGCGTCGATGGAGTGCAGGACGTCCCGGGTGTTGGCGCTGGAGGAGACGATCGCGGTCCGCAGGCCCTTGGCCCGGACGGCCCCGATGTAGCGCAGGGTGCCCTCGTACGCCTCCACACCCTCGGTACGGATTTTCTCCAGCAAGAGTTCGTTCTTGCGGTTGCCGACCCCGTTGACCGTCCGGGCGTCCGGCGGGTCGTCGGGCTCGCCCTCGGGCAGTTCGATGCCGCGCGAGGCGAGGAAGGTGCGCACCCCGTCGGCGCGCGGGCGGCCGTCGACGTACTCGTCGTAGTCGGCGACCGGGTCGAACGGCCGGAAGCCGGCGCCGTCCCGCTCGCGCAGGAAGGCGTCGAACGTCTCCTTCCAGGCGGCCGCGTGCACCACGGCCGTCTTGGTGACCACCCCGTCGAGGTCGAAGAGGCAGACGGTGATGTCTTCGGGCAGACCGAGCTCTGTCATAAAGGCACCTTTCCCCGCATCGCGGCTTTGAGAGGGTGTCGAGTGCCACATCCGGCCCTTGTCGTGCCCATCCGTTCCCGCCGACCGGGTGACACACTGTGCCGTGTGCCGCTGACCTTCGACGACCTCCTGGCCCGCGCCCGGGCCCTGCCCCGTGCCGGACACCGAGCGGTTCTCGGGGTCGCGGGCAGCCCCGGCGCGGGCAAGTCGACCCTGGCCGAGCACGTGGTGCGGGCGCTGAACGCGGACGGGGAACCCTGGGTGGCGCACGTGCCCATGGACGGCTTCCACCTCGCCGACGCCGAACTCGACCGGCTCGGCCGCCGCGACCGCAAGGGCGCGCCGGACACCTTCGACGCGGCGGGGTACGCGGCGCTGCTGGGCCGGCTGCGCGAGGAGACGGACGAGACGGTGTACGCGCCCGGCTTCGACCGCGTCCTGGAGCAGCCCGTCGCGGGCACCGTCCCGGTGCCGCCGTCCGCCCGGCTGGTGGTGACGGAGGGCAACTACCTGCTGCTGGACACCGGTTTGTGGGCGCGGGTGCGGCCCCGCCTGGACGAGGTGTGGTTCTGCGAACTCGACGAGCCGGAGCGCGTACGCCGCCTGGTCGCCCGGCACGAGGAGTTCGGCAAGTCGCACCAGGAGGCGGTGGCCTGGGTCCTGGGCACCGACCAGCGCAACGCCGACCTGGTCGCGGCGACCCGGTCCCGCGCCGACCTGGTCGTGCCGACGTCGGCCCTGCCGCCCGGCAGGCGGGCGGCCTGAGCCCGGCCGGTCCCGGCCGCCGACGAGCCCCGGGCGGGTCGCCCGGCCGGGGCCCGGCCCCGGCCGTCCGGCGAATCCGCTCCCGGTCACCCGACGCGGCGGCGGCCGCGCCGCGTTGGACTATGTTGGGCCTCTGTGGGAGACAAAGGAAGCGCGCCGGTGTCATCACCGCAGCAGGCGCGCGCGCAGGCGTCCGCGATCACCTCGGGAAAGACGGCGCCCCGCGCGGAGGCCGCCCCCGCGTCCCAGCTGCGGACGATCTTCGACGGACCCCATCTGTCTCCCGGGCAGCGCCGCATCGCGCAGTACCTGATCGAGAACATCACCGAGGCCGCGTTCCTGTCGATCACGGAGCTGGCCGACCGGGTCGGCGTCAGCCAGCCGTCGGTGACGCGGTTCGCCGCGGCGGTCGGCTTCAGCGGCTACCCCGCGCTGCGCGAGAGGCTCCAGTCCTTCGCGCTGCGGACGCTGGCGGGCGGGCCCGGCGCGGCCGCGCAGGACCGGAGCAACGAACTCCAGGCGGCCGTCGACGCGGAGATCGGGAACCTCGAGAACCTGCGCCGCGACTTCGCCGACCCCCGCCTCGTGATCGACACAGGCCGCGCGCTGTCGCTCTCGACCCCGCTGACCGTCCTCGGCCTGCGCATCTCGGCGTCGCTCGCCGAGTACTTCGCCTACGCGGCGCGGCGCATCCATCCGGACGTGCGGCTGGTGACCCGCGGCGGCAGCGTCGCCTACGACACGCTGCTGCAGGCCCGGGAGGCCGGCGGCACCTGGGTGCTGGCCTTCTCCATGCCCCGGCACGCCCACGAGACCCTGGCCGCCGTCCGGGTGGCCCGCGACGCCGGGCTCAAGGTGGCCGTGATCACCGACCTGGCGCTCGGGCCGGTGGCCGACGAGGCCGACGTCACCTTCGCCACCGGGACCGGGCCGCGGCTGGTCTTCGACTCCTACGCCGCGCCCGCGGTGATGTGCGCGGCGCTGCTCCAGGCCATGACCGACGCCGACCCGGAACGGACCCAGGCCCGGCTGGAGGCGTACGAGCAGATCGCCGACCAGCACGACTTCTTCCTCCGGGACTGACCGGCGGAGCATGAATGTTTACATACCCCTTGCCAAGCGGACGGCATATATAAATACTGCTCACGGATCACGCCCGGCCCAACCCCGGTACGTGCCCCACCCTGCACGGGCCCCGAGCCGCCGTCTCCCACCGGCGTCGGCACATGGGGTGCCGGGTCGGGTATCGCCTGTGCGAGCGCCCGCGGCGGCCCCGGCCCTCCCCTAGGCCGGGGCCGCTCACCTCGTCGTCCCACCCCGTCGTCGTCCCACCCCTGCACGACGCCGCACACCGGAAGCGATGCCATGACCCAGACGACCACGCGCCTCGGCCCGGACTGGCCCCGCCAGGTCAAGACCCCCGGCAGCCACGACTGGGAACGCTCCGCGGCCAAGTGGCTCCGCGAACTGGTCCCGGCGCGCTACGGCAGCTACCCGGCGCTGATCCGCCACCCCGTCCTGCTCGCCCGGCATGCGCAGATACAGGTCCAGCAGGAGGTCAGGGTGGCCCGCACCGCCCTGCAGACCGCGCGCGCCGAGCTGCCCCGGCTCGGTGTGCCCGAGGCGGTCATCGAGCACACGATCAAGCTGTACGCCGCCGAACTGCTGCAACTCCAGCACATCGCGCGCAGCGTCCGCGTGGTGACGGAGGCACTCGCGGAGCGCGCGGGACACCGGTGAGGCGTCCCGGCCGCGCCCGCCCGGCGCCGGGTCCCCCGTGAATCCGGGCCGGCAATCCGGTGATCGGACCGGCCGGTATGTGCGATGCTCGACGCGTGACCAGCGAAGGCGCCGTTCCCGCGGAGTCCGGCACCGCCCCCGACATGGCGGCGCTGGCCAAGGTGGTGGCCAGGCAGCGGGCCGAGCTCGACCGGCTCCAGGACCAGGCGGCGGCCGCGGCCGTGCTGGAGCGGGCCAAGGGGGCGCTGATGGCGCTGACCGGCTGCGCGGCGGAGGCCGCGTACGAGGAACTGCTGGCACGCTCCAAGACCGCGGACCGCACGCTCATGGAGGAGTGCTGGATCACCCTCGGCGCCCTGGAGTCCCGACCGGACCCTGCCGACGCCGAGCCGGCAGCCGAGGACCCCGCGCTCGCCCCCGCCCGGCCGGACCCCACAGAGACCGGGGCTGATGTTCCGAACCGGGACGGCGGCTCGGGGGTCCTCGCGGTTTTCGGCAGGGCTCTGGTCCGCGTCGGCACCTCACGGGATCTCGCCCGGTGTCTGCTGGAGCACCTCGCCGGGCCCGTGGGTGCCGCCGCGGTGGTGATCTACCGGAGGCTGCCCTCCGGAGGGCTGGAGCTGACCGGCCACGCCGGCGTCGACGACGCGTTCGCCGACCTGTGGCGGCACGTGCCGCCGGTCAGCGGCGTGGCCGCCCGGCACGCCCTGGAGACCCGCGAGGAACTGTGGCTGGAGGACCTCGCCGAGGACAGCAAGCGGTACGTGCCGATCGGGGGTCCGTCCGGCCCGTGGCGCACCCGCGCCTGGCTGCCCGTACTCCAGGGGGACACGGCGGACGCCGTCATCGGTGTGCTGCGCGACCGCGAGGGCCCCTTCCCCCCGGACGTCCGGGAGCTGCTGCGCGGGGTGACCCGGCTGTGCGCGAGCCGGCTGCGTGCCTTCGCCACCCGGCCGGTGCCCGCCGTGGCGGGTGCCGGGGACGGTGCCGAGGCTGTGGTCCGTGCCCTGTTCGACGCGCTGCCCGGCGCCACACTGCTGCTCACCCCGCTGCGGTCGCCGTCGGGCGAGGTCGAGGACTACCGCATCGACGCCGCGACGGCGCAGACCGTCGACGTGGTCGGCCATGGCGGACGCGAGCTGGTCGGCCGCCGGGTCCTGGAGTGCTGGCCGGCCGTCGCCCGGGAGCCGCTGTGGCACGGCTGGCTGGACGCGCTGAGCGGCGGGGAGCCCTTCGAGGGCGAGCCGTTCGCGCGGCAGGAGCTGGGGCCGGGCGGCCAGGAGCTGTCGACGTACTCGGTGCGGGCCGCCCGGCTGGGCGAGGGCCTCGTGGTCACCTGGCTGCGGCACGAGTCCTCCGACCGCCAGGAGCAGCGCCTCGCGGACATCCAGCGGCTGGGCCGCCTCGGCTGGGCCACCTGGAACCTGGTCACCCAGGAGGCGGTCTGGTCGTACCAGGTCTACGAGTTGTGCGGCCGCGACCCCGCGGACGGCCCGGTCCGCCTGGCGGAACTGCCGGGGCTCGCCCTGCCCGAGGACGAACCCGCACTCGCCCGGGTGGTACGCGAACTGCTCGGTGAGGGCAAGCCGTTCGACGTGCCGTTCCGGATCAGAACGGCGGCCGGGGTACGGCATCTGCGGGTCGTCGCCGAGGCCGTACCGGACGCCGAGGGCACCCCGGTCCAGGTGCACGGCTTCGTGCAGGACCTCACCGCGCAGCGCAGCGCCGAACTCGCCCTGGTGGAGAGCGAGCGGGCGATCCTGGCGCAGCACGGGATCCTGCAGGCCGAGCGGACGCTGGCGGGCCGGCTCCAGCACGCGCTGCTGCCGCTTCCCCGGCGGCCCGTGCGACTGGCCGGACTTCGGGTCGACGTGGCCTATCTGCCGGCGCAGTCGGGGATCCACGTCGGTGGTGACTGGTTCAGCGCGATCGAACTTCCGGGCGGCGACGCGCTGTTCGTGATCGGCGACGTCGCCGGGCACGGCATCGACGCGGTGGCCACCATGGCCCAGCTCCGTTTCACGGCCAAGGGCATGATCCTCACCGGTTCGGCGCTGACGGACGCGCTCCTCGGACTGAACACCCTGCTCCTGCACTCCCGCGACACGCGTCGCACGGCCACCATGGTGCTGGCCCGCTACAAGCCGGCCGAGCGCCGTCTGCTGTGGGCCCAGGCGGGCCACCCGCCGCCGCTGCTGCTGCGCCGGGGCGAGCCGCGTTTCCTGGACCGTCCGCACGGTGTTCTGCTCGGCGCGACCGGAACCCCGGTGTTCGAGGAGGCGGAGTGCCGGCTGGAGCCGGGCGACCGGCTGCTGCTGTACACCGACGGCCTGGTCGAGCGGCCCGGCGAGGGCATCCAGGAGGGCCTGGAGCGACTCGCCGCGGCGGCCGCGGCAGGGCGTGGCGACCCGGCCGGTGCGCTGGGGTCGCTGCTGGCCTCGATGCTGGAGAGCGAACGCCGCGACGACGTCTGCGTCCTTGACCTCCGGGTGCCCGCGCAACCGGCTTGAGGCCCCGCCCGCCGCGCGGTCGTCGTGTTCATCCGCCGTCGGCCGTCGTGCGGGACTCCAGGGCGCGGCGGGTGTCGTCGCCGTAGACGCCGGTCTCGTCGCCATTGATGCCGTACCAGAGCTGGAAGCGGGCGACGGCCTCCTTCAGTTCGCCGTCGTAGCGGCCGCTGGTGGAGCCGTCGCGGTAGACGTCCGGGATGCGCAGGAGGCGTTCTTGCAGTGCGGTGACGTCCGGGCCGCTGTCGCCCTCGCGCAGGGTGCCGGGGCCGTCCGGGTCGGTCGACGGGGCCGCGGTGGGGGCCGTGGCCCGGGCGGGCGGGTCCGCGGCGGTCACGGACGGCTGCGGCGGGGCCGCCGTTCCCGCGGCCTCGCCCCGGGCGGGCAGCAGGAGGGCGCAGCCGAAACCGAGCAGGGCGGCCGCTGCGACGGCGACCGCGACGGCGGCCCAGCGCAGTGAGCGCCCCGCCCCGGCCGGCTCCCGGAGCGGCACGTGGCGGGACGCGGGCCTCCCGGCCGGTGCGGCCGGGAGTTCCTCGGTCGCCGCGTCCTCGGCCGGTCCGCCGTCGGCGGTGTTCCGCTGGTACTCCCTGAACTCCCGCATGAGGTCGGCGAGGGCGTCGGTCCGTCTGGGCCGGATGACGCGTACCGGCTCCAGGGGCTCCCCGCCGTTCGGCTGTCCGTGTCCGGGCGGTGTCGACACACTGCACTCCTCACGCTCTGCGTACGGGCCCCGTCCCGAGGAGTGATACGCGGCCGCCGCCCGGCCGGTTCAGCGCCGCCCGCGGCGCGTCGGGCGGCGGCTCGTCCGCGGCTCATCCGGTGGCGGCGAGAAAGCGGTGCGGCTCATCCGGTGGCGGCGAGAAAGCGGTGCAGGGACGACTTCATCGCGGCGACGAAGGCCTCCCGGCGCGTGTCGTCGACGGCGTCCAGGGACAAGTAGGGGTTGAGGTCCTCCAGTTCGACCAGCAGCAGTTCGCCGCTCGGGGCACGACAGGCGTCGACCCGCTGGATGCCGTGGGCGAGGGTGTTCCATTCGACGAAGCCCTCGGCGAACTCCAGGTCCTCGCGGGAGGGTTCGTAGGGGCGCAGCTCCCAGCGCCGCTCCGGGTCCGGGGCGTACAGGGCGTACTGGAAGTCGTGGTCGACGAAGTAGAACGAGACCTCGTAGGCGAACTCGACGCGCGGCTGGACGAGGACGCTGCCGTCGGCGAGGCCGGGCAGTTCCCCGGCGGGGACGGTGAGCAGGCCTATGGAGTCGGCGCCCAGCTTGGGCTTGACCACGTAGCGGTCGGCCGCGGGGAGCCGGTGCAGGTCCTCGGGGCGGTCGACGGTGGGGATGACCGGGCGGCCGGCGGCGCTGAGATCGAGGAGGTACTGCTTGCCGGCCATGTCCGCGCGGCCGGTGAGCGGGTTGTAGACCCGTGTCTTGCGGTCCAGTGCCCGGGCCCGGAAGTCGTCGTAGGCCGCCTGGTACTCCAGGACGGGTCCGCTGTTGCGGACGACGACGGCGTCGAAGGCGTCCATCAGCGCGGCGGCGTCCCGGGGGTTGCACAGTGCCAGGTCGAAGTCCTCGCGCAGGCGGGAGGTGAGCCGGATGTCCTCGTCGCAGTAGCGGCGTCCACGGGCCGGGTACGCCAGGTCGGTGACGTAGAGCAGACGGGAGCGGACGGGCGGCATGGGCGTCTCCTGGAGCGAGGTGTCCGGTGGGACGGACGAGGAGCGGGCGAGGGTGAGGAAAGGTTACTGCGCGGACCGTCCGGTGCCCCCTGTTGCACTCGGTTCCCTCGTCAGGCTGCACCGAGTGCCATCGGTGCCCGTACGGGTGCTACGTTCCCGTCCATGAGCTCCAGCACTGCCGCGTCCCGCCGCGGTGAGAAGGCGCGGCCGGCGGCCGGGCGGCGGCCCATGCGGGAGGCCCTCGTGGCGGCGGCGTTCCGGCTGTTCCTGGAGCGCGGCTACGAACAGACCACCGTCGACGACATCGTGGCGCTCGCCGGGGTCGGACGGCGGTCCTTCTTCCGCTACTTCCCCTCCAAGGAGGACGTGGTCTTCCCCGACCACGAGCGGTATCTGGCCGACATGAGGGCCTTCCTCGCCGCCGGCGGCGAGGAGGACGAGCCCGTGCGACGGGTCTGCGACGCGGCCCGGCTGGTCCTGCGGATGTACGCGGAGAACCCGGCGTTCTCCGTCCAGCGCTACCGGATCACCAAGCGTGTACCGGGGCTGCGGGCCTACGAGTTGTCGGTGGTGTGGCGCTACGAGCGCGCGCTGGCCGGATATCTGCGGGCCCGGTTCGCGGGGCGGCGCGACGGGACCCTGCGGGCGGACGTGATCGCGGCGGCCGTGGTGGCGGCGCACAACAACGCCCTGCGCTCGTGGCTGCGTTCGGACGGCCTCGGCGACGCGGGCGCCGCGGTGGACCACGCGCTGAACCACGTACAGACCGCCTTCCGCGACCCGGCCGCCCCGCGCGCGGAACGGGCGTCCGGGTCGGCCCGGGACGACGTGGTCGTCGTGGTCGCACGGCGCGGAGCACCCCTGTGGCAGGTGGTGCGGGAGGTCGAGACGGCGCTCGCGGAGCGGCGTCCGCCCGGGAGTTGAGGGCAATCGAGGGTACGCAGTGCATTTACGAGTGACACCCAGTGCCATACTCTGTGGCCGTGCACGGTGGCGCGACCCACCACGCACGTGCGTGCCCGGGTGCGCCGCGCACGCGGGATTCCGGCCCAGCGCAGGGAGTTGACCAGCGTGTACTACCTCTCAGGAAACACCGTTCCCCGGGCGGCCGGCACCACGACCGGCCTTCTCGCGCCCACGGCCCGCGACACGCAGGCCCTGTACTTCCAGCGCTGCACGTGGTGCGGCACGGCCGTGTACCACCGGCTGCTGTGCCCGGTGTGCCGGGGCAGCGACCTGCGCACCGAGCGCAGCGCGGGGACGGGCACGGTCCGCCACTCCACGGTGGTGAACCGCAACTCCCCGGCCGCGCGCAATGTTTCGCTGGTCGAGATGAGCGAGGGCTTCGTCGTACGGGGCCGGGTCATGGGACCGCCCATCGGCGTCCACGGCGGGGACCGGGTGCGGCTGTCCACGGCGAAGGACCCGGTGCGCGGCGAGCCGGTGTTCCAGCTGGTCGACGAGCCCTACGGCGCCTGGAACTGACGGACGGCACCCGGGGGTGACCGGCGGTCAGCCGCCCGGGACCTCCGAGTGATCCCGCTCCCGCGCACCGTCGGCGGCGGGGACCGGCCGGTCGTGTCCCCCGCCTCCGAGCGCCACGGCGGCGAGCGTCAGCACGGCGCATCCGGCGTAGACACAGCCGGGCCAGGCGAGCAGCGCCGGATAGGCGCCGGGGTGGACCTCGTGGTCCTCGGCGCCGATCAGGGCGGGCACCACGCGGGCGACGGTGACCACGGCCCACAACCCGAGCGTGACCCGGCTGAGCGGGCGGGCGCGAAGGGATCCGTGGGCCAGCCAGATCATGGCGGGCAGGCACCAGATCCAGTGGTGGCTCCACGAGACGGGGCTCACCAGCAGCCCGTACAGCTGCACGGCGACCAGCACGCCGAGCAGGTCGTGCCGCCGCAGGCCCGCGCGCAGGGCACGGACCAGCGCCACGGTGACCAGGGCGAGCACGGCCCAGAGGACCATGGTGGCGGTGGCGTCCTGACCGAGCAGTCGGGCGACGGCCCCGCGCAGTGACTGGTTGCGCACCGACCAGACCGGGCCGATCCTGCCGGTGTCCGTGACGAGCGTGGACCAGTAGCGGGCGGACTCGCGCGGGGCGATGCCCCAGGCGAGCGCGGTCGCCAGGGCCGCGGTCGCGACCGCCCAGGCGGCGGCCCGCCACTGCCGGGTCGCCAGCAGGTACAGACCGCCGACGGCCGGGGTCAGCTTCACCGCCGCCGCCAGGCCCACCCCCGCTCCCCGGCCCGGCGCGGCGCGCGGCACGGCAAGACCCCACAGGACCACGGCACCCAGCAGCAGGTTGACCTGGCCCTGGTCAAGGGTGTGGCGCACGGGTTCCAGCCACAGCCCCGCGGCTGCCCAGAGCAGCGCCTGCCGCCGGCCCCGGATACCCGGGCGCGGGCCCAGCAGCCGCACCGCGCACACGGCGACGACGACCAGGGCCGCCACGGACAGCGTCTGCCAGAGCGCGACCAGTACCGCCCAGGGAAGCCTCGACAGCGGCAGGAACACCAGCGCGGCGAAGGGCGGGTAGGTGAACGGCAACCACGGGATGGGCGGGGTGGTGTGCAGCGCGTAGTCGTACAGCCCGCCGGAGAGCACGTGCGGCGCGGCCTCGCGGTAGACGCGCAGGTCCAGCGGATGCGTCGGGTGGGTGACGACGGCGGCGACGTGCACCGCCACGGAGAGGGCCAGGCACCAGCCGGCACGGCCGGTGAGCCACTGGCCGATCCCCCGGCCCCTGGCCCGGACCGCCCGGCCCCTGCCCCCCTGGCTCCTGGCCCAGAACCCCTTCACCGCACCAGCCCCGTCGTCTCGCAGCGCCTCGCACACCTGAGCCATTCGTCCGGTTCGACCCCGCATGACCCGAACGGCAGACATTAGTGCAGCGGGTACCGCGTACGGCGGATGCCACGCGGCCGGAGGGTGACGCGGATCCGGTGGTCCCCCCGGTCGCGGTTCCGTTGACCCCTCGCGTGGCCGGCGGCCCCTGGGCCGGGGGTGAGGGTGGGAGACTCGGGCTGTGTTCCGGGACGACGAGGACGAGGACGGGGGCGGGCGGATGGCGCGGGACGGGGTACGGGAGGTCGCCTGTGACGAGTCGGGGTCGGACGGCGAGAACCTCATCGACGGCAACACCGACGTCTTCGCGCACGCCAGTGTGCTGCTCCCGGTCGAGTCGGCCGCCGGGTGCGTGCAGGAGATACGGCACCGGATCCGCTCGCCCGCGGAGGAGTACAAGGCCAACCACCTGCTGCGGGAGAAGCACCGGGCGGTGCTGGAGTGGGTGCTCTCCCCCGCCGGGCCGATGTACGGGCACGCCCGCGTCGACCTCACCGAGAAGGCGTACTTCGTGGTGGACCGGGCCCTGGACCTGCTGCTCGGGGACGCGGCCGGGGCGGACGCCCTGTACAGGGCGGGGCGCGAGGCC
The DNA here is from genome assembly GCF_044743035.1 of Streptomyces sp. NPDC087787. Lineage (NCBI taxonomy): Bacteria > Bacillati > Actinomycetota > Actinomycetes > Kitasatosporales > Streptomycetaceae > Streptomyces > Streptomyces sp. NPDC087787. The sequence goes on from NZ_JBIUVQ010000002.1 coordinate 47,545, forward strand.
CTCGGCGAGGATGGCTGGCGGCGGTTCCTGCGGGCCGCCAACCGGCTGCTGCGGGCCAGGAGCGACACGGATCCCGCGGACCCGGTGGACGCCTTCTTCACCGACGTCCGGGAGCTGCGGCGTGCGGCGGCGCGGGAGCCTTCCGAACCGGCCGCGACGGTTCTGGAACGGCTGGCGGGCAGCCGTGAGCGCGCCGAGGCCTACCGGGCCCGGGTCGCCGCGGGCCCGCCCCTGATCCCCGTGCTCAACCCGATGCTGCCCGCGATCGTGCGGACGGCCGCGCTGTGGAGCGCGCCGGGCATCGCCGTGCGGCTCGTGCACGACCGGCAGAACATGCTCACCCCCGACCGTGTCGACTGGCTCCTGCGGACGGCCCGGCAGCAGGAGGTGGCGCTGGACGGCGTGGAACTCGTCCACTCACGGAGCGATCCTCGGGTGCAGCTCGCCGACTTCCTCGCCGGCGTGGCGCGCAAGCTCGCCTCCGACGAGCTGAACGGGTACGGCGATCCCGTGCTCACCGCGCTGCTGCGCCCCTACGTCGGTGCGGCCTCCGTCTGGGGGGACGCCCCGAGCTGGGCCCGCCTCGATCCGTTCCCGGACGGCCCCGGCCCCGAGCCGCGGGCCGGCTCGGGGGCGCGGCTGCCCTGTTGAGCGGGCCCGCCCGCAAAAGATCACCCGGGCGCTGAACACGGCCGCGCCGCACCACGTATGGAGAAGGGGCGCTCAACGACCGTAGCGCTCCGCGGTGTTGAGGCCGCGCGTTCGGGTTCGGGAGCCATGCATGGGGCACGCACGACGACGGGTCGTTCGGCGGGTGACACGGCTGACGGCCGTCGCGGGACTCCTCCTGGGAGGAGCGATGGTCGCGCAGGCGGCGATGGCGAGCGAGCCTCCCCCCGGGGCGCGCGGCACCGCGGGGGCGGAAGACACGCCCAACACGCCCGGCATCTCCGGCGCCGCCCTGGTGGCCCGGCTGGGCGCCTCCCGCACGGCGGGCAGCTGGATCGGCTCCGACGGGCGTCCGGTGGTCGCCGTGACCGACGAACGGGCGGCCGCGGAGGTGCGGCGGGCGGGCGCCGAGGCGAAGATCGTGCGGCACAGCATGAACGAGCTGCAGGCGGCCACCGCGACGCTGCGCGCGGCGCCCCGGGTGACCGGCACGGCCTGGGTGATGGACTACCGCGCCAACCAGGTGACGGTCGAGGGCGACAGCACGGTCTCCGCCGCCGACTGGGCCCGGATGACCGAGGTCACGAGCAGGATCGGCGGCTTTGTGCGCATGGAGCGCACCAAGGGCACCTTCACCACCCGTCTCAACGGGGCGCAGCCCATCCTGTCGCCCGGCGGGCGCTGCTCGGCGGGTTTCAACGTGACCGACGGGCGGAGCGACTACATCCTCACCGCGGGCCACTGCGGGCCCAACGGTTCCATCTGGTTCGCCGACGGCCAGGGCGATCAGCAGCTCGGCAGGACGGTCGCCGGTTCCTTCCCCGGCGGCGACTTCTCGCTGGTGCGGTACGACTCCGGCAGCGCGGGACAGGGCGCCGACGTGGTGGCGATCGGCGGCGGCAACGGCGTACGGATCACGGGTGCGGGCGATCCGGCCGTGGGGCAGCGGGTGTTCCGCAGCGGCAGCACGAGCGGGCTGCGCGACGGCGAGGTGACCGGCCTGGGCGCGACCGTCAACTACCCGGAGGGCACCGTCACCGGCCTCATCCGGACCTCGGTGTGCGCGGAGCCGGGCGACAGCGGCGGTCCGCTGTTCTCCGAGGGCATCGCCCTGGGGGTGACCTCGGGCGGCAGCGGCGACTGCACGACGGGCGGCACGACGTTCTTCCAGCCGGTCACCAAGGCGCTCTCCGCCCTCGATGTGCGGCTGATCGTGTCCGGGGCGCGGCTGGGCACCGGGCCGAGCGCGCAGCCGTCCGCCGCGGCGACCCACAGCGCCATCGCGCCGGGCGCGGCCTCCCCCGGCTCCTCGGCACCGGTGACCGGCGTCCCGGACGGGACCGCGCTGCTCTCCCGGCTGTCGGACCCGCAGAACGTCGGGCCCGGCCTTCTGGTCATGGGCGGCAGCCTGATCGTCCTGGTGGCCACCCGCTGGATCCGTGCGGAACGGGACCGGAAGGCCTACCAGAGGTACTACTCGGCGACGTGGAGCTGATGAAGGGCGTGGACGGCGGGTGGCCGCGGCCGGACCGGAGGTGGAGGTCGGAGGACGGAGGTCAGGGCCGGCTCAGGCCGCCCTCGCGGAGTGCGGGGCGGCCGCGGCCCACTCCATCACCAGGCGCTGGTACTCCTCGCGCTGCTCGGTGGTCAGTATCCCGCCCGACCTGAGCCACAGCGCCCGGATCTCCTCGTTGACCTCCGCGGCCGATCGCTCGGATACGGGTTCAACACTGGTGGACATGCCGTGAAGCATATGCCGCCCGACGTGAAGGTGCCGTGAATAAGTACGAGCGATACGGACATACCGGACCGTGTTGCTCATCACGTCAATTCCGCAGGTCAGGTACCCGGCTTGCGGCCGTAGACGAAGACGTCGTCGCCCTTCTTCAGCAGCGACCAGTACTTCTTGGCGTCCTTCGTCGTCATGTTCACGCAGCCGTGCGAGCCGGGCGGGTTCCACACGCTCAGGGCGACGGAGTGGAAGGCCTGGCCGCCGTCGAAGAACTGGCTGTAGGGCATCGGCACGTTGTAGAGGGTCGAGTAGTGGTCGATGTGCCGCCAGTAGATCTTCTTCAGACCCGTGCGGGTCGCGTACCCCTTGCGTCCCGTGCGCACCGGGACCGGCCCGTAGACGAGCCGGCTGCCGTCCTGGATCCAGCTGAGCTGGAGGGTGAGGTCGACGCAGGCGATGCGGCCCTTGTTGACCGGGCACTTGCCGCTCTTGTCGGGCTTCTTGCCCACGGCCTTCTGCTTGTTCATCAGGTCCATCACGCCCCAGGTGACGGGTCCCGCGTAGCCGATGTTCGGCGTGATGCCGTGCTTGTTCTGGAAGGCCCGTATGGCCTTGCAGTCGGCGGCCGACTGCTGTCCGTCCACCGGCCGCCCGAGGAACTTCTCCACCTTCTTCTGGTACGGCCCCGCCTGCGTCGTGCAACTCGCCGCCTGCGCCGGTGCGGTACCGAGCGCGAGTGTGAGTGGCGCCACCAGTCCCGTGACACCCAGTACGACCGCTCCCCGCCTGCCGATGTCCCTCATGACGGCCCTGCCCCTCGTGCGTTCCGGCACTTCCCGACACCTAGACCCGCGGTGGGGCACATCGGTTGCGGAGCTTCGCGCACCGAGACGAAACGGTGACAACTGGCCGTCAGTTCAGGCCGGGGCAGGGCGCGTTCAGGTGTCGGCCTCCTCCCGTTCCTCCTGAACGGCGGCGCGGAAAGCGGTGTTGACCGCGGTGAGGCCGCCGTCGACGGTCAGGGTGGTGCCGGTGATCCAGGCCGCGTCGCGGGAGGCGAGGAAGGCCACTGCGGCGGCGATGTCCTCCGGTTCCCCGACCCGGCCCAGCGGGTACAGGTCGCGGACCCGGTCGAGTTCGGCCTCCCGTCCCTCCCAGGCCGAGGTGCGGACCGTGCCCGGCACCACCAGGTTGACGCGGACCCCGCGGGCGGCGGCGTGTCCGGCGAGGGTGCGGGTGAGCGAGGCCAGGCCCGCCTTGGCCGCGCTGTAGCCGTGGTTGCCGAAGTCCTGGACGCCGTTGACCGAGCCGATGCTGACGATCGCTCCCCTGCCGGCCGCCGCCAGGTGGGGCAGGGCGGCGCGGCAGCAGCGGTAGGCGCCGGTCAGGGTGACGTCGAGGTCGCGGGCCCACACCGCTTCCGGGTCGTCCTCGAACAGCGGGGTGTCGGGCGTGCAGTGCGCCGCGCAGTTGACCAGGACGTCGAGGGATCCGAAGGTGCGGACGGCCAGTTCCACCGCCGCCGGGACGGCGTCCCGGTCCGCGACGTCCAACTCATGTGCCCGCGCGGTGAGTCCGCGTTCGCGCAGTGCCGCCGCCGTCCGCTCCGCCACGTCCCCGTCCACGTCGGTGACCAGGACCCCGGCTCCTTCCTCCGCCAGCCTGCACGCGGTGGCCGCGCCGATGCCCCGGCCCGCGCCGGTGATGAGAACCCCGTACCCGCCGAATCGCCCGCTGTCCGTCATGCGCCGAACCTACTGCCCTCGACCGCCTTGCGGGCCGTCGGGGCGCGCCCGGGAAAGGCGCGTTCGGCGCCACCCGGTCAGCGGTAGCCGGTCGGATCGGCCGGCCGGCCCGCGTCCTGGACCTCGACAAGGTAGCGCCAGGCGTCGGGGCGGCTGCCGTCGAGGTCGGTGAAGCCGTAGACCCGGGCGAGGCCGCCGCTGGACAGGGACCGGCCGTTCCAGCGGGCCACCTCCGGGTCCGCGGCCAGGGCGGCCACGGCGCGGCCCGCGAAGCGCGGGGTCTCGGAGATGGCGAAGTGCGGGACCTTCTCCAGGGCGTCGCGCCAGTTGTCCTCCCGGACCCCGAAGTGGTCGAGCATCAGCTCCGAGCGCAGCCAGCCGGGGGTGAGGGCCACCGCGGTGGCGCCGCGCGGGCCGAGTTCGTGGCCGAGCGCGAAGGCCATGCGCAGGACGGAAGCCTTGGCGAGGTCGTAGAAGAAGTTCACGCGGTAGGTGTCCCGGTTGTACTCGGCCGTGCCGTCGGTCATCTCCACGACCAGACCGCCGGGGTGACGGAGCATCAGCGGCAGGGCGTGGTGGCTGGTGATCGCGTGCGTCTCCACCGCGAGCCGGAGCAGCCGCAGTCCCTTGTCGAGATCGTGCTCCCACACCGGGGTGTCCCAGGCGAAGAGGTGCTCCGCGCCCCAGATGTCGTTGACGAGGACGTCGAGCTGGCCCTGCTCACGAGCGATACGGTCCACGAGGGCGCGGACCTGGTCGGACTCCAGGTGGTCGGCCGGTACGGCGATGCCGTGACCGCCGGCCCCGGTGACCAGGTCGGCGGTGTCCTCGATGGTCTCGGGGCGGTCGTACTCCGAGCGGCGGGCGCGGGTGGTGCGTCCGGTGACGTAGACGGTGGCGCCGGCCGCGCCGAGTTCGACCGCGATTCCCCGGCCCGCTCCCCGCGTCGCCCCCGCGACCAGCGCGACCTTGCCTTCCAGTGGTCCCGGCATGTCCGACCTCCCGATGTGTTCCGCTTCGATGCCGTGGTCGAGGGTGCCGGGGAAACCGGACATCTTCTGTCGCCTTTCGGGCGCGCGTTTCCCGCGCTGTCCGGGAAGCGGGAGGGCCGGGGACGCGGAACGGGCCGTGCGAGCGTCTCTCGGTCTCGTACGGCCCGTTCTCAGGGGTCGGGGGCTCCCGGTCCGGTCCTGCCCTCGTCAGTGCCCGCGGGCGATCCACTCCTGGAGGTGAGGGGCCTCGGCGCCGATGGTGGTCGGGTCGCCGTGGCCGGTGAGGACCTTCGTCTCGGGCGGCAGCGCCAGCAGGCGGTCGCGGATCGAGTCGATGATCGTCGGGAAATGCGAGTAGGAACGCCCGGTGGCGCCGGGACCGCCCTGGAAGAGCGTGTCGCCGCTGAAGACCACGCCGAGTCCCGGGTCGTACAGGCAGATCGCGCCCGGTGCGTGGCCGGGCGTGTGCAGGACCTTCAGGTCGGCGCCGGCCGCCTCGATGACCTGGCCGTCGACAAGGTGCTCGTCGGGGTCCCGGTTCGGGTGGGTCATCTTCCACAGCGGCAGGTCGTCGGCATGCAGCCAGATCGTCGCGCCGGTGAGGTCGGCGAGCGCCGGGGCCACGTTGACGTGGTCGTTGTGGGCGTGGGTGCACACGATGGCGGTCAGCCGGCGGTCGCCGACCGCCGCGGCGATGGCCTCGGCGTCGTGGGCGGCGTCGATGACGACGGCCTCATGGTCGTCGCCGACGATCCACACGTTGTTGTCGACGTCCCAGGTTCCGCCGTCGAGCGTGAACTGCCCGGAGGTGACGACGCGTTCGATACGGGCGGCCATCAGAGCACCACCACCGAGCGCAGCACGTCGCCCCGGTGCATCCGCTCGAACGCCTTCTCCACCTCGTCCAGTTGGATGGTCTCGGTGACGAACTTGTCCAGCGGCAGGCGTCCTTGCAGGTGCAGGTCGATGAGCATGGGGAAGTCCCGGGAGGGCAGGCAGTCGCCGTACCAGCTCGACTTCAGCGCGCCGCCGCGTCCGAAGACGTCGAGCAGCGGCAGTTCCAGCTTCATCTCGGGGGTCGGCACGCCGACCAGGACGACCGTGCCGGCCAGGTCGCGGGCGTAGAACGCCTGCTGGTACGTCTCGGGGCGGCCGACGGCCTCGATGACGACGTCGGCGCCGAAGCCGCCGGTCAGCTCGCGGATGGCCTCGACCGGGTCGTTGTCCTTGGAGTTGACCGTGTGCGTGGCGCCCATGGTGCGGGCGGTCTCGAGCTTGCGGTCGTCGATGTCGACGGCGATGACCTTCGCCGCGCCCGCCAGGTACGCCCCGGCGATCGCCGCGTCGCCGACGCCGCCGCAGCCGATGACGGCGACCGAGTCGCCGCGGCCGACGCCGCCGGTGTTGATCGCCGCGCCGATGCCGGCCATCACGCCGCAGCCCAGCAGTCCGGCCACCGCCGGGGAGACCGACGGGTCGACCTTGGTGCACTGACCGGCCGCCACCAGGGTCTTCTCGGCGAACGCGCCGATCCCGAGCGCCGGGGAGAGTTCGGTGCCGTCGGTCAGGGTCATGCGCTGGCGCGCGTTGTGGGTGTCGAAGCAGTACCAGGGCCGTCCGCGCAGACAGGCGCGGCACTTGCCGCAGACGGCCCGCCAGTTGAGGATGACGAAGTCGCCGGGCGCGACATCGGTGACGTCGTCGCCGACCGACTCCACGACACCCGCGGCCTCGTGGCCGAGGAGGAACGGGAACTCGTCGCTGATTCCGCCCTGCTTGTAGTGCAGGTCGGTGTGGCAGACGCCGCAGGCCTGGATCCGTACGACGGCCTCTCCCGGCCCCGGGTCCGGCACGACGATCGTCTCGACCCGCACCGGTTCGTTCTTGCCGGGTGCGATCACGCCGCGCACTTCCTGCGCCATGGTGGTGGTCCCTTCCGTCGAGCGGTGTACGTCCCTCGACCCTACGTCCGACTGATCGGTAAGGGGCACCGAGGGGGGCCTCTGATCTGCGGGGACTGGTGAGCGAAGCGCTCGGGCCGGCCCGCGGGGTGGTGGATCAGTGCTGGATGGCGCGTGCGAGGCGGCGGCGACGCGTCAAGTGCGCATCATGCCCGGAGGAACGCCGTCCGGGCCCGCCCGGACACGGGACCGCGGCCGCGCTCACCCGTCAGGCGCAGCGCCCGGACCGCGTTTGCCGTGCCCGCCGGGGCGGAGGAGCCTCGAACTGTGAGGCCCGTCGCGGCCCGCTCCTCCCCGGGGCCGCGGGCCCTCGTAGGAGGTCATCATGTCCAGTTCGGCAACCCCCGTCTTCGACACCGGTACGCTCCGGCGCGGCATTGAAGGAGACACTGCGGACACGCTGCTGTCGCTCTACTCGGACGACGCGGAGATCCGCATCGTGGACCGCAACACCCAGCCCAGCAGCCCCAAGGTCCTGCACGGCAGGGACGAGATCGGCACGATGCTCGAGAACGTCTACGGCCGCGACATGACGCACCGGCTGGAGCAGTGCGTCGTGCAGGGCGACCATGCCGCGTACGTGGAGTCCTGCCAGTACGCGGACGGCGTCCGTGTCCTCGCGGAGTCCATGGTGTCGCTGCGCGACGGCAGGATCGTCGAACAGATCCTCATCCAGGCATGGGACGAATAGGCAGGAGGGCCGCGCGGTTCCAGGTCAGCTCGCGGCTGACCTGGTCCTTCTCCGCCCGCGCCGGCCTGGGCCGGTCCCGCTCCGCCCGGTCCCGTCTGGCGTCCGCCGCGCTGGTCCGGTCACTGCTGCGGGCGGCACGGCCTCGTCCGGGCCGGAGCCCTCAGGCGGCGCGCGGTCTTCGACGGCGGCGGGCCGTACCGGTCAGGTTGCGGCGGGGCCGTGACTGGCCCTGAGGTGGAGCACCACCGGACAGCGGCGGTCCTCTCCACGTGTCGCCGGGCCTCGCCGGGGCCGGCGCAGCGGCGGCCGGCCGGTGACGCCGCGGCACGGGAGCCGGCGCGGGTGAGAGGCCGGAGCGAGCCGGGGGGCCGGAGCGGGCGGAAGCCAAACCCAGCCAGAAGCCGGAGCAGGCGAGACACCAAACCCGGCCAGAAGCCGGAGCGGGGGTGAAGGCATCGACACCCCTCGGGTCGTTCACGGGCGGCGGGCGGGGGCGCGGCCATACTGGCCGACGTGCGCGTAGCGATCATGACGGCGGGATCCCGGGGCGACGTCGCCCCCTTCACCGGACTGGGGCACGGCCTGGCTCTCGCGGGTCATGAGGTCACCCTGGTCACGCACGGATGCTTCGAACCGCTGGTCGAAGGCGCGGGCCTCGGCTTCCACCCGCTGCCGGTGGACCCGCGGGCGGAGCTGGAGTCCTCGCGCGGCCGGGGCCTGCACCGCAGCGCGACCGGCGCGGGCAAGATGCTGCGGGCCGTGAGTCTGGTACGGACGGCCATCGACCAGATGACGGACGACCTGATCGCGGCGGCCGAGAAGAGCGACGTCCTGCTGCTCGCCGGCTCGCTCGGGCCGGTCGGGCACGCCATCGCCGAGGCGCTGCGCCTGCCCAGTCTGGGCGCCCATCTGCAACCTCTCTCCCCCACAAGGGAGTTCGCCCCTCCACTGCTGGGCGGCGGACACTGGGGCACGGCGGCGAACCGGCTCGCCGGGCACGGTGTGAACCTGGCCGTGGAGCGGGTCTTCTCGGCGGCCGTCCCCGCCGTACGGGCCCGGCTGGGGCTGCCGCCCGCCCGCGCCGGCACCGGGCGGCGCATCCGCCGGGGGCAGCGCCGGCCCGTCTACCACGGCTTCAGCCCCCTCGTGGTGCCGAGGCCCCACGACTGGCGCAGCACGCTGCACGTGTGCGGCTACTGGTGGCCGTACGACCGCTGCACCCAACTCCCCGAAGGCCTGTGGGACTTCCTCGACGCGGGCCCTCCGCCCGTCTACGTGGGCCTGGGCAGCGCCACCGTCCCCGATCCGGGGCGGCTCAGCGACACCATCGTGCGTGCGCTGCGCCGGGCCGGGCTGCGCGGTGTGGTCCAGCGGGGCTGGGCGGGCCTTGAGGCGTCGGGCGAGGACATGCTGACCATCGGCGAGGTGCCCCACTCGGCCCTGTTCCCGCGGCTGGCGGGCGTGGTGCACCACGCCGGGGCGGGTACGACCGCGGCCGGGCTGCGGGCCGGTGTCCCCGCGGTGCCGGTGCCGGTCCAGTTCGACGAGGGCTTCTGGGCGGACCGTCTCGTCGGGCTCGGCGTGGCCCCCTGCTCGGTCCCGCTGCGCGCCCTCACGACGGACAGCCTCGCCGCCGCGCTGGTCCGCGCCACCCGGGACGACGGCCACCGGGACCGGGCGCGAACCCTGGGCACCCGAATCCGCGGGGAAAACGGCTTGGCCCCCGTACTGGCAGCGGTCGAACGCCTGTCCCGTTAGGACGGCCCGCCCACCCGCCCGCCGAAGACCACGCGCCTGATGTCGCGGCCCGCCGCCGTGCCCACCGCCGCACTCGCCGCCGGTCAAGCGTGGACATAGAGTGACGTACACCACACGATTGACCACATTTCCCCCACCCACGCCCACACGGTCACCGGAGGGAACATGACCCACATCTCGGTCACGGTGGACGGCACGGTCTACGAGGACGAGGTGGAGCCGCGTCTTCTGCTGGTCCACTATCTGCGCGAGCGCCTCGGGCTGACCGGCACCCCGATCGGCTGCGACACCTCGAACTGCGGGACCTGCACGGTCGAGCTGGACGGCGCGAGCGTCAAGAGCTGCACGGTGCTGGCCGTCCAGGCGGACGGCGGCAAGGTGACCACGGTCCAGGGACTGGCCGGGGACGGCGAGTGGACGGAGCTGCAGCGCGCGTTCCACGAGCGGCACGCGCTGCAGTGCGGTTACTGCACCCCCGGGATGATCATGGCCGCGCGCGATCTGCTGCGCGAGAACCCCCACCCGGACTCCGACGAGGTGCGCAAGGCGCTGGAGGGCAACCTCTGCCGGTGCACCGGCTATCAGAACATCGTCCGCGCGGTGCTCGCCGTCGCCGAGGGGGAGACGGCCTCCGGCGAGCGGACCGGTTCCGCCCAGGAGGTGACGGCATGACCGACCAGGCCGTCGAACGCGAGGTCGGCAGGGCCCGGCTCCGCAAGGAGGACGCCCGGCTGATCACCGGGCAGACCAACTGGACCGACAACATCACCGTCACCGGACTGCTGCACCTGGCCATCCTGCGCAGCCCCATGGCGCACGCCCGCATCGAACGGATCGACGTCTCCCCCGCCCTGGAACGGCCCGGCGTCGTCGCCGCGTTCAGCGGCCGCGAGCTCGCCGGGGGACTGGGGTCGCTGCCCTGCGCCTGGCCGGTCACCGAGGACATGGTGCTGCCCGACCACCCGCCGGTCGCGGTCGACGAGGTGCGCCACGCCGGCGACCCGGTCGCGGTCGTGGTGGCCCGCGACCGGTACGCGGCGGCCGACGCGCTGGAGGCGATCGAGGTCGACTACGAGCCCCTGCCGCCGGTCCTGGACCTGGAGGAGGCGCTCGCCGAGGACGCCCCGCTGGTCCACGCCGACAAGGGCACCAACCGCGCCTACGTGTGGCCGTTCAGGACCGGTGAGGACTTCGAGGCCCTCAGGCAGCGCGCCGACGTCGTGCTCAAGCGCCGCTACCGGCAGCAGCGCCTCATCCCCAACGCCATGGAGCCGCGTGCGGTCGTCGTCACCCCGCTCGCCGCCTCCGGGGAGTTCACGGTGTACTCGGCGACGCAGATCCCGCACATCCTGCGGATCATGCTCTCCGTGGTCACCGGAGTGCCGGAGCACAAGCTGCGGGTGGTCGCGCCCGACGTCGGCGGCGGCTTCGGCTCCAAGCTCCAGGTGTACGGCGAGGAGGCCATCGCGGTCGAGGTCGCACGCCGGCTGGGACGGCCGGTGAAGTGGACCGAGTCCCGCTCCGAGGGCTATCTGGCCACCCACCACGGCCGCGGCATGATCCAGGACATCGAGATCGCCGCGACCCGCGAGGGCCGGCTGCTCGGACTCAAGGTCGACCTGCTCGCCGACATGGGCGCCTACCTGATGCTGGTCACCCCCGGCATCCCGATCCTGGGCGCCTTCATGTACCCGGCGATCTACAAGATGGACGCCTACGAGTTCAACTGCACCGGCGTGTTCACCACCCGCACCCCGACCGACGCCTACCGCGGCGCCGGGCGCCCGGAGGCCACGTACGCCATCGAGCGGGCCATGGACGAACTCGCCGCCGAGGTCGGGCTCGACCCGGTGGAGGTGCGGCGGCGGAACTGGATCCGGCACGAGGAGTTCCCGTACACCTCGATCGCGGGGCTGACCTACGACAGCGGGAACTACGAGGCGGCGACCGAGAAGGCGCTCGCCCTGTTCGGGTACGACGGCCTGCGCGCCGAGCAGCGGAAGCGCGACGAGCGCGGGGACACCGTACGGCTGGGCATCGGCGTGTCGACGTACACGGAGATGTGCGGGCTGGCGCCCAGCCGGGTGCTGAGGGATCTCAGGTACTCGGCCGGCGGCTGGGAGGCGGCGAGCATCCGCATGCTGCCCACCGGCAAGGTCGAGGTGGTCACCGGCACCAGCCCGCACGGGCAGGGGCACGTGACCTGCTGGAGCCAGATCGCCGCGGACGTGCTGGGCGTGCCGTTCGAGGACGTCGAGGTGCTGCACGGCGACACCCTGGCGGCCCCGCAGGGCATGGACACCTACGGCTCGCGCTCGCTGGTCGTGGGCGGGTCGGCCGTGCACCGCGCCGCGGAGAAGGTGGTGGAAAAGGCCCGGAGGGTCGCCGCGCACCTGCTGGAGGCCAGCGAGGACGACCTGGAGTTCAAGGGCGGCGTGTTCTCGGTGAAGGGCTCGCCGGAGGCGCGCAGGACCATCCAGGAGGTCGCCTTCGAGACGTTCACCTCGCACGACGTGCCCGACGGCATGGAACCCACCCTCAACTCCGAGTACCTGCTCGATCCGGAGAACTTCTCCTACCCGCACGGCACCCACCTGTGCGCGGTCGAGGTCGACACCGAGACCGGGCAGACCCGTATCCGCTCCTACGTCTGCGTGGACGACGTGGGCCGGGTGATCAATCCGGTGATCGTCGAGGGGCAGGTGCACGGCGGACTGGCCCAGGGCATCGCGCAGGCACTGTACGAGGAGGCCGTCTACGACGCGGAGGGCAACCTGGTCTCCGGCACGATGGCCGACTACCTGGTGCCGTCCGCGGCGGACCTGCCCGACTTCGTGACCGACCGGACGGAGACGCCCGCGGTCTCCAACCCGCTCGGCGCCAAGGGCGTCGGCGAGGCGGGCACCATCGCCTCGACGCCCGCCGTCGTCAACGCGATCGTCGACGCGCTGCGCCCGCTGGGCGTGCACGACGTGCGGATGCCGTGCACCCCCGAGCGGGTGTGGGAGGCCGTGCGGTCCGCGCAGGGGCAGTCGGCACCGAAGGAGGCCTCGGCATGATTCCCCCCGCATTCGACTACGCCCGCCCGACCAGTCTCGGCGAGGCCGTGCGCACGCTCGCCGACGCGGGCGACGAGGCGAAGGTGCTGGCCGGCGGGCAGAGCCTGCTGCCGCTGCTGAGGCTGCGGCTGGCCTTCCCCGAACTCGTCGTCGACATCGGACGGATCCCCGGACTGCGCGGAGTCCGCGAGGACGGCGGCACGCTCGCCATCGGCGCGCTGACCACCCACCACGACGTCGTCCACGACCCGCTGGTACGGCGGCACGCGGGCCTGCTGGCCCAGGCCACCGAGACGGTCGCCGATCCCGCGGTACGGCACCGGGGCACCCTCGGCGGCTCGCTCGCGCACGCCGACCCGGCCGGGGACCTGCCCGCGGTGGCGCTGGCGCTGGACGCCGAACTGGTCGCCGAGGGGCCCGGCGGGCGGCGTACGATCCCGGCGCGCGAGTTCTTCGCCGACTATCTGCAGACCGCGCTGGCCCCCGACGAGCTGCTGGTGGAGGTGCGGGTGCCCAAGCGGGAGGGCTGGGGCTACCGGTACGAGAAGTTCCACCGGGTGGCGCAGTCCTGGGCCATGGTCGGCGTGGCCGCGCTGGTGCGGCGCGACGACGGCCGCATCGCGGAGACGCGGATCGGCCTGACCAACATGGGCGCGACCCCGCTGCGGGCCGAGGCGGCGGAGGAGGCGCTGACCGGGGCCGGGGACGCCGACGCGGTGGCGCGGGCGGCCCGGTCGGCGGCGGAGGGCACCCGGCCCTCGCGGGACGCGTCGGCCTCGCCCGAGTACCGGGCCCACCTCGCGCGGGTGCTGACCAAGCGGGCGGTTCTGGCCGCCGCCGGGATGGGGTGAGCGTCGATCACTTCCATGGACAGCCCCGAACAGGTGCGTTCCTGTCTGGAGCGGACCGGCTACCTCGTCGACGACGGGCTCGCCGTCGCCTGCTTCCTGGCGCTGCGGCTGCACCGGCCGGTCTTCTGCGAGGGCGACGCGGGCGTCGGCAAGACGGCGCTCGCCTCCGCCCTCGCCGAGGTGCTCGGCGCGCCGCTGATCCGGCTCCAGTGCCATGAGGGCATCGACGCCTCCCAGGCGCTGTACGACTGGGACTTCCCGCGCCAGCTGCTGCATCTGCGGGCCGCCGAGGCCGCCGGAGTCAGGGACGCGGAGCGGCTGGAGCGCGAGCTGTACGACCGGCGGTTCCTGGTCGCCCGGCCGCTGCTGCGGGCTCTGCAGACGCAGCCGTCGGTGCTGCTGGTCGACGAGATCGACCGGGCCGACGACGAGTTCGAGGCGTTCCTGCTGGAGGTGCTGTCGGAGTTCCAGGTGACGATTCCGGAGCTGGGCACGTTGCGGGCGGAGGTGCCGCCGGTGGTCGTGCTGACCTCCAACCGCACCCGCGAGGTGCACGACGCGCTCAAGCGGAGGTGTCTGTACCACTGGTTCGACCATCCCGGTTTCGGCCGTGAACTCGCCATCGTCCGGCGCAGGTTGCCGCAGGTGTCGGCGCGGCTCGCGGAACAGGTGACCGCGCTGGTGCAGGCCCTGCGCGCCGAGGACCTGCTCAAGCCGCCCGGCGTGGCCGAGACCCTGGACTGGGCCCGCGCCCTGGACGCCCTCGGCGCGAACGAGGTCGACGCGGAACTGGCGGTGTCCACCCTGGGCTCGGTCCTGAAGTACCGCGAGGACACGGACCGCGCCCGCGGCCTGGACTTCGCGACGGTCCTCGCGGGCCGGGGGACGTGATCATCATGACCGGGGAACACCCCTCCACGACGGGCCCGCGGGAGCAGCCGCCCGACAGCGCCGCCGCCATGGACGTTCCCACCGCCCAGAGCGGCAGCGCGGGGCACGGCGGGCGCGGTGAAGGCCGTGGGGCCGGCGGGCCCGGTGGCGATGCCGCGCTGCTGGGTTTCGCGCGGGCGCTGCGGGCTGCCGGGGTCGCGGCGAGCGCCGAGCGGGTGCACGCCTTCCTGCGCGCGGTGGACGCCCTGCGCCCCGGTTCGCGGGCGGACGTGTACTGGGCGGGGAGGGTGACGCTGTGCGGGGACCGGGACGATCTGGAGCGCTACGAGCGGGTGTTCGCCGCGTACTTCGGCACCGGCGGGACGCCGGCGCGGCCGGCCCGGGCCGTTCCCCCGCCCCGGCTGCGGCTGGTCCTGCGCGAGGCGCCCGCAGGGTCGCGTGCCGGGCCGCCCGCAGAGGAGCCGCAGGGCCCGCCCACCGCCTCGCTCGCCAGCTCCGCCGAGGTGCTGCGCCACCGCGACGTGGCGGAGCTCGATCCCGCCGAGCGCGCGCAGGTGCGCCGGCTGCTCGCCGCGTTCGCGCTGCGCGGGCAGCCGCGACGCACCGCGCGGCGCCGGCCGGCCCGGCGCGGGTCCGTCGACCCGCGCCGCACCGTGCGGGAACTGCTCCGGCTGGGCGGCGAGCCCGCACGGCTGCGGCGGCACGCGCGGGCGGAACGGCCGCGGCGGGTGGTGCTGCTGGTCGACGTCAGCGGATCCATGGGGCCCTACGCCGACGCCCTGCTGCGTTTCGCGCACGCCGCCGCCCGGGGCCGCCGTACGGAGGTGTTCACCATCGGCACCCGGCTGACCCGGGTCACCCGGGAGCTGTCCCACCGCGACCCGGATCTGGCCATGGCCGCGGTCGCCGAGGCCGTACCCGACTGGCGCGGGGGCACCCGCCTGGGTGAGCTGCTGCGGGAGTTCCTGGACCGCTGGGGCCAGCGGGGCATGGCGCGCGGTGCCGTCGTGGTGCTGCTGTCCGACGGTTGGGAGCGCGGCGACCCGCACCTGCTCGCCGCCCAGATGCGCCGCCTGCACCGGCTCGCGCACCGGGTGGTCTGGTCCAATCCCCGCAAGGCGCGACCCGGTTACGCGCCGCTGGCCGCCGGCATGGCGGCGGCGCTGCCCAGCGTGGACGACTTCGTCGAGGGGCACAGCCTGGCCGCGCTGGAGCGTCTGGCGGCGGTGGTGCAGGGCGCCGGCACGGACGGGGCCGGCCGGCTGCCGGGGTTGTCGGAGAGGAGCTGAACGTGCGGGAGATTCTTCCGGTACTGGAGCGGTGGTACGCGGCGCGGGTGCCGTTCGGCCTCGCCACCGTCGTCACGGTCAGTCGCAGCGCGCCGCGTGAACCGGGCGCGTCGATGGCCGTGGGTCCGGACGACGAGGTGGTGGGGAGCGTGTCCGGCGGGTGCGTGGAGGGGGCGGTGTTCGAGCTGGCCCAGGAGGTCGCTGCCGACGGCGAGGCGCGGCTGGAGACGTTCGGCTACAGCGACGAGGACGCCTTCGCGGTGGGGCTCACCTGCGGTGGTGAGATCTCGGTGCTGGTCAGGCCGGTGACCCAGGAGTCGGACCCGGCCTTCGGCGCGGTCGCCGCCTCCGTCGCCGCGGGCGATCCCGTGAGCGTGGCGACCGTGGTCGACGGGCCGGCCCCGCGCGGGGCGACGCTCGCGGTGTGGCCCGGCACCGTGGCGGGCACGCTGGGCGCGCCCGGCCTGGACGTGGCGGTGACCGCCGACGCCCGCGGCGAACTCGCCCAGGGCGCCACCGGGCTGAGGCACTACGGGGCACGGGGCGAGCGCCGTGAGGACGCCGTCACGGTGTTCCTGCACTCCTTCGCGCCGCCGCCGCGGATGCTGGTGTTCGGCGCGATCGACTACGCGGCCGCGGTGGCCCGTATCGGCGCCTTCCTCGGCTACCGCGTCACGGTCTGCGACGCCCGTCCGGTGTTCGCCACACCGAAACGCTTCCCCGCGGGCGTGGAGGTGGTCGTGGACTGGCCTCACCGCTATCTGCACGGCACAAAGACGGACGAGCGCACGGTGATCTGCGTCCTGACGCACGACCCGAAGTTCGACGTTCCGCTGCTGGAGGAGGCGCTGCGCCGGCCCGCCGCGTACATCGGCGCGATGGGCAGCCGCCGTACCCACCACGACCGGCTGGAGCGTCTGGTCGAGGCCGGTCTGACGGAGGACGAGCTCGCGCGGCTGCGTTCCCCCGTGGGGCTCGACCTCGGCGCCCGTACCCCGGAGGAGGTGGCCGTGTCCGTCGCGGCCGAGATCGTCGCGCTGCGCTGGGGCGGCACCGGTGCGCCCCTGGCCGTGACCGCCGGAGCCATCCACGCGACCGGCTCCGCCTGACTGCGAGGAGAAGTCATGGAACTGCACCACGAGTTCACCGTGCCCGTGCCGGTCGACGACGCCTGGCGGGCGCTCCTGGACATCGAGCGCGTGGCGCCGTGCCTGCCGGGGGCCACCGTGCAGGAGTACGACGGCAGGACCGTGACCGGTTCGGTCAAGGTCAAGCTGGGGCCGATCACCGTCGACTACAAGGGGACGGCGGTCTTCGAGGAGCAGGACGAGGCGGCGCACCGCATGGTCCTCGCCGCCAGTGGCCGGGAGACGCGCGGACAGGGCACGGCGCGGGCCACCGTCACGGGCACCCTTCAGGAGCGTGACGGCGGTACGGCGGTGTCGGTGCGGACCGATCTGACGGTGACCGGCCGCCCGGCGCAGTTCGGGCGCGGGGTGCTGGCGGAGGTGGGCGACCGGCTGGTGGGGCAGTTCGCCGACTGTCTCTCGCGGCGCCTCGCCGAGACGCCGCCCGTGGCGGCCGAGGGCGCCGCCGGGAGCACGGCGACACAGGCGCGTGGAGAGCCCGCGGAGCCGGCGCCCCGGTACGCGGAGCCGGAGCCCGAGCCGCTCGATCTGCTGCGCACCGCCGGTGTGCCGGTCGCCAAGCGCGCCGCCGCGGCGACGGGCGCGGCCCTGGCGGTGGCGCTGCTGATCGTCGCCGTACGCCGGCTCCGGCGCCCCTGACCGGCCACGGACGTTCGGGGCCCGTCCGTGGTGCGAAGGGTGCCCATGAGGCTTGATCAGTCGCTCGTTGCCCGTGTGACCTGCAGTTTCGTATTTCATCCGGGTTTTGCGGGATTCGATGGTGTGAGGCTGTGCGGGACGGGTACGTGCGCCTTCAACGGATGAGGCATGCATGGCCTCCGCAGCACATGTGCCGCAGACATCCCAGTGGGAAGGAGGTCCGTGAAAGCGCACACTCGCAGCGACCGGGCCGCCGCCACGCATCGAGCGGCCCGGAACTCGCCGAGAAGTCGGATACGAGAAAGGGAAGAGTGACCCCGGGGCAGCCCCTGATTCAGGGGCTGCCCTGCTGTGTGGTCACGTCCTCGCGGGGCCCGTCCTCGCGCGACACCGCCCGGCAGCCGGGTGCGTCACGGGGTCCGGCGCGGCAGCCGGTGCAGTTCCACGTCGGTCAGACGGCCGCGTGTGACGGTCGCGGTCATGTAGGTGCAGTGGGGCAGGCGGCGGCGGTCGGTCGGCGAGCCCGGGTTGAGCAGGCGCAGACCGGAGGGCGTCGTGGTGTCCCAGGGGATGTGGCTGTGCCCGAAGACCAGGACGTCGAGGTCGGGGAAGCGGGCGGCGCAGCGGCCCTCACGGCCCTGGGCCGGCCCGGTCTCGTGGACGACGCCGAGGCACAGCCCGTCCAGGTCGGCGCGGGCCACCTCGGGCAGGCGGGCGCGCAGTTCGGGGCCGTCGTTGTTGCCGAAGACGCCGATCAGGCGGCGGCTGCGGCTCTCCAGCAGGTCGAGCGTCGCGGCGTCCACCCAGTCCCCGGCGTGGAGGACGACGTCGGCGTTCGGGAGTTCGTCGAGCAAGGGCGGGGGCAGTTCCTTGGCGCGCTTGGGCAGATGGGTGTCGGACATCAGCAGCAGACGCACGAGGTCAGCGTACTGCGGGGGCCGCGACGGCGACCGCGCGCAGGTTCTTCAGGCAAGACTGTTCAGTTCAGACTGGACAGTTCCGTCCGGGCGGTTCTACGGTGCCGTCATGGATCACACGGCCGGCGAGGTACCGCCGGGCACCTCCGCCTCCTCCGCTCAGGCCGCCCGCGACCTGCGGGTGGTGTTCAGCCGGTTGCGGCGCCGGATCCGTGAGGTCGCGCGGGACGAGGACCTGACCCCGCCCCAGGTGTCGGCCCTCACCCTGGTCGGCAAGCACGGCGCCGCCACGGCCAGCGCCCTGGCCGCCACCGAGGGGGTCCGGCCGCAGTCCATGGCCGCCATGCTCGCCGCCCTGGAGCGGCACGGGCTCATCCGGCGCAGCCCCGATCCCAAGGACGGACGGCGTCAGCTCGTCACCCTGACCGAGGCCGGCCGCGAGCGCATCGCGGGCGACCGCCAGAGCCGCGGGGAGTGGCTGACCCGGGCCCTGCAGGACCGCTACACCGAGGCCGAGCGGGAAACGCTCCTCGAGGCGTTCGCCCTGCTGGAACGGCTGACCCAGCCCTGACAAGCAGCACCCGTCAGCACCACTCGAAGTTCATCGTGAAAGGCCTGACCCCACCATGGCACTCACCGCGCTCGACCCGCGCACCGCACTCGTCGTGATCGACCTCCAGGCCGGTATCGCCGCCGCTCCCACCCAGCCGTACTCCGGCCCGGAGGTGATCTCGCGTTCGGTCGAACTGGCCGACGCGTTCCGCGCCAGGAACCTGCCCGTCGTCCTGGTCCGGGTCTCCTTCGCCCCCGACTTCGCCGACATGCCCCCCGGCCGCACCGAGGCGACGCGTTCCGGCGGCGCCCGCCCCGAGGGCTGGGACGTGATCGTTCCCGAGCTGGCGGGGCACGCCGGCGACGTCACCGTCACCAAGCACAACTGGGGCGCCTTCCACGGCACCGACCTCGATGTGCAGCTGCGCCGCCGCGGAGTCACCCAGATCGTGCTGACCGGCATCGCCACCAGCATCGGCGTGGAGTCCACCGCCCGCGCCGCCCACGAGCACGGCTACCACGTCACCCTGGCCACCGACGCCATGAGCGACATGGACGCCGAGGCCCACCGGGGCAGCGTGGAGCGGATCTTCCCGCGCCTGGGCGAGACCGGCACCACCGCCGAGATCCTCGAAATGCTGGCCAAGACGCACGCCTGACCCGGCGGGCACGCCGCCCGCCGCCTCCCCCGCCCCGCGGTCCGGCATCCGCCCCCCCGCCGGTTCGACCGCCTGCCTCCCCGCGCCCCGCGGCCGGGCCGCCGCCTGCCCGGACCAGCGGTTCAGTCCTCGCCCCGCACTATGTTCGACTCGTTGCCCGTGCGGTCCTGCTGAGGGCCGCCGCCGCGGTCCTCGAGCGCGGGGAGGCAGGTGCGCACGCCCTCCTCCCGCCGGCGGCGAGCCTGCGCCCAGCCCGTCTCGGGGGGCCGTACGGGGTGTTTCTCACTGGTGTGCGCGATCACGACGCCTCATCTTCCTTCTGCGTCACATGCTGTGGAGCGACTTCCTCCGGAACGCCCCGGTCACCTGCCACCGGAGCCCCCGCTGCCGAACGAGCCGCTGGAGCCCTCTTCCCAGCGCGGGCGACTCTGGTCCTCGCTGCGCCTGCTGCCCAAGGAGCCGAGTTCGTGCGGGGTCAGGCGCCGGCCGGTTTCCTCCACCCGGGGCACCTCGGCCGGCTCGCGCCGATGGCGTTCCTCGTGGACCGGTCCGGAGTCCGCCAGTGTCGGGTGCTCGCCGCCCCGGGGCGTCCTCGGCTCGGCCTGCTTGACCCTGATGCCGAGCCGGACGGCCCACACCAGGACGGCCGCGACGACCAGACCGCCGACGACGATGACGGCGATGCCGGCGACCGAGCCGGCACCGGCTGCTTCGTACCAGGTGGTGTCCATGGTCGCCGGGTACCCGGCACCGCGCGGCCGATGCCTGCCGGACCGGCGAGGGCGTGGCGCGGGCCCGGTCGGGGGGCAGGGCGGTAGCCTCGCCGCCGATGACCGACATGTCCGAAACACCCACGTCCGTCGCCGAGCGGCCCGCCGCCCCCTCCCGCCCGCTCGGCCGGAAGCTGCTGGAGTGGGCCTCCACGACCGATCACAAGGTGATCGGCAAGCTCTACATGGTCACGGCCTTCGGCTTCTTCCTGCTGGGCGGTCTGCTGGCGATGGCGATGCGCGCCGAGCTCGCGCAGCCGGGCCTGCAGTTCATGAACCAGCAGACCTACAACGAGCTCTTCACGATCCACGGCACGATCATGATGCTGCTGTTCGCCACGCCCATGTTCGCGGGCTTCACGAACGCGGTGATGCCGCTGCAGATCGGCGCCCCCGACCTGGCCTTCCCCCGCCTGAACGCCCTGTCGTACTGGATGTACCTCTTCGGCGGGCTCATGGTCGTGTCGGGGTTCCTCGTGCCCGGCGGCTCGGCGGCCTTCGGCTGGTTCGCCTACGCGCCGCTGAACAGCGCCTACTTCTCCCCCGGCGCGGGCGGCGACCTGTGGGCGATGGGACTGGTGGTGACGGGTGTGTCGACCACGCTCAGCGCGGTGAACTTCATCGCCACGATCACGACCCTGCGTGCACCGGGGATGACGATGTTCCGGATGCCGATCTTCACCTGGAACGTGCTGTTCACCTCGATCCTGGTGCTGCCCGCCTTCCCGGTGCTGACCGCCGCGCTGCTCGCCCTGGAGGCGGACCGGAAATTCGGGGCGCACGTCTTCGACGCGGCCAACGGCGGGGCGCTGCTGTGGCAGCACCTGTTCTGGTTCTTCGGCCACCCGGAGGTCTACATCGTCGCGCTGCCGTTCTTCGGCATCGTCAGTGAGATCATCCCGGTCTTCTCCCGCAAGCCGCAGTTCGGGTACCTGCCGATGATCGGGGCGACCATCGCGATCACCATGCTGTCCGCGGTGGTGTGGGCGCACCACATGTTCGCCACGGGCGCGGTGCTGCTGCCGTTCTTCTCGGTCATGTCGTTCCTGATCGCGGTGCCCACCGGGATCAAGTTCTTCGCCTGGATCGGGACGATGCGCCACGGCTCGCTGTCGTTCGAGACGCCGATGCTGTGGTCGATCGGGTTCATGGTGTCGTTCCTGCTGGGCGGGTTGAGCGGCGTGCTGATCGCCTCGCCGCCGCTGGACTTCCACGTGACCGACTCGTACTTCATCGTGGCGCACCTGCACTACGTGCTGTTCGGCACCGTGGTGTTCGCGATGTTCGGCGGGTTCTACTTCTGGTGGCCGAAGATCACCGGGAAGATGCTGGACGAACGGCTCGGCAAGATCCATTTCTGGCTGCTGTTCCCCGGCTTCCAGCTCACCTTCCTGGTGCAGCACTGGCTCGGCGCGGAGGGGATGCCCCGCCGGTACGCCGACTACCTGCCCGCCGACGGCTTCACCCTCCTGAACACGCTCTCCTCGGCGGGGGCGTTCCTGCTCGGCGCGTCCACCCTGCCGTTCCTCTACAACGTCTGGCACACCTCACGCCATGGACGGAAGGTCACCGTGGACGACCCCTGGGGGTACGGGCGCGCCCTGGAGTGGGCGACCTCCTGCCCGCCGCCGCGGCACAACTTCGAGGCGCTGCCCCGGATCCGCTCGGAGGCGCCCGCCTTCGACCTGCACCACCCCGGCATCGTGCGGCAGGCGGAACTGGAGGGACGCCGATGAAGGTGGAAGCCCTGCTCTTCGCCGGCGTCGCGCTGTTCTTCGGCGGCACCGCCGCCCTGTACGGCGTCTGGTCGGGCGAGCCGGCCGGCACGGCGGCGCTGGTCATCGCCTGCGGAATGGCGGCGCTGGACTCCTTCTTCTGTGTGATCCAGTACCGCCGCAAGGGAACTCGCCCGCAGGACCGCCGTGAGGCCGAGGTCGCCGACGCCGCCGGACCGCTGGAGTTCTTCCCCCCGGAGAGCACCTGGCCGATCATCACCGCGCTGGGCTTCTCGGTCAGCGCGCTGGGCGTGGTCTACGGACTGTGGCTGTTCCTCATCGGTCTCGCGGTGCTGGCGCGGGGGGTGGCGGGGATGGCGTTCCAGTACGTTCACCGGGGCGAGTGACGACCGGTCCCGCCGGGGCCCCGGGCCGGCGGGACTCGACGGGGCGGTGCTCGCTCTCGTAGCCCCCGGTGATGGACTGCCGCACCCGGCCGGTCTCCTCGCCCTCGGCGAGGGCCTCCTGCTCCTTGGCCAGCAGGGCGTGACACAGGGTCCGGGTGATCAGGAAGGCGACCACGGGGGCCAGCACCAACGAGGTCCGCAGCACCCAGGTGATCGTGTTCACGGAGACCCGGAAGGTGGCGGCGATGACGTCGTTGCCACCCTCAAGCAGCAGCACGCCGTAGAAGACGATCCCGGCGACGCCGAGGCCGGTGCGCACGGGGCGCTCCCGCGGCCGGTCGCACAGGTGCTGCTCCTGGTGCCACTCCCTCGTCAGCCGCTGCTCGGCGAACGGGTACGCGTACAGGACGGCGAACAGCAGCACCGGCAGGACGACCGCCGGCAGGAAGACGTTCCACATGATGGTGTGCCCGGCCACGTTCGTCTCCCAGGCCGGCATCAGCCGCAGTGAGCCCTCCAGGAACCCGACGTACCAGTCCGGCTGGGACCCGGTGGACGCCAGATCCGGCTGGTAGGGGCCATAGGTCCACACCGGGTTGATCTGGGCGATCCCGGCGAGCAGGAACAGCACGCCGAAGACGGTGAACTGCAGGCCCAGCGAAGAGGCGGTGAACTCGGGGAAGAGCGGTTTGCCCCGCACGTTGCGATTGCCGCGGCCCGGGCCGCGCCACTGGGTGTGCTTCAGGTAGAAGACAAGGATCAGGTGCACGACGACCAGCCCGACGATGGCGCCCGGCAGCAGCAGGATGTGAAAGCTGTACAGACGGCCGATCAACTCGTGCCCGGGGTACTCACCGCCGAACACGAAGAAGCTGACGTAGGTGCCGATCACCGGCAGGGACACCGTGATCGCCTGGGCGATGCGCAGCCCCGTGCCGGAGAGCAGGTCGTCGGGCAGGGAGTAGCCCGCGAAGCCCTCGGCGATGGCGAGGGCGAACAACGTCACCCCGATGACCCAGTTGATCTCCCTGGGCCTGCGGAAGGCGCCCGTGAAGAAGATCCGCAGCAGGTGGGCGCCGATCGCGGCGACGAAGACGAGCGCCGCCCAGTGGTGGGCCTGCCGCAGCAGCAGCCCGCCACGGATGTCGAAGCTGATGCGCAGGGTGGAGTCGAACGCCTCCGACATGAGCACCCCGCGCAGCGGCGCGTACGACCCGGCGTAGGCGACCTCGCGCATCCCCGGCTCGAAGAACAGCGTCAGCCACACACCGGTCAGGACCAGCACGATCAGGCTGTACAGGGCGATTTCGCCGAGCAGGAACGACCAGTGCTCGGGGAACGCCTTGCGCATCAGCCCGCCGCCCTCGGACAGCGGCAGCCGGGCGTCCAGGAAGCCGGTGAGACGTTCACCGGCCCCGGCTCCGCGCGCGGTGCGCCCGCGCCGTGCCGGGCTCACGGCTCCTCCGCTCCGCCGCCCTCGTCCCGGCCGCCCTCGCCCGTATCCGGGGCCGATCGGGCGGCCCGCTCCACCTCGGCCTCGATCTCGGTGCGCGGCTTGCCCTCGTCGCTCGCGTACTCGCCCAGGGCGGCCTGGAGATCACGGGCCAGGTCCCGCCAGGCCCGCCAAGCCGTCTCGTACGTCTCGCTCTGCGTGCCGGTCCACTGCACCTGCGCGGGCGGTCCGTAGTTCTGCCGCAGCTGCTCGACCCGGGCGTGTGCCTCGTCGGCCGCCCGCTGCTTGGCCACGAGCTCTTCGAAGGTGTGTGACACAGCCCGGACCCTAAGCACGACCGGCGCGCGCGGCGGCGCCGACCTGCCGGGCGGGGACATGGCACACCCGTGTGGCGGGTCGCGGGCCCATGGGCGGCGGCACGGCACCGGTGCTCGCCCCGCACCGGACATGTGACGGAGCGGGGGCGGCCGGAAGGTTGATCGGTCCGGCCCTCCGCCGGGAGGGCCGGACCGATGCACTGACCGGCTGCCACCGGCCGGCGGGCCGGCCGGTGGCGTGGGGGGAGCCGGTCAGCGGCCCGGGGCGAACGGCTCAGGGGGTAGCCGCTCGGAGGGGGCCGCTCAGTGGGTCCGGCCGCGCCCGGATCCGTACGCGGGGCCGGAGTGGTGGCCTCCGGCACCGGACTGCGGCGCGTCGGACTGGTCGGTGCCGGACTGCTGGTCCGCCGCGCCGACCGTGTCGCCGCCCGCGCCGAATGCCGCGCCCGTCGCCTCGAGGGCGGTGGTGACCGGCTGGAAGAAGGTCTCGCCGCCTCGGGTGCAGTCGCCGCTGCCGCCCGAGGTGAGGCCGACCGCGCCTCCGTCCTGGGTGAACAGGGGGCCGCCGCTGTCGCCGGGCTCGGCGCATACGTTGGTCTGGATGAGACCGGTGACGGTGTCGACGCCGCCGTTGTCGCTCTGGAAGTTGACGGTGGCGTCGAGGCCGGTGACCGTGCCGTTGTGCAGTCCGGTGGTGCTGCCCATGCGGAACACCGTCGCACCGACGGTGGCCTCGGCCGCCCCGGTGATCTGGACGCTCTGCCCGTTGCCGACGTCGACCGTGCTCGGCGCCTGGGTGGCCGGGTCGTCGTACGTGACGAGGGCGAGGTCGCTGCCGGGGAAGGTGGCCTGGTCCACGGTGGCCACCGGGCCGCCGTTCTGGGAGTCGGACCACTGCGCGGCCGAGACACCGCAGTGCCCGGCGGTCAGGAAGGCGGGGCTGCCGTCGCTCGCGGTGACGTTGAAGCCGAGGGAGCAGCGGACGGTGCCGCCCTGCGCCTGGGCGAAGATGGCGTCACCGCCGGCGGCGAAGGTCTTGAAGGTGCCGGCGGACTTCTTCAGGGTCGCCATGCCGGAGCCGAGACCGCGGACGGTGGCCTGGAGTCTGTTCCACCGGGCGCCGGTGACCGTGCTGTCGGCGGTGACCACGACCTTGTTGGTGCGCGGATCGACGGCCCAGGAGGTGCCGGGGATGGTGGCCTCGGTCTTCAGGGTCCGGGCGGCGGACTTCAGGGCTGCGGTGCTGTTGCCGACCTGACGGACGGCCGCGCCCGCCTTCTTCGCCCGGAGGACGGTGCCGGCGTCGCCGCCCGCGATGTTGACGACGAGCCGCTGTCCGGCGCTGTCGTAGTAGGAGCCGGCGAAGGAGTCGCCGAGCTCCGTGGCGAGCCGGGTGGAAAGACCCGAGGCGTCCGCGGCCTTGAGGGTCCTGGGGGTGGCGTCGTCCGCAGCGCCGTCCTGGGAGGCGTTGGCGTTCGGAAGCAGTATCGCCGCCGCTCCGAGCGCCACCACGCCGCCCGCCGCCATCGCGGCCCTGCGCTTCGGAATTCGCTTGTGACTCAAACTTCTCGACCTCCTGGGGACGCGGTCCGTGCCGCCGTCCGGGGCGGTTGGGGGGACGCCTGGACGGCTCTTGGTACGCAGGGAGCGGCCACCGCGTTCAATCCCGTTCGCCAACTCCCCCGGGACCGCGCCGAATCGGCCAACTCGTGGGCCCGGTGGCCGAGCTGACGCAGCGATCGCCCGCAGGCCTGGGGTTCGCCGAAAGATCGTCGGTCACGGGCGAGCCCGGCTACCGTCCGCCTCCTGCCTGGGAGTCCTTGACTGCTGATCAGGCCGAGGCGTACGAGCACGCGTGGGAGATCCGGGACGCCTACGGCTACACCCGTACGACGATCCGGAGTGGGGTCGAAAGTTCCGTGCGATCCCGGACGGCCGGGCGTGGACGCACGTGGAGGGGCCGGTCGCGCTGTTCGATCAGGCGGTGGGCCAGCCGCGGCGGAACCGGGTGTTGCTGCCGGGTGTCCCGGTGAATTCGGTGGCCACGCCGGGGACACCCGAGGGCGGCCGGTACTCGGAGCCGGAGCGGCTGCGCCGGCCGACGACGCGTACGCCAGGCACGGCCTTCGCGCGGTCGCCGGAGCGACCGGGACGACCGGCAGGCGCTGAGCGGGAACCCGGGATCACCGTCATGACTCCAGGGGCGGCCCAGGGCGGCGTGATCCGGTACGCGAGGTGGGTGACCCTGGGAAGAAGCCGGGCATCCGTGCCGGGCGGCCGCCCGGACGGTGTGTCAGATCACGGCGAGCCGGTCCACCAGCAGTTCCACCCTCCGCTCGGCGTCCCCCGGTGGCAGCCGTCCCGCCCGGGTCAGGGTCGCCAGCCCGTGCAGGGCCGCCCAGAACACCTCGGTGAACAGCGCCGGGTGGACGCCGTCCCCGGCGACCTCGCCGAGGTTTTCCAGCAGGGCGGCGAAGGCGTCCTTCAGCGGCTCCGGGGTGTCCTCCTTCGCGAACGCCAGGCCGCCGTCGAGCTGGAACATGGCGTCGTAGACCGCCGGGTTGCGCTCGGCGAAGTCGAGGTAGGCGCGGGCGAGGGCCGTGACCCGGGCGCGCGGGCCGTCCGCGGCGGAGGCCACGGCCCGCAGCGCCGCGGCCATCTCGGCGGCACCCTGGAGGGCGACGGCGCCGATGATCTCGCGCTTGCCGCGGAAATGGCTGTAGAGGACGGGCTGGCTGTATTCGATGCGCTCGGCGAGCCGGCGGGTGGTGACCGCGTCCCAGCCCTGCTGCTCGGCGAGTTCACGGGCCGTCGCCACGATGAGCCGCTCGCGGCCAGCCCGTTCGCGCTGCTTGCGCTCCTGTACCGACATGACCCGATCTTAGCACCGCTAGACAATCGATCGGCAGTAGCACTAGCGTTGCCTCATCATCTAGCAATACTAGATCCCAGGGGGCAGCATGCTCAACGCACTCGAGGTCCTCACCATCGTGGTCGTCGGCCTGATGGTGGGGGTGGAGTTCTCCGTCGCCTTCGTCATCAACCCGATCCTCAACGCACTCCCCGGCGACAGCGCCGTGCGCGGCCGCGCCCACGGGGCCCGGATGCTCGGCGCCGTGATGCCGTTCTGGTACATCGGCTCGCTCGCCCTCGTCGCGGCCTGGGCCGTCGCCGGACGGCATCACCACGGCACCGGCCTCGTCGTCATCGCCGCCGCGCTGCTGATCCTGAGCGTGATCATGTCGCTCCTGCTGCTCGTCCCGATCAACAACCGGGGCAGGACGTGGACCCCCGACAACCTGCCCGAGGACTGGAAGGAGCAGATGAACCGCTGGAACCTCTTCCACTACGTCCGCGTCGCCGTCATCGTCGCCGCCTTCACCCTGCTGGCCGCCGCCCTCGCCTGAGCCCCGCGGACCGAGACCGCGCAGGCGCCGTGCGCACCACGCACCTGGACGGCCAGTCCATCGCCGGCCTCGCCCGCGAGCGCGACGGGCGCCGCACCGCGGCGCCATCCCCAGCCGGCACGGCACGCTCCGCCACCGCGCGGCGACGTTCGGTGGCGGACAGGAAGCGGAATCCGGGCTTCAGTGAATCTGCACATCGAATGCCCAGCGGGGTCACCGTGTTCGGAGGATCTGCACAACCGCGCGCCCCCGGCGCGGCCTTCGGCGCCCGGTTCCCGGTCCACCGGCGCGGCGGCAAGGGAGGCGGTGCGCCGATGCGGTGCGGTGTGTGAAGAAGTCGCCGCCATACCGTTGCCGGGCCTGCACGGTTCTCCGGTCGCGTCGTCAAGTGCCCTGGTAAGGGGCTTGGTTGAGTGGAATCGGCGGGCGGCACCGTGCTTACATCCATCGCAGCGCGGGACCCCGGCCGGGCGCTCGGGAAGCGCGACCCGGCACCCGCGTTCGCGGCCGTCTTTCCCCAGAGAGGGCCGCTCCCCCCTTGTGAGACATCCATATGAAGGGACGTTCCAATCATGAACCCGACCCCCCAGGTTGAGACCGCCGAGATCTCCGACGCCGACCTCGACAACGTCTCCGGCGGCCTGTCCGTGAACGCTCTGGGCACCGCCACCGGCCTGGTGGACAGCGTTGTCCCGGTCTCCGGCGTGGTGAACACGGCCGTCGGCACCGTCGAGGGCGCAACCGGTCTGAGCACCGCCCCGGTGGCCAACCTGGTCGCCGGTCTCTGATCGCACCTCGTCGCCGCCGAGTCCCGGGGCCGCACGCCGGTTCCGGGACTCGCGGTCGCCGCAGAAAGCCGTAACGTGCAGTTCCGACAACAGGCCCTCGCCAAGCTCCAGTCGCCGGAAGAACTCGACCTCCCCGTGCGGCTCGCCCGCCCCCAGGGATGGCTCGTCCTGTCCGTCACCCTCCTCGCCATGGCGGCCGCGTCGTTGTGGGCCGTGACGGGATCGGTCGCCTCCACCGTCGGCGCGCCCGCCATCCTCACGCACGCGCAGGGCAGTTACGTCCTGCAGAGCCCCGTCGCCGGACAGGTCACCGCGGTCCTCGCCGAGGAGGGCGAGCGGCTGCCCGCGAACTCGCCCGTGCTCAAGGTGCGTACCGGCCAGGGCGAGCAGACCGTGCGCACGGTGGCCGCCGGCCGGATCACCGCGCTCGCCGCCACCATCGGCCAGATCCTGTCCACCGGCGCGGACGTCGCCGCCGTGGAGAAGGTCGCCCACGCCTCCGACCCGCTGTACGCGACCGTGTACGTGCCCGCCGAGAACGCCGCCGCCGTCCCCGTCGGCGCCCCGGTCGACCTGACCGTGTCCTCGGTGCCCGCCCAGCGTTACGGCGTGCTGCGCGGCCATGTGAAGGCGGTGGACCGGTCGGCCCAGTCGGCGCAGCGGATCGCCGCCTTCCTCGGCGACAGCCGGCTCGGCGAGCAGTTCACCCGGAAGGGCCGGCCCGTCGCCGTACTCGTACGCCTCGACACCTCGTCCACGACGCGGAGCGGCCTCGCCTGGTCCTCCGCCGGGGGCCCGCCGTACCGGCTCGACTCCATGACCGCGGCCACCGCCTCGATCCGGCTGGCCGACCAGCGTCCCCTCGATTGGCTGCTGCCGTGACCACCACCCAGGAGAACCGCGGCCGCCGGCGCGCCGCCCGGCCCGCGCGGCCTGCCCCCAGGACGCGGGGCAGGACCGTCCGCACGCCCACGGTGCTCCAGATGGAGGCCGTGGAGTGCGGCGCCGCCTCGCTCGCCATGGTGCTCGGTCACTACGGCCGCCATGTCCCGCTGGAGGAACTGCGGATCGCCTGCGGCGTCTCCCGGGACGGCTCACGGGCGAGCAACCTGCTGAAGGCGGCCCGCGGTTACGGACTGACGGCCAAGGGCATGCAGATGGACACCGCCGCCCTCGCCGGGGTGAAGGCGCCGGCCGTCCTGTTCTGGGAGTTCAACCACTACGTCGTCTACGACGGCATGGGCCGCCGCCTCGGCCGGCGCGGAGTGTACGTCAACGACCCCGGCAAGGGCCGCCGGTTCGTGCCCATGGAGGACTTCGACACCAGCTACACCGGTGTCGTGCTGGTCATGGAGCCCGGCGAGGACTTCGAGAAGGGCGGCCGCAGGCCCGGAGTCCTGGGCACCCTGCCGGCCCGGATGCGCGGCACCGCGGGCACGATGCCGGCGGCGGTGCTGGCCAGTCTGCTGCTGGTCGCGGTCGGCGCGGCGGTGCCCGCGCTCAGCCGGACCTACATCGACACCTACCTGATCGGCGGCCGGACCTCGCTGCTCGGCGTGCTGTTCACGTCGATGGGCGCGTGCGTGCTGCTCACCGTCGTACTGACCTGGTTGCAGCAGGCCAACCTGCTGCACGGGCGCCTCATCTCGTCCACGCTCGCCGGTGCCCGCTTCCTGCGGCACCTGCTGCGGCTGCCGGTCACCTTCTTCGCCCAGCGCGCCCCGGCCGACCTGGTGCAGCGGCTGGCCTCCAACGACCAGGTGGCCGAGACCCTCGCCCGTGATCTGGCGGCGGCCGGCGTCGACGCGGTGGTCGTGGTGCTGTACGCGCTGCTGCTCTACACCTACGACCCGCAGCTGACGTTCGTCGGCATCGGCGTGGCCCTGCTGAACGTCGTGGCGATGCGGGTGGTCGTACGGCTGCGCGCCACCCGCACGGCCAAGCTGCGCGCGGACAACGCCCGGCTGACCAACACCGCTTACACCGGGCTCCAGTTGATCGAGACGATGAAGGCGACCGGCGGCGAGGACGGCTACTTCCGCACGTGGGCCGGGCAGCACGCCGCCACCCTGGAGGAGCAGCAGCGGCTCGGGGTGCCGACCGCCTGGCTCGGCGTGGTCGCACCGGCGCTCGCGACCCTCAACAGCGCGCTGATCCTGTGGATCGGCGGAATGCGGGCCGTCGAGGGGCACATCTCGGTCGGGCTGCTGGTCGCGTTCCAGGCACTGGTGACCCGGTTCACCGCGCCGCTGACCCGGCTCAACGGAGTCGCGGGCCGCATCCAGGACTTCGCGGCGGACGTGGCCCGGCTCAAGGACGTCGAGAACTTCCAGGCCGACCCCCTGTACACCCGCCCCCGCGGCGGGGACTCCACCCGCCGGCTGCGCGGGCACGTGGAGCTGGAGAACATCACCTTCGGCTACAGCCCGCTGGACAAACCGCTGCTGACCGGCTTCGACCTGACCGTCGGACCCGGCCGGCAGGTGGCGCTCGTCGGCGGCTCCGGCAGCGGCAAGTCGACCGTCTCCCGTCTGATCTCGGGCCTCTACACGCCCTGGGACGGGGTGATCCGCATCGACGGGCAGCGCCTTGAGGACATCCCGCGCGGGGCGCTGGCGGCCTCCGTGTCGTTCGTCGACCAGGACGTGTTCCTCTTCGAGGGCACGGTCCGCGACAACGTGGCCCTGTGGGACCCGTCGATCCCGGACGACTCCGTGGTGGAGGCGCTGCGCGACGCGGCCCTGTACGAGGTCGTGACGCGCCGCCCCGGCGGCATCCACAGCAGGGTCGAGCAGGACGGCCGCAACTTCTCCGGCGGGCAGCGCCAACGCCTGGAGATCGCCCGCGCGTTGGTGCGCCGGCCCAGCATCCTCGTGCTCGACGAGGTGACCAGCGCCCTGGACGCCGAGACCGAGCAGACCGTGATGGACAACCTGCGGCGGCGCGGCTGCGCCTGCGTGGTGATCGCGCACCGGCTGTCCACCGTGCGCGACAGCGACGAGATCGTCGTGCTCCAGCACGGCACGGTCGTCGAGCGTGGACGGCACGGGGAACTGATGGCGCGCGGCGGCGCGTACGCGGCGCTGGTCAGGGAGCGGTGAGATGACGACAGCCGGCGAGCCGGACCTGGTACTCGGGGCGCTCGGCTCCCTGGGCACGCCGATCGACTGCTCGGGCTTCAGCCGGCTCGACCTGGCGGGCCCCCAGGAGCTGTGGCTGGTCGCGGCCGGCGCGGTGGACCTGTTCGCGGTCGACGCGGCGCAGCAGGGGCACTGGCACCACCTGGGCCGGCTGGGGGCGGGCTCGCTGCTGCTCGGTCCCGTCGCGGGCCCGCGGCACACCCTGGTCGCGCGCCCGCTGCGGGACTGCGTGGTACGCCGTATCGGGCTGCGCGAGCTGTACCAGCCGGCGAGCACCCGGACCTGGTCGTACGACGAGTACGGCAACCCCCAGTACGTGCCGCCGCAGACGAGCCCGCTGGAGTACGCCCTCGCGCTCGGCGTCGGCCGCGGCCTGTCCGTGCTCTTCCAGGCACCGATGGCCGAGGAGCGGGCGGCGGCGCCCACGGACGACGACGTGTTCTGGATGCAAATCCCGCCGGGCAGCGTGCAGTACGGGTCCATGTACGGCGCTCAGGCGGCGGCCGATCTGCTGATGGACCCGGCCCTGTGGCAGAGCATGGTCGATCAGCAGTACCGGCTGCTGACCGCCCTGGACCGCTGGATCGAAGAACTGGAGCGCACCCACGAGACCCGGACGGCGGCCGGCATCAAGGCCGGTGAGACGGTGCGCGCCCAGGCCGACCGGACGCTGCTGGCGTCCATCGGCCGGTCCTCGGCGGGACGGCCCACGGCCGCCGACGCCGACGCCGGGTACGCGGCCTGCGAGCTGGTCGCCCGGGCCGCCGGGATCACCCTGGCCTCACCGCCCCGGGCCGGCACCGAGAGCGACCGGCTCGACCCGGTGGAGCGGGTCGCCCTGGCCTCCCGGGTGCGCACCAGGACCGTACGCCTTCAGGGCCGCTGGTGGCGGGAGGACATCGGTCCGCTGGTGGGCCACCGGGCGCTGTCCGGGGCGCCGGTCGCGCTGCTGTGGCGGCGCGGCGGATACGTCGCCGTGCACCCGGCCACCGGGCGGG
Organism: Streptomyces sp. NPDC087787; assembly: GCF_044743035.1. Lineage (NCBI taxonomy): Bacteria > Bacillati > Actinomycetota > Actinomycetes > Kitasatosporales > Streptomycetaceae > Streptomyces > Streptomyces sp. NPDC087787. Next base: position 80,093 of record NZ_JBIUVQ010000002.1, read on the forward strand.
AGAACCCGGTCGAGAAGGCGAACGCGGAGGAGTTCGAGCCGCGCGCGGTGATGTTCTACCGGCCGCTGCCCGACCGTCCGCTCGGCCCGTTCGGGCTGCTGCGGTTCAGCCTGCGCGGCACCGGCGGCGATCTGCTGAACCTGCTGTCCGCGGGGCTGGTGACGGTCGTCCTCGGGGCGCTGGTGCCCATCGCGACCGGCAAGGTGCTCGGCGAGTACGTGCCCAGGGCCGAGCAGGGCCTCATCACGCAGATGTGCCTGGCCGTGATCATCAGCAGTGTGGTGGCGGCGGCCTTCATGCTCCTGCAGAACCTGACCGTCCTGCGCCTGGAGGGCCGCATCGAGGCCACCCTCCAGTCGGCCGTGTGGGACCGGCTGCTGCGGCTGCCGGCGAAGTTCTTCACCGAGCGCTCCACCGGTGAACTGGCGAGCGCCGCCATGGGGGTCGGCGCGATCCGCCGGCTGCTGGCCGGGGTGGGCCCGGTGGTCGTCCAGTCGGTGACCGTGGGCGCGATGAACCTGGGGCTGCTGTTCTGGTACAGCGCCTCCATGGCGCTGGCGGCGCTCGGCGTGCTGGTGGTGATCGGCGCCGTGTTCCTCGGGCTCGGGCTGTGGCAGGCGCGATGGCAGCGGCATCTGGTCGTGCTCACCAACAAGCTGAACAACCAGGCCTTCCAGACTCTGCGCGGGCTGCCGAAGCTGCGGGTGGCGGCGGCCGAGAACTACGCGTACGCCGCCTGGGCGTCCCGGTTCGCGCGCGGCCGTGAGCTTCAGCAGAAGGTGGGCCGGATCAAGAACCTCACCACGGTGCTGGGCGCGGTGTACCTGCCGGTGTGCACGCTGCTGATGTTCATGCTGCTGGCGGGCCCGGCGCGCGGCTCGATGTCGGCGGCGGCCTTCCTGGCCTTCAACACCTCGGTGACGATGCTGCTGACCTCGGTCACCCAGCTGACCGGCGCCTTCGTCTCGGCGGTGGCCGCGCTGCCGCTGCTGGAGGAGATCAGGCCCGTGCTGGACGCCTCGCCGGAGGTGCGCACGGCCAGTACCCGGCCGGGGCCGCTGTCCGGGGCGATCGAGGCGCGGCGGCTGTCGTTCCGCTACACGGACGACGGGCCGCTGGTGCTCGACGACGTGTCCTTCGAGGTGCGGCCGGGCGAGTTCGTGGCGATCGTCGGGCCCAGCGGCTGCGGCAAGTCGACGCTGCTGAGGCTGCTGATCGGGTTCGACCGGCCGCTGTCCGGCAGCGTGCTGTACGACGGCCAGGACCTGGCGGCGCTCGACCAGTCCGCCGTGCGGCGGCAGTGCGGGGTCGTGCTCCAGCACGCGCAGCCGTTCACCGGTTCGATCCTGGACGTCATCCGCGGCACGGAGCCGTGCACGGCCGAGGAGGCGATGGCGGCGGCCGAACTGGCGGGCCTCGCGCGGGACATCGAGCGGATGCCGATGGGCCTGCACACGATCGTCTCGGGCACCGGCGCGGTCTCCGGCGGGCAGCGGCAGCGGCTGATGATCGCCCAGGCCCTGGTGCGCCGGCCGCGGATCCTCTTCTTCGACGAGGCGACCAGCGCGCTGGACAACGACACGCAGCGCACGGTGATCGAGAGCACCCGCAAGCTCGACGCCACCCGCGTCGTCATCGCCCACCGGCTGTCGACGGTGCTGGACGCGGACCGGGTCGTGGTGATGGAGGACGGCAGGGTCGTCCAGCAGGGGCCGCCCGCCGAACTGCTCGCGGACACGGGCGGGCGGCTGCACGAACTGGTGCGGCGGCAGCTGGCGTGAGGGCCGGTCCGGGCGCTTCCCTCGTGGCCCCGGCCGTGTCAGTCCTGGCCCGGAATCGGGGCGCCGGAGGGGACTCCGGCGGCGACGTACGCCTCGTAGAAGCCCTTCCACGGGGCGTGGACTCCGGCGTGCGGTCCCTCGAAGCGCTCGCCGCGCGCCCTGGCGTCCAGGGCGGCCAGGCAGACCTCCCAGCCGGCGCCGTTGCGGGCGGCGGTGTCCTCGGCGGCGAGGACGTCGGTGAGGGTGAGGCGGGTGTGCCGGTCGTCGAGTTCTTCCAGGTCGAAGTGGAGCTCGTCGCCGCCCCACGCGAAGGACAGGTGCCGGGGCGGGTCGACGGCGAGCACGGTGCCGGTGAACTCCTCCGCCCCCGGCTCCCCGCGGAAGGTGATGATGCCACCGGGCCGCAGGTCCATCTCGGCGCGGAAGGGGAACCACAGCGCGAGTTCGCCGGGGTCGGTCACGAAGTGCCAGACGCGGTCCACGGGATGGCCGTGGACGCGGGTGAAGCGAAGGGCGGGGCGGCCGTCGCCGAGCCGCAGAAAGGTGCCGGTGAGGTCCGCGGGCATGGGGATCAGTCCTTCGGGGTCTGCCTCGGAGGAGGGGTTGGGCGTCGACGGAATGTACCGGGCCGGGCCCGTGCGGGACGCATGGAACCGCCGGGCCGGGTACGCGTGGGGCAGAGATCCACCACCGGCCGCTCCGGCGGCCGCGTGGTTCCGCCCGAGGCGGACCGAACGAGGACAGGAGGCGGCCATGGCCGAGAAGCCCGGAAAGCGCGGGACCACCGGTGGCGACGGGCGACGCTCCGACCGGCCGGAGACGGCGGCAGGCGAGGCGCCGCGCGAGTTCGAGAACGCCGAGAGGGACGTCACCGGGACCGCCGGGCGGCGCCACCGGGGCGAGGCGGGCGACGCCATCACCCCGAACACCCGGGCCGAGGAGGAGTCCGAGGGCGACTGACCCGGCCGGTCCCGGCGCCTCTTGGGCCGGGAAGGACGGGGGTGGCCCGCCGGGCGTCGCGGGTACCCGTGGCCCATGACCGACGATCGGCGAGGACCCGAGCTGCCTCCCGCCCGTGGGCCGGTCTCCGCGGCCGTGACGGCGTACCTGCGGGGCACCGGTCCCCTGCCCCGTGCCGAGGACGCCGGCGGCGCGGCGGCCTACGGCGACGATCTCCAGCTCGCCCTGTACCTCTGCTACGAGCTGCACTACCGCGGTTTCGCGGAGGTCGACGCCCGGTACGAGTGGGACCCGGGTCTGCTGGCGGTCCGCTGGGCCCTGGAGCACCGCTTCCTGACCGCCCTGCGCGCCGACACGCCCGTGCACGACAGCCTCGACGACGCACTCGCGGATGTGCTCGTCGAGCCGGTCGAGGGCACCGGCGTCAGTCACTACCTGCGGGACGAGGGCACGCTGTGGCAGTTGCGCGAGTACGCGGCACAGCGCTCCCTGTACCACCTCAAGGAGGCCGACCCGCACGCCTGGGTGCTGCCGCGCCTGTGGGGCCGGGCCAAGGCGGCGATGGCGGCGGTCGAGTTCGACGAGTGGGGCGGCGGCCGCGCCGAGCGCGTCCACGCCCGGCTGTTCGCCGACCTGATGGCGGACCTGGGCCTGGACACGACGTACGGCCGACACCTGGACGCGGCCACGGCGGAAGCGCTGGCGACGGTGAACCTGATGTCCCTGTTCGGCCTGCACCGCGAGCTGCGGGGCGCCCTGGTGGGGCATTTCGCCGCGGTCGAGATCACCTCCTCGCCCGGCTCCCGCCGGCTGGCCGAGGCCATGCGCCGGACGGGCGCGGGGCCTGCCGCGCGGTTCTTCTACGACGAGCACGTGGAGGCGGACGCGGTGCACGAGCAGGTCGTACGCCATGACGTCATCGGCGGGCTGCTGGCCGAGGAACCGGAGCTGGCGTCCGACGTGGCCTTCGGCATCGACGCCACCGGGTACCTGGAGGACCGTTTCGGCGGGCGGCTGCTCGCCGACTGGCGGGCCGGCCGGTCGTCGCTGCGGACACCCCTTGCGGCGGAAACTACCGGTATCTCCTGAATGCCGGGGTACCCGCCGGATGTGAACGCACTGGTGCTTCCGGGTGTCTACGCCCCGCAGGACGACACCGCGCTGCTGGCCGAGGCCCTGTCCGACGAACCGTGGAAGCCGGGCGCACGGGTCCTCGACGTGGGCACCGGGAGCGGCGCGCTGGCGCTGGTGGCCGCCCGGAGGGGTGCCCGGGTGACGGCGGTGGACGTGTCCTGGCGCGCGGTGTGGACGGCCCGGCTCAACGCCCGGCTCAGCCGGCTTCCGGTCCGCATCCACCACGGGAACCTCTTCGGTCCGGTGCGCGGACGGTCGTTCGACGTGGTCCTGGCCAACCCGCCGTACGTCCCGGCCCCCGACACCCGGCGCGGGCCGCACGGCAGGCGCCGGGCCTGGGACGCGGGCCGCGACGGACGGCTCGTCCTGGACAGGATCTGCCGGGACGCGCCCCCGCTGCTGCGGGCCGGGGGCGTGCTGCTGGTCGTGCACTCCGCGCTGAGCGATCCCGACCTCAGCCTGCACCGGCTGCGCGCGGCCGGTCTCGAGGCGGCGGTGGTGCGCCGCCGCCGCATCGCATTCGGACCCGTACTGCGTTCGCGGCGCGGCTGGCTGCGGGAGCGCGGTCTGCTGTCCGCGGCGGAAGCGGCCGACGAGAAGGAAGAGCTGGTGGTGATCCGTGCCGAACGCCCGCCCGGACAAGGGTGACAACCCCAGCACCTCCGCGGATGGTCCGCGGCCCGACCCGCCCCGCCGGGTCACGATGCGGCGCCGCGGTCCGATCCTGGTCGACGGGCCGGTCGAGGTGGAACTGGAGGACGGCAGCACCGTCTTCTCGGACCGCTTCCGCGTCGCCCTGTGCACCTGCCGTCGCAGCCGCCGCTACCCCTGGTGCGACACCAGCCACCGCGACCGGGCGTAGCGGGCGCCTCACCTCGGGAGCACCGCGGCCTGTGCCAGGGGCCGGCGGGCGGCCCCACTCCGCCCGCCGGCCCCTGGTGCGGAATCGCCCCGTCCCCGCCGCAGGCCCCGCGCTCCCCAGCCACGGGACCTCCAGGCGCGTGCGGGACGCGCGATTCCGGCTCTCAGAACGTGAAGACGCTCGTCGTCGAAGCGCTCTTCACGCACTCGTTGGAGCAGGTGCGCTCGCAGGAGACGCGCCTGCCCTGCCACACGCCCTCGTCGCGGCCGGGTGGGTGCCGGAAGGCGTCGGGGTTCCGCATCGTGCGCTTCCTTCCGCTGGAAAGTCGTCGGGTGCCGGTGGAAAGTCGTCGGGTGCCGGTCCGGGCTCGGTCGTTGCCGGGGCGGTGTGCGGGAGTCTGCCGAGTCCGCGACGGAAACACATCTCGAACCCACGGATTTCAGTAACCTTGCGTATTGAATCAGTGGCGTGAAGTCACGGAACGCCGCCGCGACAACCCTTGGCCCACGGGCCCGACGATCATCGGATCCGGCCGAATGGCCTGTTTCCCCATGTCCGCCAATCGTCCTGAAACACTCCCGTTCCGCTCTCGGCGGACTGGTTCATGACCCCTTGTGTTCATGGTCGTGTCGCGTAATGGTCATTACATGATTACGACAGAGCAGCTGGAGAAAGTGCGCGGCTGGTTCGCCGGCCGGCTGCCGGACGATCTGTTCGAGGAACTGGTCGAGGTGGCGGTGGACCGCGAGGAGATCACCGTCATCGGCCGGATTCCCGCACCCCGGCTCGCCGAGGACGCCGGGGCCGCTGAGCGGGAGGCGGCCGTCGAGGGCCGGGTGCGGGAGTTCCGGGAGCGCACCCGCGAGGACCGGATGGCGGTGGCCCGCGAGGGCGAGCACCGCTTCGGCCGGAAGGTGTCCTGGGGCGTGGAGTGCGACGGGCGGCGCGCCCTGTTCACGCATGTCGCCGCGCCCGTCATGACGCGGCTGCGCCAGCCCGAGCGCCAGGTCCTCGACACCCTGATCGCGGGCGGCGTCGCCCGTAGCCGCAGTGACGCCCTCGCCTGGTGCGTGCGCCTGGTGCAGCGGCACACCGACGAGTGGCTCGGCGAACTGCGCGCGTCGCTGGAACACGTGCAGCGGGTCCGGGCGCAGGGGCCCGACGCCCGGCCCGAGGGCACCCACGACGAGGACACTCACGACGCTGAGGGATGAGCGGAGGGTGGAGGATTCGTCCAGTAGGGGCGGGAAAGATGGATGAACCGTCCTCTGGTGTGGTCCGGGTGCGGCGTCTTAGCGTCAGCGGACCCCCGAGAACGGTGATCTTTCCGCCGCACACCCCGCGCCGGCGAGCACCCGTCCGCCCGCCGCGCCACCAGGCGCTCCACCGCCGTCCTCCGATGGAGCCCCCATGTCCCCGCAGCAGTCACCGCAGGCCCAGCCGCCTGCCCCCTCCCCCGCCGCGCCGTCCCTCACCGAGGTCGAGACCCACGGCATCGAGCGCATCCCCGACGCCGACCGCTCCGCCCGGCCCCTGGACCTGTTCCGCATCGCCTTCGGCGGCGCGAACACCTTCTCCACCTGTGTCCTGGGCGCCTTCCCGATCCTGTTCGGCCTCTCCTTCTGGCAGGGCCTGGCGGCCACCGTCCTCGGGGTCGTCGCGGGCGCGCTGATCCTGTGTCCGATGGCGGTGTTCGGCCCCGTCAACGGCACCAACAACGCCGTCTCCTCCTCGGCGCACCTGGGTGTCCACGGCCGGGTGGTCGGCTCGTTCCTGTCGTTGCTGACCGCCACCGCGTTCTTCTCCATCTCGGTGTGGAGCTCCGGCGACGCCCTGGTCGGCGGCGCGCACCGGCTCTTCGGGCTGCCGCGCGGCACCGCGTCGTACGCCGTCGCGTACGCGGTGTTCGCCGCGCTGGTCCTCGTGGTGTGCGTCTACGGCTTCCGCTTCATGCTGTTCGTCAACAAGATCGCGGTGACCTCCGCGAGCGTGCTGTTCCTGCTCGGCGTCATCGCGTTCGCCGGCGACTTCGACCCGGGCTACGCCGGGGTGTTCACGGCCTCGGCGGACGCGGCCACACGGTCCATGTTCTGGCCGTCGTTCATCGGCGCGGCCCTGATCGTGCTGTCCAACCCGGTGTCGTTCGGCGCGTTCCTCGGCGACTGGTCGCGCTACATCCCGGCCGACGCCCCGCGCCGCCGCGTGGTCGGCGCCGCGTTCCTGGCCCAGATCGCCACCCTGCTGCCGTTCGTCTTCGGTCTGGCGACGGCGAGCATCATCGCCACCAAGGCCCCCTCGTACGTAGACGCCGACGCTCCGGACTTCGTGGGCGGACTGCTCGCCATCTCGCCGAGCTGGTTCTTCCTGCCGGTGTGCCTGCTCGCGCTGATCGGCGGCATGTCGACCGGCACGACCTCCCTGTACGGCACCGGCCTCGACTTCGCCTCGGTGGTCCCGTGGCTGTCCCGGGTGCGGGCGACGGTGCTGGTGGGCCTGCTGGCCTTCGCGTTCATCTTCATCGGCCGGTTCGCGCTGAACCTGGTGCAGTCGATCTCCACGTTCGCCACCATGATCGTCACCTGCACCACGCCGTGGATGGTCGTGATGATGCTCGGCTTCTGGACCCGCCGCGGCTGGTACGACCCGGACGCGCTCCAGGTCTTCAACCGCCGTCAGCGTGGCGGACGTTACTGGTTCACCCACGGCTGGAACTGGCGCGGACTGACCGCCTGGTGGGTGTCGGCGCTGATCGGGGTGCTGTTCACCAACATCCCCGGGCAGTTCGTCGGCCCCCTGGGCGACGTGGCGAACGGCGTCGACATCAGCCTGCCACTGTCGCTGGCGTCGGCCGCGGTGCTGTTCCTCGCGCTGCTGTGGCTGTTCCCCGAGCCCCGGGCGGTCTACGGTCCCGAGGGCCCGCGGCTGGTGCGTGCCGTCGACGTCCCGGTGCCGCCGGTCACCGGACCGGGCGCGCGGGACGGCGGCGCGGCGGCGGTGCCCGCGAAGGCCGGCTGACCGGTCCGGGAGGGCGGCGCGCCGCCGCCCTCCCGGACCTGCGGCGCCAGGCCCCAGGTGCGCGGGGCGTTGTCACACCCCGGGGATACGTTGGTGGGCATGACTCACTTCGTACTGGTGGCGGGCGCGTGGCTGGGTGCCTGGGCGTGGGACGAGGTGCTGCCCGGCCTGCGCGAGGCCGGGCACGACGTCCACGCCCTCACCCTCAGCGGTCTGGCCGAGAAGAAGGACCTGCCGGCCGGGCAGCGGACCCACGTCCAGGACATCGTCGGCCACGTGGAGCGCCGCGACCTGCACGACGTGGTCCTGGTCGGGCACAGCTACTCGGGCATCCCGGTCGGCCAGGCGGCCGAGCGGATCGGCGGCCGGCTGCGGCGCGTGGTGTTCGTGGACTCCGACGTGCCGGTCGACGGCCGGCCGTTCCTGTCGGGTTTCGACAGCGACGACGTCCGCCGTGCGCTCGACGCGCACGGCGGCTTCTGGCCGCCGCTGCCCCCGGACGACTACACCGGCCAGGAGCTGACCGACGGGCAGATCCACCGCATCGTCACCGTGGGCACACCGCACCCCGGCGCCACGCTCACCGAGCCGGCCGTGCTGCGGCACCCGGTCGGCGAGCTGCCGGCGACGTACGTCAAGTGCCTGCTGGACGGGCCAGAACCGATGCCCGCCGTGGCCGAGGCACTCAGGAGCGAGCGCTGGAATCTGGTGGAGATGGACACCGGCCACTGGCCGATGTTCTCCCGGCCCCGAGAACTGGCCGCGCTCCTGGCCGAGGCCGCGGCCCGGAACTGACGACCGGACGGTCCGCTCCGGGGGCTGCTGAGCGCTGCCGGCCGGCCGGTACGGTCGGGTGCACGCACCCACTCAGCGAGGCTCCCGGCCCCGCTCACGGGCGGCTTCCAGCCCGGCAAGAGGCGCGGCGCCGGAAGCCTTCCGTGCTGGGCCGACGCGTCGGGGCCCGGCGGCGGTCGCCTCGGATCACGCCGTGACGTCCGGTGGTGCGGGCCGGGGGGTGGGCGGGGCGCTCGTCCCGGCGACCGAGAGCGGGCCCGGAGTCACCGATACGGGCTCGGCCGACCAGCGCTGCGCGGCGGTGCCGTCGTCGACCTTGACGACGATGTCCGCCTCCGCCTGCGCCGCGGCGGTGGTGAGCGCGAGTCCTTCGCCCCAGCGGGGCAGCAACTCCCCCTGCGCGCTGATGTCGTAGCGCACGTCGGGGCCCCGCTCGTCACCGGCCTCGGCGCAGGTGCCGAGGACGACCACGCCCGCGTCCGCGTGCGAGTCCAGGCACAGGCCGGGGGCGGCGACGCTGCTCAGCAGCCCGTCGTCCTCCAGCGTCCACCGCTGGTTCCAGGCCGAGGAGCACTCGGCCAGTTCGGTGGCGGCTCCGGCCTTCGGCTCGCCCCGGACGGCCAGGCACAGTCCGGCCGCGGTGTTGCGCAGCCGGATCTCGTCGGGCGACGGGGACGGCACGGTGAAGCGGGGCGTCGCGGAACCGTCGGGCGGGGTGCGGGAGTCGGTGCCGTGCGCCGTGTCCCGCGCGCCGGTGGACGCGGCCGGGGCGGTGCCGTCACCGTGCGACCACAGGCTGACGCCGAGCACGGTCGCGAGCAGTGAGGCGGAGACGAGGCCGAGGCCGGTGCGCAGCGCCCGGGACGACCGCGGGCCGCCGGAGGCTCGGCGGCCCTGCGCGGCGAACCGCGACAGCGGCCAGCCGCGGCCGCCGCCGCCCGGCCGTCGTCCACCGTGCCGGCCGGAGCCCTTCGTGCGCGGGGTCTGTCCGGCGCGGCCCGGACGGGAGTCGACGTAGCGGCGGGCGCCCCAGCCGAGCACCGCCTCGGCGAGCAGCACGCCCGGCGCGTTCTCCAGCAGGCCGAGCTGCGCGGCGGCGTCCCGGCAGTAGCGGCAGTCGTCCATGTGCCGCTTGACGTCCGGCAGCAGGCCGCCGCCGCGGCGGATCGGCGCCTCCAGCAGCCGGTTGTAATACCGGCAGTCGTCGCCCGTCGCGAGTTCGCGGTGGGCACGCAGGCAGCCCTCGCGGAACTTGTCCCGGGCCTCTTCCAGCGTGCGGAGGGCGGTTTCCTCGTCCATGCCCAGCAACCCGGCCGGGACATCGAGCGGTTCGGCCTCGACCTCGGTGTGCCACAGCAGGCACCGGGCGGCCGGGACCAGGTTCTCGAAGGACCGCTGGGCGAGCCGGCGGTTGTCCGGGACCAGGGACGCGGCGGCCCGCATGCCCCGGCCGCCGGCGGGCTTGTGCAGCTCGGGCAGCGCGGCGGATATACGGTCCTCGGCGGCCCACAGCCGGACCGTGTCCCGCACGGTCAGCAGCAGCCGGGGGCGCAGCGCGACGCCGGGCTCGCCCACGGTCAGCCGGTCGAAGACCTGATGGAAGGCGGCCGAGGTCACCATGGCCGCGAGGGGCGCCGACGAGGCGAGGCAGATCACCGCATAGTCGTGGACGGGCTGCCAGTGGCGCGCGATCAGCAGGGCGACGCAGTGGGCGACTTCTTCGTCGGTGCTGCCGGTGAGCCGGGCGGCGATGGATTCGTCGGGCTCCCCGGGGACCCAGCCGGGCGGCGGGCTGGGGGGACGGGAGGGGTGGGGGGTGGGCACGAAAGACTTCCTTCGGTACGTACCGGTGTGGAGCGGGCCCGCGGGTCTGGCACACGGCCGGCGGACGAATCGGCTCGACTCCCCAACTGTCGCTTCAGAACCGGCCCTTGCCCACGCACGGACCGCTCAGCCTTGCACAGCTCATTGACGCGCAACAAGACATGCAGACAACACGGGCATCGTTGACGGAAATTCAGGAAGCGGGACGTCACCGGGGGCATGCGGCAAGGGCTGTCAGATCTCCCAGGAGCGCAGGCGGTCGGCGGCGCCGTAGACGTCGGTCTTGCCGGACATCAGGTCGCGGGTGAGGTCGACGAGGGCGCCGTAGGGCGGGTCGATGCCGACGCCGCTGACGTACATGTAGGCCACGGCCGTCGCGCAGGCGAAGCGGGCGTTGGCCGACGGCAGGGGTTTGAGCAGGGCGAGGGTGTGCAGCAGGGCGGCGGCCCGCCAGGCGGGGTCGGAGTCGACGCCGAGGCGCGGCGGGTCGACGCGGTGGCGGGCGACGGCGGCGACCAGGGCCGAGAAGTCGTCCACCGCGGGCTGGTCCGGCAGGACTTCCTCGTGCCGCTGGAGCAGCCAGGGCACGTCGATGTGGATGACGGGTGTCATCGGTCAGGCAGCCCGCCCCTCGCCCTTCGTGGCCGTCTCGTCCTCGGGAAAGGCCGTCGCGAACTCGTCCGCGTGTGCGGTGAAGAACCGCCGGAAGGCCTCGGCACCCTCCTGGAGGGCCCGGTGCCGGGCTATGTCCGCGGCGGCGGCCTCGCGTACGAGTGCCTTCATCGACGTGCCGCGTTCCTTGGCGATCTGGCGCAGGTCCTCGAGCTCGCGGTCGCTGAACTCCACATTGAGAGCTGGCATGACCCACACGGTACCGCGCGGGTACTTTCCCGTAAATACCCGCTGGTCACGGCGATGGGAAGGTGGTACCGAGGGCGGGTCCGCAGCCGTGGGGGGCGGCGCCGCCGCGCCACTGGGGGCGCGGCGGCGTTCCTCCTGGTGGTCCGGCCCGCTCACCCGCGTCCGGGGTGGGTGGCCGGAACAGCCGCTAGTGGCCCTGGTCCGCCGCGAAGGAGGCCATCCAGGCCAGCGCCGCGTTCCAGTTGATGGCCGTCTCGTTCGTCGACCAGGACTCGATGTCGTCGATGTAGCAGAACTGGCCCACGCAGCCCTGGAGTTTGCTCTGCGCGTACGGGTCCTGGATGCTGGAGTTGGCCCCGCCGGCGACGGTGCCCTTCGGCGGGTTCGGCAGGCTCGGCTCGAGCTCGTGGGCGTACCAGCGGCTGTGCTGGTTGTGCGAGCTGACCGTGCCGTAGCCGGTGACGTAGGAGATGTTGAGGGCGTTGCGGCCCAGGATGTAGTCCATGCTCTGCACCGCGCCGTCGCGGAACTTCGTGGCGCCGTCGAGGTCGTAGGCGGCGGCGAGGACACGGGCGTTGTTGAGGATCTGGCTGTTGGAGCCCCAGTCGTACATGTTGCCGGCGGGCGCGTACGGCATGCCGTAGGGCTGCGCCTTCAGTGTGGCCAGGTACTTGCCGGCGCCCTTGATCACCGACTGGCGCACCTTCTCACGGCCGGGCAGCCCGCTGGGGACGGTGGCGAGGTCGAGGCGGGCGGGCACCGCGGTGGCGGCCCAGTCGAAGCTGACGTTCCCGAAGATGTCGGCCGTGTGCAGGGGCGACTTGGTCACGTAGTCGGCGAACTGCCGCTCACCGGTGGTGAGGTACAGCTCGGCGGCCGCCCAGTAGAACTCGTCGGTGGCGTTGTCGTCGGGGTACGCGCCGCCACCGATGCCGTCGTCCGGGTCGGGGTACACGGCGGGGTGGGCGAGCGCGGCGGACCAGGCCGTGCGCGCGGCCCGCAGGGCCTTCGCCGCGAAGGCGCGGTCGTAGGGCTCGTAGAGGCGGGCGGCCTGCGCGGCGGTCGCCGCCAGGTTCAGGGTCGCCTGGGTGGTCGGCCGGTGCAGTTCGCGCTTCTGCGGGTCCTGGCTGGGCAGCAGCGGCAGTCCCGTCCACTGCTCGTCGTGGACCTTGCTGTGCGCCATGCCGGCCAGCGGCTGCCCGGCCGGCACCTGCATCTTCAGCAGGAACTCCAGCTCCCAGCGGGCCTCGTCCAGGATGTCGGGCACCTTGTTCCCGCTCTCCGGGAGGGCGAGCGTGCGGTCACCGAGGCTCGCGGGCCGGGCGGTGCGCGCGTGCAGGGTGCGCTCGTAGGTGCTCAGCAGTCCCCAGGTGGTGATGCCGCCGTTGACGACGTACTTGCCGTGGTCGCCGGCGTCGTACCAGCCGCCGGTGACGTCCAGTGTGTAGTCGCACAGGCCCGGCTGGCAGGGCACCTTGGAGTCGCCCTGGTTGGGGGCGGCGTTCAGGTGGCCGGCCGGGCGGCCGTAGCCGGGCCGCAGGTCCTCGCGGATCGCGATGCCGCTGCGCTGGGTGTAGTAGTGCTTGAGCGAGTCCAGGCGGAGCTGGTCGTAGATGCCGGTGCCGATGTCGAACGGGTGGCTGGTCTCGCCGTCGGCGACCAGGGTGAAGCCCTTGCCGCTCCCCCGGTACCCGCCGAAGTCGATCGAGTGCACCTTCTGCCCGGAGGAGACGTCCGTGCCGCGCGGCGCGCTCCAGCCGTGGGCCACGTCCTTCCCGCGGGCGTCGCGCAGCCGCCAGGGCAGCTTGGCGCCGGCGTCGGTGACCAGCGTGGCGTTCTTCGGGCCGCCGGGCAGATAGCCGACCTGGTTGACCCTCACCCGCGGCCCCGTGTCGGGCTCGTAGACCTCCGGCGGCACCCCGCCGAGGAGTGACACGTCGTCCAGGCAGAAGCGCCAGGGGTCCGCGGTGCCGCCGAGCTGGAAGGCGACCTGCCCCTGGGTGGTGTCCACGGGGGAGGTGAAGGTGTAGGAGTAGACGTTGCCCGAGACGCTCAGCTGCGGGCTCACCTCGAACCAGGTGTCGTACGGCGCCACCGAGAGCCCCGCGAGCGCCCGGACGACGTGCGCGTCGGGGGTGCCGGTCGCCGAGAACGACAAGCGGTAGCTCTCGCCCTTCACCAGGGTGATGTCGTTCTGTCCGACGGCGGCGTCCCAGCGGTTGGCGGTGCCGCCGGGCACGTCGGCGCACAGCCGGCCGTCGGAGAGGCCCGCGGTGACGTTGCTGGTCCACCACGGCTCGGTGGTGGTGTCGAAGGTGCCGTTCCTGACCTGCTCGACCTCGTCGGCCAGGGCCTGCGGGGCGGACGGCAGCGTGGTGAGGGCCGCCGCGAGCAGGGCTGCCACGGACAGCAGGGTGGTTCTGCGTCGTTTCACGTCTGGGCTCCTCGGAGGAGGGTACGGACCACACCCATGGGAGCGCTCCCAAGGGTGGACGCACCATGCTTGTTCGCAGCCATGACATCCGTCAACGGTCCTGACGGGACGTATTGCCTCCGGCAGGGGGGTCGCCGTCCGTACGGCGCCGGCAGGCACTAGGCTGGGACGGAAGTGACGCACCTGTTAACTGTGAGTGTGCGCGATGGAGTGGCGACGATGAGCCCCGTGTATCCGTTCGACGACGCGGCCACGGCCCGGGCTGTCGTCGACGAGCACGGCGTCCTCGTCGAGTGGAACGAGGGCGCGCGCCGGCTGCTCGGCTGGGCGCCCGAGGAGGTGCTGGGCGAACGGGCGGCGAACCTGCTGGACGACGGCCCGGTCAAGGCCCTTCCCGACGCGCCCCGCTGGAACGGCACGCTCACCGTGCGGCACCGCGACGGGCGCGCGCTGCCCGTCTGGATCCTGGCCCACCACCGGCGCCCGGAGGACGGCGGCAACTGGCTTCTGGTCACCCCGCTGGAGGGCGGCGGCCCCCCGGACCCCGACGACCCCCTGGCCCGGGCCGAACTCATCCAGTCGCCCTGCGCGGTGGCGATCTACGACGAGCGGCTGCGGCTGCACGGGATGAACACCGCGATGGCGGACGTGGTCGGGATGCCGGCCGACCGGCTGCGGGGCCTGCGTATCTCCGAGATCGGCGGCCGCCGGCAGAGCGAGGACTTCGAGTGGCACATGCACCAGGTCCTCGCCACCGGCCGGGGCAACGACGTGCGGACGTATGTGCCGATAGGCGGCGACGGGGAGGTGAGCGCCTGGCTGGCCCGGATGTCCCCGATCACCGACCGGCAGGGACGGGTGCGCGGAGTGTGCGTCGCCGCGCACGACTTCACCGAGCAGTACCGGGCGCGCGAACGGCTCCAACTGGTCAACGAGGCGAGCGTGCGCGTCGGCACCACCCTCGACGTCGTCCGGACGGCGCAGGAACTCGCCGACGTCTGCGTGCCCGCCCTCGCGGACTTCGTCAGCGTCGACCTGCTCGATCCGCCCGAGCACGGCGGGGAACCCCTCACCGGGCCGGTGACGACGCCGGTCGTGCTGCGCCGGGCCGCCCACGCCTCCATCAACGCGGGCAGTCCCGAGGCGCTCGCCGTCACCGGGCGGACCGAGCTCTACCCGGCCACCTCGCCCCAGGGCGCCTCCCTGGTGACCGGCCACTCCGTGGTGATCTCCAAGGAGTCCGGCGACCTCGACAAGTGGCTGTCCTGGGACCCGGTGCGCCGCATGCACTCCCAGGAACTCGGCGTCCACGCCGCGATGTCCGTGCCGATCCGGGCCAGGGGCGTGACCCTCGGGGTCGCCGTGTTCAGCCGGTTCCGGCAGCCCGCCCCCTTCATGCCCGACGACGTGCTGCTGGCCGAGGAGGTCACGGCCCGCGCCGCCGTCTGCATCGACAACGCCCGCCGCTACTCCCGCGAACGGGAGACCGCCCTCGCCCTCCAGCGCAGCCTGCTGCCCCGCAGCCTGCCGCGCACCGCCGCGGTGGAGGCGTCCTCCCGCTACCTCCCGGCGGCCCGGGCCGGGGTGGGCGGCGACTGGTTCGACGTGATCCCGCTGTCCGGGACCCGGGTCGCCATGGTCGTCGGGGACGTCCTCGGGCAGGGTGTGCAGGCCTCGGCCAGCATGGGCCGGCTGCGCACCGCCGTGAGCACCCTCGCCGACATCGACCTCGCCCCCGACGAACTGCTCACCCATCTGGACGACGTGGTGACCCGGCTGTCCGCCGAGGCCGGGGCCGAGGGACGGCCCGGCGAGGTCGGCGCGACCTGCCTGTACGCGGTGTACGACCCGGTCTCCCGGCGCTGCACGCTCGCCCGCGCCGGGCACCCGCCGCCGATGCTGATCCCGCCGGACGGCCCGCCCCGCCGGGTGGAGCTGCCCTCCGGACCGCCCCTGGGCCTGGGCGGGCTGCCGTTCGAGAGCGTCGAGCTCCAGCTGGCCGAGGGCAGTGTGCTGTGCTTCTACACCGACGGGCTGGTGGAGAGCCGCGAGCGGGACACCGACGCCGGCCACCGGCTGCTGTGCGAGGCCCTGGCCGCCCGCGACGGCTCCCTGGAGGAGGCCTGCGACCGCGTCCTGCGCACCCTGCTGCCCGCGGGCAGCGCCTCCGACGACGCGGCGCTGCTGCTGGCCCGCACCCGCGCCCTGCCGCCCTCCCAGGTGGCGACCTGGGACATCCCCGCCGACCCGTCGCTGGTCGCCCCGGTCCGCAAACAGGTCGTCGACCGGCTCGACGACTGGGGTCTGAGCGAGGCGGCGTTCACCACCGAACTGGTCGTCAGCGAGCTGGTCACCAACGCGATCCGGTACGGCACGCCGCCCATACGCCTCCGCCTCATCCACGACGAGGCGCACCTGACCTGCGAGGTGTCCGACACCACCCACACCGCTCCGCATCTGCGCCGGGCCAAGTCCTGGGACGAGGGCGGCCGCGGCCTGCTGCTGGTCGCCCAGCTCACCCGGAGGTGGGGCAGCAGGCACACCGCCGAGGGCAAGACGATCTGGGCCGAGCTGGGCCTGCTCGACGACGAGTGAGCCCGGCCGGGTCTCAGGATCCGTCGGCCAGCCAGGGCCGCACCCGCCGGCGCGCCTCGTGCAGCCGCGACTTGAACGTGCCGAGCACAACGCCCGCCCGTTCGGCGGCCTCGGCGTACTCCAGCCGGCAGATGTCCCGGTACACCAGCGGCGCCACCAGATGGGGATACTCCCGCTCCAGCCGGTCCAGCGCCTCCAGCAGGTCCACCCGCGAGCCCGCGATGACGCTCGTGGTGCGCGGGTCGGCGTACGTCGCGGGCTCGATCCGCGCGGGCTGCTCGGCGGCGCGGCGCTTGAGCTCCCGGTACTTCTGGCGGCAGCAGTTGGCGACGACCGTGTACAGCCAGGTACTGAAGCGGCTGCGGCCCTCGAAGGAGGTGATCCCGCGCGCGATCCGGAGCAGTACGTCCTGCGCGGCCTCCTCGGCGTCCTCGCGGCAGGGCAGGAAACGCCCGCAGCGCCCGACCACCTCGGGCCGGACCTGCTGGAGCAGTGCCTCCAGCGCGGCGCCGTCACCGGCGGCGGCTCGGCGGGCGAGGTCTTCGACCGGTGCGGCGTTCTGCACGACAAGGCCCCCTTTGCGTCGATCCCGCGGCAGGCATGATAGTCGCATGCACTCCCTCGAGCGGATCGGCCGCTACCGGCTCGAACGGCGCCTGGGCACGGGCGCCTTCGGCACGGTGTGGCTCGCCCACGACGACGAGCTCGAGGCCCCCGTGGCCGTCAAGGTGCTCGCCGAGAACTGGTCCCACCGCCTCGACGTGCGCGAACGGTTCCTGGCCGAGGCACGGCTGCTGCGCAGGGCGGGCTCGTCCCGGGTGGCTCAGGTCTACGACATCGGCGAACTCCCGGACGGCAGACCGTACTTCGTCATGGAGTACGCCGACGCCGGCACCCTCGACGACCTGCTCACCGCCGGCCCGCTGCCGGTGCCCGAGGCCCTGCGGCTGACCGCGCTGGCCGCCCGCTCCGCGCACGCCCTGCACGAGGCGGGCATCGTGCACCGGGACGTCAAGCCGAGCAACGTGCTGCTGCGCACCGCGCCGGACGGCACCCGCCGGGTACTGCTCGCCGACCTCGGCCTCGCCAAGAGCCTGGCGCAGGCCTCGGGGCTGACCCTGGCGGCGGGTTCGGCCGGGTACCGGCCGCCGGAGCAAGCCGGACCCGGCGCGGGCATCGACGCGCGGGCGGACGTCTACGGCCTCGGCGCGGTCGGCTACCGGCTCGTCACGGGCACCGTGCCCGCCGAACCCGGCGCGGTGATACGGCCCGAGCGGCTGCGGCCGGGCCTCGACCCCGGCGTCGCCCGGGCCCTGACGCGGGCCCTGGAGCCGGACCGCGAACGGCGCTGGCCCACCGCCAAGGCGTTCGCGGACGAACTGGAGCAGCTGGCCTCGGCCCCGGCGTCCGCCGTCCGCCCCCGCGGGCGGTCCAGGACCGCGGTGCTCGCCGCCGCCGTGGCCGCCGTCGCCGTCGCCGGCGCCGTTTTCGCCCGGGTGGACCTGCCGTCCTCGGCGTCCGGGGTCGACGTCGAGGACGCCACGGGCCGGATCGCGGTGCGGGTGCCGGACGGCTGGGGGCGCCAACTGCGCGACTCCGGCTGGAACCCGGCGGCGCTGGGGCTGCCCGCCGGGCACGAGCCGGGGCTCGCCGTCGCCGGCGACCTGACCCGGTGGCAGGACCTCGGGGCCGACGTGAGCGGGGTGTTCGCCGGCCTGAGCGAGCGCGGCGACGTCATCGCCCGCGTCGACGCGCTCGGCCATCCGGACTGCCACTACGACGGCGCCCGCGCCTACACCGGCGGGCGGTGGCACGGCCGGGTCCGGACCTGGAGCGGCTGCCCCGGCGGCGGCCGGCTCACGGAGACCGCGCTGGTCCCGGCGGGCGGCGGGCAGCCGCAGGTGTACGTGCAGATCCGCCAGCACGGCGGCGGCGACGCGACCGACGGCGTACTGCGCTCCCTGCGCGTCACGTGATCCCGCGGGACCTCGTACGGGCGAGGGCGGCTTGACCCGTTCGGGCGAGGGCCGCCCGGGCTCCGCGCGGGAAAAGTCACCGGGAGAGACGCGCGGACGGCAGTCACCGGAGAAGGACGCGGGAAGAAGTCCCGGAAAAAGGGTGCGAACGGTCGCGAACTTTTCGCCCGGTCCGCGCATCGGACACTCATGACGGCGCACCCGGCGCCGGAGGCACGCGGTCACCGCGTGCGAGCGACCCAGGAGTGTGGAACATGGCGCACAAGTCCCCGTCCGCCCGCCGGGCGGCCCTGCTCGTCGGCGCGGTCGCCGTACTGGGCCTGCCGTTGACCGCCTGCGGCCACGGCAGCGGCGCGAGCGGCGCTCCGCAGAGGGTGTCCGGCACCGCCGCGCCCGCGACCGGCGACACCACCCCCGGGACGGCACCCGGTACGGAACCCGGCACGGCACCCGGCACGAGCTCGGCTCCCAGCGTCGGCGCCGCGCCCCCGAGCGGCACGGCCACCTCCGCCCCGGGCACCGCCCGGCACACGGGCGGCACCGCCGCCCCCGCCGCGAGCACCCGCTGCCACACCTCCGAACTCAGGGCGTCGGTGGGCCGCGTGAACCCGGGCGCCGGGCAGGAGAACTTCCCGGTCGTCCTGACGAACACCTCCGGCCGCACCTGCACCGTGCGCGGCTATCCCGGCGCCGCCTTCGTGGACGCCTCCGGCAGGCAGCTCGGCCCGGACCCGAAGCGGTCCTCGGGCACGCCCACCACGGTGACGCTGAAGCCCGGCCGGAGCGCCTGGGCGGGACTGACCTTCTCCAATCCCGGGGTGAGCGGGGCAAGGACGGCGACGCCCGCGGCGCTGATCGTCACGCCGCCCGACGAACGCGACCACCTCACGGTGAAGTGGACGGCCGGCCAGGTGCCGGTGGGCGGCAACGCCTCCTCGGTGTTCCTGACGGTCTTCAGCCCCGGCACCGAGCCCTGACCCGGCCCGTCCGCGGCGCTCTCACGCGAAGGTGGGCACGGTCCTTTGCTTTGATGGGCGTGCACCATCGGTCACGTCCTGAGGAACACCGCTCTGAACACCCCGCTGGCCGAGGCACTCTCGGTCGTCCTGCTCGTCGCCGTGCTCGCCTGGGCCGTCGTCCGTCCCCTCGGCTGGCCCGAGGCGGTCATGGCCGTGCCCGCCGCCGGGATCGCCGTCGCCACCGGCGCGATCCGCCTCGACCACGCGCGGGCCGAGGCGGAGCGGCTGGGGCCGGTGGTCGGGTTCCTCGCCGCGGTGCTGGTGCTCGCCCACTTCTGCGACGTGGAGGGGCTGTTCCAGGCCTGCGGGGCGTGGATGGCCCGCCGGTCGCGCGGCCGCCCGGTGCGGCTGCTGACCTCCGTGTTCGCGCTGGCGTCCGCCATCACCGCCGTGCTCAGCCTGGACGCCACGGTCGTGCTGCTGACGCCGGTCGTGTTCGCCACCGCCGCCCGCACCGGCGTACGGCCCAAGCCGCACGTCTACGCCTGCACGCACCTGTCCAACACGGCGTCGCTGCTGCTGCCGGTCTCCAACCTCACCAACCTGCTGGCGTTCGCGGCGAGCGGGCTGAGCTTCACCCGGTTCGCGGCGCTGATGGCGCTGCCGTGGCTGGTCGCGATCGGCGCCGAGTACGTGGTGTTCCGGCGTTTCTTCGCCCGCGACCTGGCCGCGGCGGTGCCCTCACCGCCCACCGGTGAACCGCCCGAACTGCCGCTGTTCGCCCTGGTCACCGTGGCCTGTACGCTCGCCGGGTTCGTCGTGGCCTCCGCGTTCGGCGTGGCACCGGTGTGGGCCGCGCTGGCGGGGGCGCTGGTCCTGGCCGGGCGGGCGCTGCTGCGGCGCAGGGCGACCGCGCTGAGCGTGGTGCGGGCCGCGGCACCGGCCTTCCTCGCCTTCGTGCTGGCCCTCGGCATCGTGGTCCGCGCGGTGGTCGACAACGGGCTCGCCGGGGCGCTCGGGCGCGTCCTGCCCGGCGGTACGGGGCTGCCCGCGCTGCTCGCCGTCGCCGCGGTGGCGGCCGTGCTCGCCAACCTGATCAACAACCTGCCCGCGGTGCTGGTCCTGCTGCCGCTGACCGCACCGGCCGGACCGGGGGCGGTCCTCGCCGTCCTGCTCGGCGTCAACATCGGCCCGAACCTCACCTACGCCGGGTCCCTGGCGACCCTGCTGTGGCGGCGGATCGTGCACCAGCACCAACACGGGGTGGACCTGAGGGAGTTCACCCGGCTGGGCCTGCTGGCCGTGCCGGCCGCGCTGGTGCCCGCGGTGGTGGCACTGTGGGGAGCACTCCGGATTCTGTGAGGGTGGAGGAGGCCGAGCGGATGCGTGTGATCACCTGGCTGGTGGAGGGCACCTGGCCCGCCTGCGTGGACGCCGTACGCACCCATGCTCCGCACGCGTCCGACGTCGTCCTGCTGCACGTCAGCGGGCCGGACGTGCCCGCCGTGGCGCACGGGGCCTTCGCCGGGCTGCTCGGCCGCGGCGGTGCCGAACGCGACCCCGGCGACCTGCTCACGGACCTCGGCGGTACGTCGGCGGCGGAACTCCTCGAGGCTGCGGCGGCCCGGCTGGGGCGGCCGTGCACGCTGGTGGAGCGGCGCGGGCGGGTGGAGCGTGAGGTGGTGGCGGCCGCGGAGGACGCCGACCTGCTGGTGCTCGCCCGCGACGGCGACCGTGGGCGGCTCGGCCCGCACAGTCTCGGCCCGGCCGCGCGGTTCGCCGTCGACCACGCGCCCTGTGCGGTGCTGCTGGTGTGGCCGGAGGCGGCCCCGGACCTCACGACGATGCCCCCTCCCCCGCCCCCGCGCCACCGCTGACGTCGTTCAGCGGCCGCCGCCGTGGTGGCGGTGCCTGTCCCGGTCGTTCCAGGAGCAGGGGTGGCCGTTTGAGGAGCAGCCGTCCGCGGCGGGTGTGCCCGCGTCGGCGGCCGGGGGTGGCGGGGTGGTCCGCGGCGTGATGCCGGCCGGTGTGCCCGGTTCCGCCGAGTCCGACGGGCCGGGTGCCGGGGCCGGGGGTCCGGCCGACGAGCCGCCGTCCAGGTCCCAGTTGACCACCTCCATCTGGAGTTCCGGCATGGTGGTGTCCATCGCCCAGCGCTGGGTGTCGCTCTTCACGCGGGTCTTGAGCACGAGGGCGCCGCCGCCGTCGGTGGCGGCGGGCGTCAGGGCCAGGTCCTGGTCGAAGCGGGGTACGAGGGTGCCCTGAAGGGTGAAGTCGTAGCGGATGTTCTTGGCGCCGGGCCGGGAGACGTCCACGCAGGGGGCGAGCCGTACCGAGTAGCCGAGGTGGGAGTCCAGGCACAGGGCGGGCGCGGCGCCGCTGCGCAGCAGTCCGTCGGTCTCGTAGACCCATTGCTGGCCGGGTGCCGAGGAGCAGGCCGTCAGCTCGGTCTCGGCGCCTTCGACGGCCTTCCCGCCGACGGGGCCGACGCACAGCCCGGACGCGGCGTTGTGCAGCCGTCCGCGCAGGGTGCCCCTGGCCGCCGTCCCGGCTCCGGTCCAGGACGGTCCGGAGGCGGAAGCGCCGGTGCCGGGCGGCTCGGTGGGCTTCTGCCCTTCGGCGCGCGCAGGGGCCCCGTCCCCGGAGCCGAGCACCGCCCACAGCGCGAACGGCAGCACGACCAGCCCGCTCACCGTCGCCGCGGCGATGGCCACGTTCCGCCGCCGCGCGACCCGCCGCGCCGCCTTCCGCGCCACCCGCCCCCGGCGTGCCGCCCTGCCCCCCGGTCCCGCTGCCGTGCCACCGCGCTCCGCCGGGCCCGGTTCCCCGCCCGGCCCGGCCCCCGGACCGCGCGCCGGGGTGAGGGTCGGCGGGCCGGAACCCCAGGGCTCGGCGGAGGAGGGAGCCCCGAAGGGCACGGCGTCGGACGCCTCCGGGACGAGCTGCCCGCCCGGGGTGGGCGGGACCGCGCGGAGGGCGCCGGGCGCCGGGGGGCGGGCCTGATCGGCCGCCGGCGGTGCGGACGGATCCGGCGGCGCGAACAGTTCGCCCTCAGCCGGTACGCCCGACACGGACTCGGGGTCGCGGGACCCGGCGGGGGAGGGCGGGTTCGCGCCCAGGGCACCGCCCTGGCCCGCCACGCCGGGCCGCCGCCCCGGGTACGCCTCGCCGGCCGCCACCGGAGCGGACGGACCCGATGCCAAGAACGGGTCCCCGGCCGACGCGGACTCCGTAGCGGGCAGGGTGGCGGGGAGGGCGCCGTCCCGGTCCGTCGCGCCGGGCCGCCGCCCCCGGTACGCGTCACCGGCCGCCGGTGGGCCGGGCGGGTTAGGGGCGAAAAGGTCGTCACCTGCGCGTGTCTTGGGCCGTGTCGGTGTGAAGGGCTCGCCCCCGGTGGGCGCGGTTCGCTCAGGGGCCGGTTCCGTCGGGGCCGGGGGGCCGGCCAGGCAGTGGGCGCGGTAGCCGGCCGCGCCCCAGCCGAGGACGCCCTCGGCCAGCGCGGCGCCCAGGTCTCCGTTGAACTGGGCCAGTTGGCCGGCGGTCTGCCGGCAGTGCGTGCAGCCGGCCAGGTGCGTACGCAGGTCGGGGTCGACGTGGACGCCGCCGCGCCGGTGGGTCACGTCGAGCAGCCGCAGGTAGAGCAGGCACTCCTGCCGGGGTGCGATCTCGCGGTGGACCTGGAGGCACTCCTCACGCAAACGCTCCCGGGCGCGCTCGAGTTCGAGGCGCGCGTCCTCCTCGTCGAGGCCGAGAAGCCGGGCCGGCGTGGCGAGCGGCTCGGCCTCGACCTCGGCGTGCCACAGCAGGGCGCGGGCCGTCTGCGGCAGCCGCTGGAACGCCCGCGACAGCAGCCGCCGGTCGCCCGGCGGCAGCAGCCGCGCGGCGATCCGCTCGCCCTCGGCGTCCGCGGCCCGCAGCTCGGGGTGCAGCATCTCCCGGCGGTGGTCCGTACTCCACTCCCCCGCGAGCCGCCTTACGGTGACGAGCAGTTGGGGCCGCCAGGCGGCCGTCGGACCGGACTGCCGCAGGGACTGGCCGAACAGCCGGGTGAAGGCCGCCGTGGTGAGCATGCCCGCGGGATGGGACCCGTCGGTGCACAGCCGCGCGTAGGCGAAGGCCGACTCCCAGTGCCGGTCGAGGAGTTCACCCACCGGCAGCAAAGCGGGCGAGGCGCCCGTCCACTTCCGGAGTTCGGCACTCAACTGCTCGTCCGTGGTACCGAACGGAGCGGGTGACGTGGGGGAATTGGACATGCCCGGGTCTTTCACGGCTGCATTCCTCCATACACACCGCGGACTTGGTCCATACCAAAAGTCCGTGCCGAAGAAGGCGTGCGACATCTCGAACGTCCCCCGCTCAGAGGGAGGACCATGGCCTGCTCGCCGACTGGCCACACCTTTGCACAGGCCGGCGGCGAGCAACAAGGGATCACACAGTTTTGTGCATAATGCTCTCGGCGCCCCGCGTTGACCTATTGTCAATTCCCGCGGATGGAATGCGATTACTACCCGATGCACACGGCAATTTCCGCCCTCAGTGACCGCTGACGGCGTGCGGCGTGTAGGGTCCCTCCAGTTCCTCGGCCTCCTTGTCGCTCAGCTCCAGTTCGACGGCGGCCACCGCGTCCCGCAGGTGTTCCGGCCTGGACGCGCCCACGATCGGCGCCGTGACCGTGTCCTGGCGCAGCAGCCAGGCGAGGGCGACCTGGGCACGCGGCACCCCGCGGTCACCGGCGACGCGGGTGACGGCCTCGACGATGCCGCGGTCGCCCTCCGCGTAGAGCCGGCCGCCGAAGGCGTCGGTGACGCTGCGCTCGGTGGTGGTGCCCCAGTCCCGGGTGAGACGGCCGCGGGCCAGCGGGCTCCACGGCAGTACGCCGACGCCCTGGTCGGCGCACAGCGGCAGCATCTCCCGCTCCTCCTCGCGGTAGAGCAGGTTGTAGTGGTTCTGCATGGAGACGAACCGGGTCCAGCCGTGCAGCCGGGCCGTGTACTGGGCCTTGGAGAACTGCCACGCGTACATCGAACTCGCCCCGATGTAGCGGACCTTGCCCGCCCTCACCAGGTCGTGGAGCGCCTCCATGGTCTCCTCGACCGGTGTGTGCGGGTCCCAGCGGTGGATCTGGTACAGGTCGACGTAGTCGGTGCCCAGCCGGCGCAGGCTGTGGTCGATCTCCGTCATGATCGCTTTGCGGGACAGTCCGCCGCCGTTGGGCCCCGGCCGCATCCGGCCGTGCACCTTGGTGGCGAGGACGACGTCGTCGCGGCGGGCGAAGTCGCGCAGCGCGCGGCCGACGATCTCCTCGCTCGTGCCGTCGGAGTAGACGTTGGCCGTGTCGAAGAACGTGATCCCCGCCTCCAGCGCCTGCCGGATCAGCGGGCGCGACGCCTCCTCGTCGAGCGTCCACTCGTGCGAACCGCGGCCGGGCACGCCGTAGGTCATGCAGCCCAGACAGATCCGCGACACCTCGAGGCCCGTCGAACCGAGCTTCACGTACTGCATCGTTGCTGCTCCTGTCGCTGAGTGGATGCGGTTGTCCTAGGTGCGGTCGTCCTTGGTGCGTGCCTCGGTGGCGTCGCCGGTCACGGGCCGGGGCTGCCCGCGGGCGTCCGCGTCACGGACGTGTCCAGCAGGTCCAGTACCCGTTCCCAGCCGAACTCGGGGCGGCCGCCGCCCGGCGCCGGCTCGCCGGAGAACGGCTCACCGAAGCGGACCCCCATCCCTCGCAGGCGGACGAGGCTGTCGCGGTAGGCGGGGTGGGCGGCGAGGGTGTCGGAGACGCACGGCAGGACCGCGACCGGGACGCCCAGGCCGTACGTCTCGCACAGGGTGGCCAGGGCGAGGGTGTCGGCGATCCCGGCGGCCCACTTGTTGAGGGTGTTGAAGGTGGCGGGCGCCACGGCCACGGCGTCCGGCGGCGGGAACGGGCGCGGGTCGCCCGGCGTGCGCCAGGCCGACCGTACGGGGCGGCGGGTCTGCGCCTCGACGGCGGCGGTGTCGAAGAAGCCGCCCATGGCGACCGGGGTCGCGATGACACCGACCTCCCAGCCCCGCTCCTGCGCGGCGGTGATCAGCTTGCTGACGCCCTCGGCGATGCCGGCGGCGCAGACGACGACGTAGAGGAAGGGTTTCCCGGGCGCCGTCCCGGCGTTCTTCGCGGGCGGCGCCTCCGAGGACTGCTGGGCCTGTTCGCTCACCCGGGAACCCTAGTCAATCCCCCGCCGCCGGGGCCACGGGGCGACGCGACGGGCACCGGACGGGCCGGCCGGCCGCCACGTCGGCCCGACCCCACGGCGGCGGGCGGCGCGGCTTGGCCCCCTACCCGTCCTCGGACACCGTGATGGCACTCACGGGGCAGGCCCTGGCGGCCTCCCGGACCATCGGGTCGCCGGCGCCGTCCTCCCGGCCGGGCAACAGGTCACTGAAGCCGTCGTCGTCCTGGGTGAACACCCCTGGGGCGGTCAGGGCGCACTGTCCGGCGCCGATGCAGCGGTCCTTGTCGATCTCGATGTGCATGACGGCAGCCTCTTACCAGCTGACGGGGAGTTCCAGCATCCCCTGGATGGTGTCGCCGGGTTTGAAGGGGATTTCCTCCGGTGGGGCGGCGAGCCGGAGCGTGGGCAGCCGTTCGAGGAGCGTGCGCAGGGCGATCTCCAGTTCGGTGCGGGCGAGGTTCTGGCCGAGGCACTGGTGGATGCCGAAACCGAAGGCGACGTGATGGCGGGTCGAGCGGTGGAAGTCGAGGGTGTCGGGGGCCGGGTAGACGTCCTCGTCGCGGTTGATGACGGAGGTGGAGAAGACCACGCCGTCCCCGGCCCTGATGGTGGTCCCGGCGATCTCGATGTCCTCGGTGGCCTGCCGCAGCAGTCCGTCCGCGATGGACAGCATCCGCATCAGTTCCTCGACGGCGGCCGGCAGCAGCGCGGGGTCGGCGCGCAGCTCGGTCAGCCGTTCGGGGTGCAGCAGGAGCGTGTAGGTGCCCAGGGAGATCATGTTGGCGGTGGTCTCATGGCCCGCGACCAGCAGGATCATCGCCAGGGCGGTCAGTTCCTCGCGGTCGAGCTCGCCCTCGTTCAGGCGCTGCTGGACGAGTTCGTCCAGCAGGCCGTCGCCGGGCCGGCGCCGCTTCTGGTCGATCAGGTCCTCCAGGTACGCGGCGAGCCGGTCCCGGGCGTCCTGCGTGTCCTCGGCCGCCGGTCCGCGCAGCAGCCGCCTGGACTGCTCCTCGAAGAACTCGTGGTCGGCGTAGGGCACGCCGAGCAGGGCGCAGATCACCATGGACGGCACCGGCAGCGCGAAGGAACGCACCAGGTCGGCCGGGGGTCCCTGCGCGATCATCGCGTCCAGCAGTTCGTCGACGATCTCCTGGATGCGCGGCCTGAGCTCGGTGGCGCGCCTGAGGGTGAAGCTCGGGATCATCATCCGCCGCTGGGTGCGGTGCTCGGGGTCGTCGACGCCCAGGAGCGCCGGCTTGCGGTCGCGGAACGCGGCGAAGCGAGGGGTGGTGGCCGGGAAGCCCGAGCGGGTGCGGTCCGTGGACAGGCGGGGGTCGACCAGCAGGTCACGGGCGACGGCGTGGCCGGTGACGAGCCAGGCGGGGCGGCCGTCGTAGAGCCGGATGCGGGCGAGCGGCCGTTCGGTGCGCAGCGGGTCGTACCCGGTGGGCGGGTGGTACGGGCAGCTCCGGTCCTGGGGGAAGGAGACGGGATCTGACAGCTCGGTCAGGTCTGTCGTGTCTGTCATGGAAGACCTCGCAGACGAAGGATGCGTCGTGCCGATCTTCATTAGATGCCCGGGGCATCCAGTGCACGACATGAAGTTCGGCCAGATCGGCTACCTGCGGGATCTGGCCGGGAACCATCCATTCCGCATCGTAATTCGGTTGCCGCCGAAACGGTACGGCGTACAGGATCCGGCCATGTCCACGACCCGCGTGCTCCCGCCGCTGCCGTCCGCCGCCGGCCTTCCGTCGCGGGGCCGACAGCAGCCCGGCCGTCCCCGGAGACCCGGTCCGCCGCGGTCGTGAGCGCCGCGCTCGTCGCGGGTCTCCTCGCGGGCTACGGCATCGCCGTGCCCGTCGGAGCCGTCGGGGCCCACCTCGTCACCCTGACCGCCCGTTCGTCCCTGCGGACCGGTGTGTGCGCCGCGCTCGGCGTGGCGACGGCCGACGGGCTCTACGCCCTGCTCGCCACCCTCGGCGGCTCGGCCCTGGCCACCGCGCTGCGACCGGTGATCGTGCCGCTGCGCTGGGCCTCGGCCCTGCTCCTCGCCGCGCTGGCCGTCCGGGGCGCGGCCGGCGCGCTGCGCCGGTACCGAGGGCACCGGACGGCCACCCGGACGGCCCCACCGCCACCGAACCCGGCCCGCGCGTACCTCGCCCTGCTCGGCCTCACCCTCCTCAACCCCACCACGCTGCTCTACTTCGCGGCACTGGTCCTCGGCACGCACGCCACCACACCGTCCGATCGGGCGGTGTTCGTCCTGGCGGCCTTCGCCGCCTCCACAAGCTGGCAACTACTGCTCGCGGGCGGCGGCACGCTGCTCGGCCGCACCCTGACAGGCCCCCGGGGACAACTGGCGACGGCCCTGGTGTCCAGCGGCGTGATCATGCTGCTGGCGGCACGGATGGCGGCAGCGCCGGGGTGAGCACCCCGGTGGCAGCCGCGGCCCGTGGCGGCGCGGGTGGGGACGGTGCCGGTCCGATGACGGCGGCCGAGGTCAGGCGGTGGTGAGCAGGTTCTTCACCTCGACGACGTCGGCGATCTCGTCGACCTGGGCCACCAGCCGGGCCATCGTCGCCGAGGGCAGCCGCCCGGTCAGCTCCACGATGCCGTCGTGCACGGTCACGTCGACGGTCTCCCGGTCTGCCGGGGGACAGCAGGCTTCGATCCTGGCCTGCACCTCGGTCTGGATGCCGACATCGTCCCTGATCAGCGCCTGCAGCAGCGCGTCACGGCGCACGACGCCCACCAGACGGCCCCTGCGATCGGTGACGGGCATTCGCTTCAACCTGGCCAGCGCAGCGAGCCAGGCAGCCTCGGTAACCGTCGCGCCGGGCAGAACCGTGATCGCGGGGCTGGTCATCAGGTCGGCGGCCGTTTCACCACGCGCCTTGCCATGGATTCGGCGTTCACGCAGCCTGCCGACGGGTCCGGGCCGGTGACCGGAGGCATCGAAGGCGACCTTCGCCAGCAGATCGGACTCCGAGACAACGCCGACCACATGGTCCTCGGCGTCCACGACCGGGAGCGCGCCCGCATGCTCGCGTGCCAGCAGGCGGGCGATGTCGCGATACGGCAGGTCTTCGCGGAGGGAGGTCGCCGGCACGTGCATCACGTCCCGCACCAAAGGCACCCCGGGTTCGGGGAGTGCCGGCCGCGGCGTAGGAGTGGCGGCCGACGTTCCCTGCCCCTCCGTGCCGGGCTGTTCGGCCGCGGTGCCCGCGTGCTTCGCCGCGGCCCTGGCCACGGCACCCAGGTAACGGAGCAGCCTCTCGTGCCGTGCCGTTTCCTCGGGGCTCCAGGAGCGGGAGGGCACATCCCGCCGGGCCTCGGCCTCTGCGCGGAAGTTCTGGTGCGCGTCCACGGCGGCCTCCTCACTCCGTCGAGCTGCCTGCCATCCCAGTATTTCGCTCTCCCTGACCGTGCCAAGAGCCGATCGGCCCTGGTGGAACGGCGTGACGGCCCTATCCGGTGCGGGGCGGGCGAGGAACGGTGAAACTGAAGGAACAGCCGATCGGCAGGAGGCCGCCGATGAGCCTGCGGGACTTCCTGGAGCGGTTCCGTCCGGCGGGCACGCCGGGAGCGTCCGCCACGGGCGTGCCCGCCGACCGTGCGTCGGAGCGCGCCGCGGAACTGGAGCCTGCCCTCGACCGATTGACGGATGTTCAACAGCAGGCGGAACAGATCCGGGCCGCCGCTCAAGAGACAGCCGAGGCCCTTCGGCGGGACGCCTCCCGCGAAGCCGAACGTCTTGTGGCGGCCGCGCGGGAACAAGCACCGGAGGTTCGCCGAAAGACCGCTGAACCACTCCTCCGGGAGGCGCGGCGGGACGCCGAGGCCCTGCGCGCCGCCGGTGACCGCGCGGCCTCGGCGATCCACGCGCGGGCCATGGAGCGCATGCCGCACCTGGTGGACGTCGTGGTGGCCGATGCCCTGCGTCTGGCAGGCGGGGCGCGGGGAGAGCCATGAGTGCCGGTTGGGTCGCCGGGGCGGTGCGCGCGAAAGCCCTCGCCGGCCGGTATCCGGGTGCCGGTGCGGCGCGGGAGATCGCCCGTGGCCCAACGCTCGACGACGCCCTGCAGCGCCTGGCCACGACGCCGTACGCTCGCTACGCGCGGACAGCGACGGGCTTGCCGCAAGCGCAGCGGGCGGTGGCCGCCACCGTGCTGTGGCATCTGCGGGTTCTGGCCGGATGGCTGCCGCCGGGTGGTGCTCGCCTGCTCGTTCCGCTCGCCGCCGGGTTCGAGATCGCCAACGTGGTCGCCCGGCTGACCGCACCGGAGGGTCGCCGCGCCAAGGCGCCTGAGCCGTACCGGCTCGGGGCGCTGGAGACCGCCTGGCGAAGTCTGGAGCGGGCCGGGACGCCCGCGGAACTGCGCGCGGCGCTCACCGCCTCACCCTGGGGTGACCCGGGCGGCGATACGCCGTGGGCCCTGCTCACGGGCATGCGGATGGCCGCCGCTCGGCGTACCGCTGTCGCCGTACCGTCCGCACGCCGCTGGGCCCGGGGACGCGCGCTCCTGCTGGCGGCGCGTGAACTCTTCGTACACCACCGCTCTCTTCCGGAGCCCGTGCGGCGCGATGCGGCACGGCTGCTCGGGACCCGGGCGCCGATCGCCGCCTCCTACCAGGAGTTCCGTGAGCACCTGCCCTCGGCGGCCGGTTGGGTCCTGGCGGATGTCGATGAGCCGGGTGAGCTGTGGCGGGCCGAGGTCCGCTGGTGGCGGACGGTGCAGTCCGACGGGGCGGCGATGCTGCGCGAGGGCCGGTACGGGCCCAGGGTGGTCGTTGGTGCGGTCGCCGTGCTGTCCGTGGACGCCTGGCGGGTGCGGGCGGCGCTGGAATCGGCTGCCCGTAGTGGACGGCCCGGGGAGGCGTTCGATGCCCTGGTCTGAGGCGGTGACGCCGGTCCGGATGCGCCGTGTGGCGGTGGTCGTGCCGCAAGTGGCCCTGCGGGACACACTCGTGCGCATCGCCGAAGCCGGCTGCGTGGAACTGGACCGGGCCGAGGAGGCTGCCTCGGGAGCGGCGGCCGTGCGGCTGCAGCGGTTGCGCGGGCGGAGGACGACCGCCGGACCCGAGAGCGCCACTCCAGCTGTTCTGGCAGCCGCCTCGCCCGATCTCGATCTGCTCGAACAGCGGGGCAGTGTCGCTCTGCTGGCGGGCGAGGCCCAGTTGGAGGAGCGTGCGGAAGGCGCCGTACGGCGTGGGGAGGTCGCCGCGCTGGCCGGGTGGTGCCCGGCCGCCGAGGTTCCCCGCGTCGCGGGGCGGCTGGCCGCGGCGGGCGGTGCGCTGCTGCCGCTGCCCTCCCCGCGCGGAATCGATCCCCCGACATTGCTTCGACCGGGCCGGACCGCCTCCTTCACCCCGCTGGTGACGACGTACGGCACGCCCGCCTACGCGGACCTCGACCCTTCGTGGCCCGCGGGTCTGGCGTACGTCGCGATGTTCGGGATCATGTTTGGTGACGTGGGGCACGGGGCGTTGCTGCTGCTCGGCGCGCTGGCGTTGCGCCTCGGGTGGCCCCGGCGATGGGCCCGGCTGGGCAGGCTGTGGCCCTTCCTGGCGGGCGCGGGAGTCGCCTCCGTGCTCGCGGGCGCCGCCTACGGCGAGTTCTTCGGGCCCACCGGGCTGCTGCCGGTGCTGTGGCTGAGCCCGCTGGAGGATCCCACCCGTCTACTGGCCGCCGCCGTGGCCATAGGGGCCGGTCTGCTGGCGCTCGCGCACGCCGCCGGCGCGGTGAACCGCGTGCGTGAGGGCGGCTGGGGCACGGGACTGTACGCGGCGTCCGGCTGTGCCGGACTTCTGTTCTATCTGGGGCTCGCTCTGGCCGCGGCGGGCCTGCTTCTGCACCTGCGGGCTCCGGCCGTCGCCGGGGGCGCCCTTGCCGTGGTCGGCTTGGCGCTGGTGGCGTCGGGCCTGTTCCGGGCCACGGCGGGCGGCGGCGCGGGACTCGCCGAGACGGCGGTACGGCTGTTCGACGTCGTCGTGCGCACGGGCACCAACACCCTCTCGTTCGCCCGGCTCGCGGCCTTCGGCCTCACCCATGCCGCGCTCGCCGGCCTGGTATGGCACGGCACCACGGCCCTGGCAGGGCGTGGCGCCGCCGGAGTCATGGGCGCCGCCCTGCTGTTCGTCGTGGGCACGGCCGTGTCCTTCGGTCTTGAGGCCCTGGTGGCCGGTGTGCAGGCCCTGCGGCTGGAGTTCTACGAACTCTTCTCCCGGCTCTTCGAGACAGAAGGCCGACCGTTCCGTCCCTGGCACGTTCCCCCGGCGGAATCCGCCGACCCCGCTACGAAGGTGATCCCATGCTCACCTGGCTGATCGTCCTGCCGGTCCTGGTCGCGGTGCTCGGCGCCGTCCGGCTGCTGCGGCGACGCCGGACCAAACACGCCTTCCGCTGGCTGCTGGCCACGAACCTCGCCCTGCTGGGCGGCGCCTTCGCCGTCCTCGCCACGGCACTGGCGGGCCCCGCGCAGGCTTCGGCGCAGGCCGCCACGTCCCGCGGCGTCAATGGATCCGCCTTGATCGGGGCGGCCATCGCCGTGGCCGGTGCGTCGATAGGAGCCGCGATCGCCGTCGCCTACACGGGAGCCGCGGCGCTGGCCGCGTTGAGCGAACGACCGGAGATGTTCGGCCGGGCGATGGTCATCGTCGGCCTGGCGGAGGGCATCGCCGTGTACGGGCTGGTGGTCGCGATCCTGCTGATCGCGAAGGCCTGACGATGGGCACCGTGGCCGCCATCGGCGCACGAACCAACGTGTGCGGGCTGGCCCTGGCCGGGGTCGACGTCCTCGTGGCGGAGGAACCGGACGCCGTCCGCGAGGCTTGGCGGACGCTGCCCAACACGGTCGGCCTGGTGATTCTCACGCCCGAAGCCGCCGAGGTGCTGGGGGACGCGGCGACGGCGCCCCACCCGGCCCGGCCGTTGACGGTGGTGCTGCCTTCATGACCGCGCCCGTGGATGCGCTGAACCCCGTACGCGCCCAGTTGCTACGCGCGGCACGCGCCTCGGCCGACGCCGTCCTGGACCGTACACGGGCCGACGCGGCTGAAACCCTGCGCGCAGCTCGCGCTACGGCTGAGGCAGTGCTCACGCGGGCCCGGGAACTCGGCGAGGCCGACGGTGCCGCCGAGGCGGCCCGGGAACGGGTTCGGGCGGCACAGGACGCCTGGGCGGTGGAACTCGCGACCCGCGCCGATGTCCATGCGGCGCTCAGGGCCGCGGTTCGCGCGGGCGTGCGGCGGGCGCTGGCTGAGGATGCGGTTTCGCAGTCGCGCCTGGCGGAGGTGGCACGGGCCCGGCTGGGAGCGGAGGCGCGGGTCGTGTCCGCCGCGGAGGGCGGGGTGACGGCCGAAGTGCCTGGCCGCCGGGTTGATCTGTCGGCGGACGCCCTCGCCGACCGCGCCCTGGACAGGCTGGGTCTCCAGACCGAGACGCTTTGGGGGCCACCGTGACCGCCGTCGGCAACCAGGCGTCGGACTCCCCGGGCATGGGCCCGCTTGCACAGGTCACGAGTGGTGTTCCGGCAACCGGCCGGGCGGACCGCCCCCGGATTCTCCGCGTCACCGGTCCCCTCGTGGAGATCACCTGCCCTCCTGCGGTCGCCATGCACGATCTGGTCGTACTGGGCGACGCCCGGCTGCCGGGCGAGGTCGTCGCCATCCACGGCGACACGGCCACCGTCCAGGCCTACGAGTACACCGGCGGGCTGG
Source organism: Streptomyces sp. NPDC087787 (assembly GCF_044743035.1). Lineage (NCBI taxonomy): Bacteria > Bacillati > Actinomycetota > Actinomycetes > Kitasatosporales > Streptomycetaceae > Streptomyces > Streptomyces sp. NPDC087787. The sequence goes on from NZ_JBIUVQ010000002.1 coordinate 113,226, forward strand.
CCCCCGGCCATCCTGCGGAACCGCAGGGACAACCGTTGTCGGTGCGGTTGGCCCCTGATCTCCTCGGCGGTGTGTTCGACGGTCTGCTGCGCCCTCTGGCCGGCGCCGGCGACCTTCTCACCACACACGGGCCGACGACTGCTGAACCGGACCGCGGGGATTGGTCGTTCACGCCACGGGTGTCGGAGGGAACGCGGGTCTCGGCCGGTGACGTCCTCGGGGAGATCGGCGCGAGCGTGCCACTGCGGCTTCTGGTGCCTCCGGACCTGTCGGGCGAAGTGACTCGGATCGCGTCGGCGGGCGAGCACTCCTCGGACGCCGTGCTCGCCGTGGTGGGCGGGCATGAGGTGCGGATGGCGCAGTCGTGGCCGGTGCGCAGACCGCGACCGGTCGCGAGGCGACTGACGGCGAACGTGCCCCTGAACACCGGGCAGCGCGCCGTCGACCTGCTCTTCCCTGTGGCGCGGGGCAGCACGGTCGCCGTTCCCGGTGGCTTCGGCACCGGCAAGACCATGCTGCTCCAGCAGATCGCCAAGTGGTGCGACGCGGATGTGATCGTCTACGTCGGCTGCGGCGAGCGCGGCAACGAGATGGCGGACGTCATGGAGGAGCTGGCGGAGCTGACTGATCCGCGGACCGGGGGCCGCCTGGTGGAGCGGACCGTGACGATCGCGAACACCTCCAACATGCCGATGATGGCCCGCGAGACGAGTGTGCACACGGGGGCGACGGTTGCGGAGTACTTCCGCGACATGGGCCTGGATGTCGTCCTGATCGCCGACTCGACGTCCCGCTGGGCGGAGGCACTGCGGGAGTTCGCCTCCCGCATGGGTGAACTCCCCGCCGAGGAGGGTTATCCGGCAGGGCTCGCCTCCCAGCTGGCCGCGTTCTACGAGCGGGCGGCGGCCGTACGCACGCTCGGCGGCGCGAACGGGTCCGTCACGGTGATCGGTGCGGTGTCCCCTCCGGGCGGCGACCGCACCGAGCCCGTCACCGCGCACACCGAGCGGTTCGTACGGAGTCTGTGGAGCCTGGACCGCGATCTCGCCTACGCACGGCACTACCCGGCCGTGTCCTGGTCGGAGTCCTTCTCCCGGGACGCCGCCGGGCTGGCCGCCGCACACGCACGGGCCGACGGCCCCGAGTGGGCCGAGCGGCGCGGGCGGGTGGCACGGCAACTGGCGGAGGCGGACCGGCTGGCCGGCCTCGTCGAACTGGTCGGCATCACCGCCCTGCCGCCCCGGGAGCGGATCAGTGTGCTCGCCGGACGGCTGCTGCGCGAGGCCGCGATACAGCAGAACGCGCTGTCCCCGGCGGACGCCTACAGCACACCCGAGAAGTCCACGGCCCTGGTCGAGGCGGTGCTGACGGTGATCGACCGCTGTGCGGAGCTGGTGGACTCCGGCACCCCCGTGGATGCCGTCGAGGCGGTCGACTTCACCCCGCTGCTGCGGGCACGCGAGACGGCCGGCCCGGCGGAGACCGCTCCGGTGACCGCGGCACGCGACACCGTGCTGGCCCGGCTGAAGGAGGCGGCATGACCGGTCCCCAGGTCATCGAGTACACGGGCGTGCGGGACCTGCGCGGCCCGCTGGTGGTCGTCGAGGGGGTGAGCGGGGTGGGCTGGGACGAGTTCGCCACGATCGTCCTCGACTCCGGCGAACGACGGCACGGGCTGGTCCTGGAGGTGGACCGCGACCTCGCGGTGGTACAGGTCCTGGAGGACACCGCCGGCATGAACCGCGCCGGCACCCGGGTCGCCTTCTCGGGCACGCCGTTGCGGATCCCGGTGGGCACCGGATGGCTGGGACGGGTGTGCAACGGGCGGGGCGAACCGGCCGACGGCGGGCCGCCGGTTTTCGGCGGGTCATACGCGGCAGTCGGCGGCGCGCCGATCAATCCGGTACGCCGGGAACCGCCGGACGAACCGGTCCTCACCGGCGTGGCCGCAGTGGACGTGCTGACCACGCTGGTGCGCGGCCAGAAACTGCCAGTGTTCTCGATGGCGGGGCTACCGCACCTGGAACTGGCGGTGCAGATCGCGGCCCAGGCGACCTGCGGGGGTGAGCCGTTCGCCGCCGTGTTCGCCGGCATGGGGCTCACCCACGCCGACACGGCGTTCGTCCGCGAAGGGCTGGCCGCGCGTTCCGCCGCGCGGGAACTGGTCCTGTTCCTGAACACGGCCGACGACCCGGTGATCGAACGGCTGCTCACCCCGCGACTCGCCCTGACCGTCGCCGAACACCTCGCGTTCACGGAGGGCCGCCACGTCCTGGTGGTGATGACGGACATGACGGCCTACTCCGAGGCGCTGCGCGAGGTGTCCGCCGCGCGTGGCGAGATACCGGCGCGGCGGGCCTACCCCGGCTACCTCTACAGCGACCTCGCCTCCCTCTACGAACGCTGCGGACGAATCAAGGACCGACCGGGATCGGTCACCGTCCTGCCGGTGCTCACCATGCCCGCGGGCGACATCACCCACCCCGTCCCCGATCTCACCGGCTACATCACGGAAGGGCAGATCGTGCTGTCTGCCGATGTCCAAGCCGTCGGCACCTATCCGCCCGTGGATCCGCTGGCCTCGCTGTCGCGTCTGATGCGCAAGGGAACCGGAGCCGGACGGACCCGCGCGGACCATCCGGCCGTCGCCGCACAGTTGATCGCCGCTCTGGCCCGGTCCCGGCAGGTGGCGGAACTCGCCGACCTGATCGGACGATCGGCGCTCAGCCCGGCCGATCTGCGCCTCCTGGACCTCGAAGACACCTTCCGGAACCGGTTCCTCGCCCAGGGCACGGACGAGGGTCGGTCGTTGGACGATTCCCTCGACCGGGCCTGGGAGGTGCTGCTGACCCTGCCGCGCAGTCAGCTCGGCATGCTCCCGGCCGACCTGCTCGACACCCGCGCTCCGCCGCAGGACGAGGAGGCGCAATGAGCCCGAGCAGGCGCCGGGTTCCGGTGGGACGGGCCGGCCGCTTGCGGCTGCGACGCAGTCTCGCCACCGCCGTGCGCGGAGCGGACCTGCTGGAACGCAAACTCCGGCTCCTGCTGGACCGGGAGCACACCGCGCGACGAGCGGCTGAGGACGCGGGCAGGATGTGTCGGGAGAGGGTGGCCGACGCGGAAACCTGGCTGCTGCGCGGGGTACTGCTCGGCGGCGAACAGGCGCTGGCCGTGGCGGCGCCCGCGGACCGGGCGCGCGTCGACGTCACGTGGGCCACGCTGATGGGCGTCAGCCACCCGGCAGGAGTGGACTGGACGGACCCCGTGCGCTCCCCGGCGGAACCGACAGCCCCCAACACGGCCCTCGCGCACGCCGAGACGGCCTATCGTGCCGCGGCCCGCGCCGCGGCGGACCTTGCCGCCCACCAGGCGGCCGCCGCACTCCTGGCCGCCGAGACCGAACGGACGCGGCAGCGGGTCCGGGCGCTGCGCCGGCACTGGATCCCTCGGCTGCAGGACGAACTGGCAGCGCTGGAACTGGCGCTGGAGGAGGCCGAACACGAAGAAGCGGTACGACGCCGCTGGGCCTCCACCCGCATGGACCAATGACAGCCTGCGCAAGGCGCGCCGACGGCGGGCCCGAGTGGACCCGCCACAAATCGTCAGCCGGTGTCACTTGCTGCCGGATCTCCACGTGCTGCGCCTCCGCCTTCTCGGTGCCCAGGCTCACGCTGACGGTCAGCATGCCGTCGGGGTAGTCCGCCTGACCGCGATCTGCTGGTAGTCCCCCGAGCCGGGGCAACCTCGAGCCCGGGGAGGCGTTACCTCCATTGGGACGATTCCCAGTCGCTGTGCGTGTCGTGCGCGATGCCGGGGCGAGGGTCCCCACACCTTGAGGACTGGCCTCGTGCAACACCGCACAGGCTGCCGCCGCCGTCGGCCCGCGGCGTGTATCGAATGCCAGGAGGATCCATGGACATGCCGTACATCAACGAGTGCGCGGTGGAAGCGTGCTCCTACAACGTCGGCAGCGCGTGCCACGCACTGGCCATCACCGTCGGGGATCCCCCGCACGCCCAGTGCGACACGTACTTCATCACCTCCTTCAAAGGCGGTGATCCGGCCGGAACCGGGCAGGTGGGTGCTTGCAAGATGACCGGCTGCCGGCACAACATCCGGCTCGAATGCCAGGCGCCGGGCATCACCGTCGGCTCCGGCCGGAGGGTAGCCGACTGCCTGACCTACAGCCCGCGCTGAGAGAAACGTCCTGCGTCCAGCAGGGTGTGAGCCGAGGTCGTCGAAACCGCCATCACGCCCGAATCGCGAGCCGTCGAAACTGGGTCACACGGGTCCGCCGGACTGCCCTCCTCACGATTCCGGGCGCACGACGACAACCGGGCACCTGGCATGCGCAGTGACGTGCTGGCTGACGGACCCCAGCAGAGCCCGGGCGAACCCGCCGCGCCCCCTGCTGCCCACCACCAACACCTCAGCCCCCTCGGCGGCCTCCAGAAGCACCTCGACGGTGTTACCGCGGACCACAAGCGCCCTGACCGAGGCAGCTTCCTCGGCTCCCAGCACCTCGCTCAGCTCTTGGCTCAGCCATTGCCGGGCGACAGCCTCGTCGAAATCGGCGTCCACGGCCAGAGCCGCCCAGCCGTACGCACCGGGCAGATCCCACGCCGCCACCACGTCCACGGTTCCGCCGATCAGTCCGGCGTACCGCACGGCCCAGCGCAGCGCCGCGTACGAGGACGGCGAACCGTCGACGCCGACCACGACACGCGGCCTGGAAGTGTCCGTGCCCATACGTCTCCCCTCTCCTGCCTCTCGCCGGCCACGCCGAACGCCGTCCTTCACCTCCACGCTGCGCGACTCCGTGGTGGCGCGCCAGGGGAAGGACGGCCAAGTGGGCCGTGTGAGCCGTTCAGCCCCTGGCGCGCCACGACGCGTCGGAGGACCGCAGAAGGTGGACGCTCGAACAGACTGAACGGGCCGATGCTTCGGCACGACAGCCGGACGGAAGGCACCGCCATGACGGTCGACGTCATGCGGCCCCAGTGCGGCGCCGGCCTGCCGGGGCCGCGCATACGGCCGGTCCGTGTCGCCGGTCACCCGGGTACGGCGGCGCCGCGCGGCGTGCCGTTGCTCCGGGTACATCATGAAGGGAGGTACGCGGCGAACAGTGCGACGAGCCGGCGGGAGCCCGGGGATGGCGCGTGGACGGTTGCAGATCTACCTGGGGGCGGCCCCCGGCGTGGGCAAGACGTACGCCATGCTCGAAGAGGGTCAGCGCCTGCGCGCTTCCGGCACCGATGTGGTCGCGGGTTTCGTCGAGCCACACGGGCGGCGACCGACCGCCGTCATGGCCGAAGGCCTGGAGACGGTGCCGCGGCGTACGGTGACCCACCGGGGAGCGGAGTTCACCGAGATGGACCTCGACGCGGTGCTGGCCCGCCGTTCCCAGGTCGCGCTGGTGGACGAGCTCGCTCACACCAATGCCCCCGGCGCCGGCACCCGCAACGCCAAGCGGTGGCAGGACGTGGAGGAGCTGCTGGACGCCGGGATCGACGTCGTGACCACGCTCAACGTCCAGCACCTGGAGTCCCTGAACGACGTCGTCCGGCAGATCACGGGAGTGCGCCAGCGCGAGACGCTGCCCGACGAAGTGGCCCGCCGAGCCGATCAGATCGAGCTGGTCGACCTGCCGCCCGAAGTGCTGCGCCGACGCCTGGCGCACGGCGACATCTATCCGCCGGACCGGATCGAGGCGGCTCTCACCCACTACTTCCGGGTGGGTAATCTCATCGCGCTGCGCGAGCTGGCGCTGCTGTGGCTCGCCGATCGGGTGGAGGAGGGATTGCAGCGCTACCGCGCCGAGCACGGCATCGCCATCCCCTGGGAAACCCGTGAGCGGATCATGGTGGGGCTGACCGGCGGCCTGGAGGGCGAGACGCTGATCCGACGGGCCGCCCGGATCGCCGCGCGCACTCCGGGCAGCGAACTACTGGCGCTGCACGTCGTGCCCGCCGACGGGCTCACCCACGCCGATCCGGCGGCCCTCGCCGCCCAGCGCACCCTGGTGGAGTCACTGGGCGGCACCTACCACCAGACGACGGGCGAGTCGGTGGTCGAGGCACTGCTGCAGTTCGCTCAGGCCGAGAACGTCACCCAGATCGTGCTCGGCGCCAGCCGCCGCGGCCGACTGTCCCTGCTGCTGGACGCCGGGGTGGGGCATCGCACGATCCGCGGCTCCGGCCCCATCGACGTCCATGTGATCACCCACGAGGCGGCCGCCGGCTCCGCCTTCACGACGCGGCTGCCGCGCCGCGGCCGCAGTATCGGACCACGGCGGTTCTGGTCGGCGGCGGTGGGGGCCGCACTGCTGCTCACCGTGCTGACCTTGCTCCTCACCGCGCCAGTCCCCCGGCTCGACCTGTCCGGGGTACTGCTGGTCTACCTGCTCGCGGCCGTGGGCACCGCCCTGGCCGGTGGGCTGGTTCCGGCGCTGGCGGCGGCCCTCGCGGCGGCACTGCTCGCCGACTACTACTTCACCGCGCCCCTTCACTCGCTGCGGGTCGAGCACGGCGGCGACGCCCTCGCGCTGGCGGGTTTCGTCATCGCCGTCACCCTGGTGGGAGCCGCCGCCGACGCGGCCGCCCGGCACACCCGCCAGGCCGTACGCGCGACATGGGAGGCACGGGTGTTGAACCGGCTGGCAACGGCCATGATGCACGGCCAGGACCTGCCGAGCCTCGTCGAACAGGTGCGGGAGAGCTTCGGGCTGACCGGCGTCAGCCTTCTCGAACGCGCACCCGAGGCAGCACCGGGGCCACGCTGGTACGTGGTCGCCAGCGCCGGTGCACACCCACCGGAGCAGCCGTACGAAGCCGACGTCGAAAGTCCGGTCAGCGACACCCTCACGCTGGCGGCCCGAGGTGTCCTGGCCACCGACGACCAGCGGATCCTCGGCGCGTGCGCGGCCCAACTCGGCATGGCCCACCTGCACGGCAGGCTCGCCCGGCACGCCGCCGAGACGGACACCTTCGCCGACGCCGAACGCACGCGCGTCTCCCTGATCCGGGCAGCCGACCGCGACCTGCGGGAGCTGTTGCGCGCGGCGGAGGAAGCCCTCGCCCGCCAGGACATCGACACGGCCCGCACGTCGGTCCGCCGCGCCGCCCAGGTCGTCGCCGACCTCGCCGACCTCGACCGGCTGCAGGGCGGGGCTCTCGACCTCTACCTGCGCCCCGTCGGCCTCGACGAGCTACTGACCGCCGTACTGGACGACCTGGGCCCCGGCGGCCGCACCATCCAGGTCCGGCTACCGGAGCAGGCGCCCGATGTGATCGCTGACGGCGCCCTGCTCACCCGGGTCCTGACCGCCCTCGCAGCCGACGCCCTGATCCACAGCCCGGCCGGGCGGCCGCCGACGCTGACCGCTGAAGCCTTCAGCGGCAGGCTTCGCATCCGACTCACGGGCGGTGCCGACGGCGCCCGGCATGCCGACAGCCTGACGCTGCGGCTCTCGCAGGACCTCACCGAGGCGATGGGCGGCACGCTCGAGCCGTCCTACGACGACGGACGGTTGTTCTCGGTGACACTCACTCTTCCGACGGCCGCCACAGGCTCCTGCCCCGGCCCTGGGCAGTCGCCCGACCACAGGCAGTAGGCCGTACCCGCCGCGCTGGGGAGGGCGAATGGGCCAGGTTCCGGGCCAGGCAGTTGCTGCGGCTGCCCCCAGGGCGACCGAGCCGACCGCGGCGCCGTCGAAGCCGTCCGGTCCGTGTCCCCACGACGAGGCGCACCGCCCAGTGGAGGGTCTGCGCCATGTGGCGTAGCGGCTCACCGGTCCGACTGCCGCAAGGCGCAGCCGTCACACGTCATCGACGCCCGGTCGAAGTGGCGGTCCCAGGCTGCCACAGGCATGGTGAGAAGGGGATGCCGAGCGCGACCGGGCAGGTGCGTGATGAGTGACGAAGCGACGTCAGTTCCGCGGATTGTGGTGGGTGTCGACGGCTCCGAACCCTCAAAGGCAGCCCTGCGGTGGGCAGTCAGCCAGGCAAGGCTGACGGGCGGCGTGGTCGACGCCGTCATCGCCTGGGACTTTCCGACGCCCTGGTTCGGCCTGACCCCGCCCACGGACACGGATCCGACCGACTACCAGAAGCAGGCACGCAAGATCCTCGACCAGGCGATCGACGAAGCCCTCGGCCCGGGCCCGGGACGGCCCGTCGACCTCCGCCCTGTCTCAGCTCACGGACACCCGGCCGCCGTCCTGCTTGATGCCGCCGAGGGAGCGCAGCTGCTGGTCGTAGGCAACCGAGGGCGCGGCGGATTCAGCGAGGCACTGCTGGGGTCGGTCGGTCAGCACTGCGTGCAGCACGCCCCGTGCCCCGTCGTCGTGGTCCGTGGTCGCGGCCACGGAGCCTGAACGGCGCGGCGACGCGCGCGACCACGACGACGGGAGGGCAGCTCGGGACTCTGTCGGTCGGGGAACTCATCGATGACGACAGGCACAGGTCGGCCTCGGTCACCCAGCGCGAGCAGCGCGTAGACGGCATGCTCCTGCCGCCGAACGCCCCGGCCCACGGCATCCGAGCCGTGCCGGTACGAGGTCGCAGACCGGGCGGCCGTCGCGCATGATGGAACGGAGGGACATGGCTCTTCGAGTTCAAATCCGCGGAGGTGAGCCGCATGACTCTGCCCGTACGACACAGGCACGGCAGCCTGCGGGAGCGGGCCTACCCCTGGCGCGAGCCGATGGCCGCCGAGTTCGACGAACTCTTCGAGCGGATGAACCGGTTTCTGGAGTCCGCCGCTCCGTCCTGGACCGAGCCCATGGCCTGGGCGCCGTTGGCCGACCTGAGCGAGACCGACGAGGCCTACAAGGTCGAATGCGAACTGCCCGGCATCAAGCGCGAGGACGTGGACGTGGAGGTCGGCGGACGGGAACTCCACATCACCGGGGAGCTGAAGGAAGGCGAACGGGAAGGAGTCCTGCGCCGCGGCACGCGCCGCACCGGGCGATTCGAGTACCGGGCGCTCCTGCCCACCGAGGTGAAAGCCGAGAACGTCCACGCCAATCTCGCCGACGGCATCCTCACCGTCACCGTCCCCAAGTCTCAGGCAGCCAAGCCCCACCACGTCGAGATCGAGGGCTGAACCATCGCTCCTGCCCGGGCACGTTCGACGGGTGCGGACGGCCGGCCCTCGATCCGCACCCGTACGGCCACGTTCCGGCAGAAAGGTGGCACGAGAACGTGGTGGGACACGGGCCGCACGTCCCGGCACCCTGCAACAACGCCCCGTCCACGATGACCGGCAGACGCGGAACGCATGCCCGGCCGGCCGTCTCTCGGGTCGAGGTGTCCGAGCACCATGACCGGTGTCGGGCCCGGACAGTCTCCGCGAGGTCACCGGAGCCTTCCGCACACCGGTGATCTTCGGGTCGAGGCGTGGGCGCGGACGCGCGAGGAATGCATCGTCGAGGCAGTGCGCGGCATGGTCGGCAGCTTCGCCGAACTGCCCCCAGGTGCTTCCGTGGTCACCCGGGAGTGCGTGGTGTCGGGCGACGACGACGGCCGGATCCTGGCTGCCGTGCTCGAGGAAGTCATCTACCGTATGGACGCTGCGGACGAGCTTCCTGCGGACACCACGGTGACGCCGGAGCCGGGCGGGGTACGAGTGCGATTCGGCATGGCCGACAGTTCGACGGCCACGCAGACCGGGGCCGTACCCAAGGCGGTCGCGTGGCACGGCCTGCGGCTGGGCAGGGATGCGCACGGGTGGGCCTGCCAGGTGACGCTGGATGTGTGATGTCCGTCCCGGCGCCCCGCGCCGGAACGGCTCGCCGAGGAGGCCGAACCGACATGGACATCCGGCTGGTGGCGGAGGGACCCTGGCGGTTCCGCATCGAGCAGACCGGCGCCATGCGTGCACCCGGCGTTGTCCTCTCGCCACGGGAGCTGCTGCCGGACGAGCCCGGCGACCAAGCCCTTCAGCAGGTGGCCAATGTGGCCACGCTGCCGGGCATCGTACGCGCCTCGTACGCCATGCCCGACATCCACTGGGGCTACGGCTTTCCGATCGGCGGCGTGGCCGCGACCGACATCGCCCACGGCGGGGTCATCTCGCCCGGAGGCGTGGGCTTCGACATCTCCTGCGGGGTACGCCTGCTCACCGCGCACGTGGACCGCACCGCCCTGCTGCCGAAGCTCCCCGCGCTGATGGACCGCCTGGACGTGATGATCCCGCGCGGGCTCGGGCGCGGCGGACTGTGGCACCTGGCGAGCCGGGCGCAACTGCACGAAATCCTGTGCGGCGGGGCCCGGTACGCCGTGGCGCGGGGCCACGGCGTGCCACGCGACCTGGAGCGGTGCGAGGCCGGCGGAGCTGTCGACGACGCCGATGTCACCCAGGTCGGGGAACGTGCGCTGGAGCGCGGCGCCGGGCAGGTCGGCAGCCTGGGGTCGGCCAACCACTTTCTGGAGGTCCAGGCGGTCGACGCCGTCTACGACGAGCCGTGCGCGCGAGCGTTCGGCCTGCGCCCCGGTCTGGTGTGCGTCATGATCCACTGTGGCTCGCGCGGTCTGGGCCACCAGATCTGCGCCGACCACGTGCGGGCCATGGACACCGTGATGCGCCGGTACGGCATCGAGGTACCCGACCCGCAACTCGCCTGCGTTCCCGTCGACTCGCCCGAAGGCCGCGCCTACCTGGGTGCGATGGCCGCGGCCGCGAACTTCGCCCGCGCCAACCGCCAGCTGCTGGCCGAAGCCGCCCGCAGCGTCTTCCTCGAGGCCACCAGCACAGGCCTGGACCTGCTCTACGACGTCTCGCACAACCTCGCCGAAGTGGAACGCCACACCGGCGACGATGCCGCCCAGCACCTGCTGTGCATCCACCGCAAAGGCGCTACCCGGGCCCTGCCACCGGGCCACCCCGACCTGCCGGACGCACTCCGCGCCTCGGGTCAGCCGGTGTTCGTGCCCGGCACAATGGGCACCGGCTCGTACGTCATGGCCGGCAGCACCGGCAACCGGGCGTTCGACTCCTGCTGCCACGGCGCGGGCCGCGTCTGGAGCCGACACCGCGCGCACCGCGAGATGTCCGCCGGGCAGTTGCGCCGGGAGCTGGTCGACGCGGGGGTCGCCGTGCGCCCCGCCTCCTGGAGGAGCATCACCGAGGAGGCACCGGAGGCGTACAAGGATGTCGACGCCGTCGTCCGGGCGAGCGAACACAACAACCTGGGCCGCCTTGTCGCCCGCCTGGTGCCGCTGGGCGTCCTCAAAGGCTGAGAACCCCCCGAACGGTGCGCCGTCCGAGCAGTGCGGGTGGGTCGGTGATGAGCAGGCGCCGGATCGGGAGGTGACCGAGTCCGTCTTCAGTGCGCGGTCGTGCCCGCGCACCACGGATTGGTCCACGTCCGTCATGCGCGGCACCAGCCCGCGTTCGGCGGCCAGACGCCGCAGCGCGGAGCGGAGTTCGGCGTACTCGTCGGTGACGAGCCAGGCATCCAGCCGGCCGTCGTTGATCTGAGCCGTCCGGCCAGGTACCGGGGCCGTTCGGCCCAGTGCGGGCGGGGCGGACCCGACAGAGGGTCGAAGAAGGCCCGCAGGAAGGAGGGGCCGGCATGCGGTGGGAGACCGTCCGGAAGGACACCATGCCCCGGGTTGCCCCCAATCTCGGCGACTACGACAAGGAGTGTGCGGACTTCTCGTGGTCGAAGGCGCGAGCCAGGCTGCGGGGGCTGCCAGGCGGGCGGGGACTGAACATCGCGCACGAGGCCGTGGACCGGCACGCGGCACCGGCCGGCGCGAACGCGGTCGCCCTGCGCTGTGTCGCGCGGGACGACTCCGTGAACTGTGTGACCTACGGGGACCTGGCACGTGCCACGTCGAGATTCGCCAACGTGCTCCGTACGCTCGGGATCGGCCGGGGCGACCGGGTGGTGACGCTGCTGGGGCGGTGCCCCGAGTTGTACACCGTGGTCCTCGGCACGCTGAAGAACACCAGTGTCCTGTGCCCGTTGTTCTCCGCCTTCGGACCGGACCCGGTGGCTCAGCGGCTGCGGCTGAGTGATGCCCGGGTCCTGGTCACCACGTCGGAGCTGTATCGCAGGAAGGTCGCCGGACTGCATGAGGCGCTGCCGGGTCTGCGTCACGTACTGATCGTCGGCGAGGGTGCGGACGACCTGCCCGGCACCCTGTCCCTCGCCGCGCTCATGGCCGACGCCCCCGACACCTTCACCATCCCGCCGACCTCGCCGCGCGACATGGCCCTGCTGCACTTCACCAGCGGCACGACCGGCAGCCCCAAGGGCGCGGTGCACGTGCACGAAGCGGCCGTCGCCCACTACACGACCGCGCTGTACGCCCTCGACCTCCACCAGGACGACGTGTTCTGGTGCACTGCGGACCCGGGCTGGGTCACCGGCACGTCCTACGGGATCGTCGCCCCGCTCATGCACGGTGTGACGGTGGTGGTGGACGAAGGCGACTACGACGCTCGCCGTTGGTACCGGATCCTCGCCGAGCAGCGGGTGAGCGTCTGGTACACCGCGCCGACGGCCCTGCGCATGCTGATGCGGACGACGCCGAGGACCGGGCCGTACGACCTGCCCCGCTCGTACGACCTGAGCGCGCTGCGGTTCATCGCGTCGGTCGGTGAGCCGCTCAATCCGGAGGCGGTGGTGTGGGGGCGGGACGTGCTCGGACTGCCGGTGCATGACAACTGGTGGCAGACCGAGACCGGCGCCATCATGATCGCCAACTTCGCCGCATGCGACATCCGTCCCGGCTCGATGGGGCGCCCGCTGCCCGGGGTGGAGGCGGCGGTGCTGCGGCGCGGCCCGGACGGCCGTGCCGAGGTCACCGACGGACATGTCACTGCCCTGGAGGAGCCCGGGGTGGAGGGCGAGCTGGCGCTCCGGCCCGGATGGCCGTCCATGTTCCGCGGGTATCTGAACGACGAGCAGCGCACCGCCGCCGCCTTCGCGGACGGCTGGTACCTCAGCGGCGACCTGGTACGACGTGACGCGGACGGCTGGTACTGGTTCGTCGGGCGTGCCGACGACGTCATCAAGTCGGCGGGACATCTCATCGGGCCGTTCGAGGTCGAGAGCGCCCTGATGGAGCATCCGGCGGTCGCCGAGGCAGGGGTCATCGGCCGCCCCGACCCCGTGGCCGGGAACATCGTGAAGGCCTTCGTCGCGCTGCGGCCGGGCTTCGACGCGACGACCGCGACGCGACGGGACCTGCTGGCTTTCGCCAGGCGCCGACTGGGTCCGGCCGTGGCGCCCCGCGACATCGCCTTCGACCAGCACCTGCCGCACACCCGCAGCGGCAAGGTCATGCGGCGCCTCCTGCGGGCACGGGAACTCGGCCTGCCGGAGGGCGACATCTCCACGCTGGAGGACTCCTCGGAGAGGACGGAACAGTCGGCATGAGCACCACCCGCACGCCGCGCGCGCCACGGCCCGCCCCTCGTCCGAACCGTCAGGCCGCGCACCGGCTGGCCTTGCTGGAGTCGATGCTGCGCGTCCGCCGGTTCGAGGAACGCTGCGTGGAGTTGTACAGCGCGGCGCGCATCCGGGGCTTCATGCACCTCTACATCGGTGAGGAGGCCGTGGCCGTCGGCGTCAACGAGGCGCTCACGGACGACGACGCGGTCGTGTCGACGTACCGCGAACACGGGCACGCACTCGCCCGCGGGGTTCCGGCCGAGGCGATCATGGCGGAGATGTTCGGCAAGGTCACCGGCTGCAGCCACGGCCGTGGCGGCTCCATGCACCTGTTCGACGCCGGCCGCCGCTTCTACGGCGGCAACGCGATCGTCGGCGGCGGGCTGCCTCTGGCAGCCGGCCTCGCCCTCACCGACCGCATGACCGGTCACAACCGTGTCACCTGCTGTTTCTTCGGCGACGGTGCCTTCGCGGAGGGTGAGTTCCACGAGACCGCCAACCTTGCCGCGCTGTGGGGACTGCCCCTGCTGCTGGTCTGCGAGAACAACCTGTACGCGATGGGCACGGCCCTGGCCCGTCACCAGGCCCGCACCGATCTCGCGCTGCGTGCCGCCGGGTACGGCATGGTCTCCTGGGCAGTCGACGGCATGGACGTCTTCGCCGTCGAGGACGCCGCCCGGCGGGCGTCCGAAGGGATACGTGCCGGAACCGGACCGCACTTCCTGGAGATGCGGACCTACCGATTCCGCGCCCATTCCATGTACGACCCCGACCGCTACCGCGACAAGGCCGAGATCGAGCACTGGAAGGAACGCGACCCGGTCGAAGGGCTCGCCCGCCGGCTGCGTGAGGCGAAGGAGCTGTCCGACAGGGCCCGCACCGCCCTGGAGGACCGCTTGGCCGCCGAGATCGACCGTGCTGTCGAGACGGCCGAACAGGCTCCCGAGGAACCTGTCGAGGATCTGCTGAAGTACGTGACCAGCCCGGTGGAGGCGAGTCGGCCATGACAGCGACCCGCACGCGTACCGCCAAGTCCGCCACGCCCTCGGACCGCAGGACGACCTATCGGGAGGCGATGCGCGAGGCCCTGCGGGAGGCGCTGCGCAACGACGAGCGAGTGTTCTTGATGGGTGAGGACGTGGGCCGGTACGGCGGCTGCTTCGGTGTCAGCCTCGGCCTGCTGGAGGAGTTCGGGCCCGAGCGGATCCGTGACGCCCCGTTGTCCGAGTCGGCGTTCGTGGGCGCCGGCATCGGTGCGGCCCTGGGCGGCATGCGGCCGATCGTCGAGATCATGACGGTCAACTTCAGCCTGCTGGCCCTGGACCAGATCCTCAACAACGCGGCGACCCTGCTGCACATGTCCGGTGGCCAGCTTCCCGTTCCGATCGTGATCCGGATGACCACGGGCGCGGGACGGCAGCTCGCGGCCCAGCACTCGCACAGCCTGGAGGGCTGGTACGCGCACATCCCCGGCCTGCGTGTACTGGCCCCGGCGACCCTCACCGACGCCCGGTACATGCTGGCCCCCGCACTCGCCGACCCCGACCCCGCGCTGATCTTCGAGCACGGCAGCCTGTACAACGTCTCCGGTGACCTGCCCGCCGACGCGGGACCGGTCGACATCGACCACGCGAGCGTCCGCCGACCGGGCACGGACGTCTCCCTGATCACCTACGGCGGCTCACTGCCCAAGGCACTGGCCGCCGCGGAAGATCTCGCCGGCGACGGCATCAGCGCCGAGGTCGTCGACCTGCGTACCCTGCGCCCACTGGACGACGCCACCATCGGCGAGTCGGTGGCGCGCACACATCGCGCCGTCGT
Organism: Streptomyces sp. NPDC087787; assembly: GCF_044743035.1. NCBI lineage: Bacteria > Bacillati > Actinomycetota > Actinomycetes > Kitasatosporales > Streptomycetaceae > Streptomyces > Streptomyces sp. NPDC087787. The sequence continues at coordinate 128,452 of NZ_JBIUVQ010000002.1, forward strand.
CATCGACGAGGGCTGGCGGACCGGGAGCCTCGCCGCGGAGATCTCGGCGCGCCTCACCGAACAGCACTTCTACGACCTCGACGCCCCCGTCGAACGGGTGTGCAGCGCCGAAGTTCCCGTGCCGTACGCGCGCAGGCTGGAGGAGGCCGCGCTGCCGCAGGTCGGCAGAATCGTCGCAGCCGCGCGTCGCACGGTCGGCGAGCCCGTGCCGGCCGGAGCCGACGAGGCGCGATGGCAGTCGGTCACCGGGAGGTCGGGTTGAGATGGCCGCGTTCACCATGCCCTCACTCGGTGCGGACATGGACGAGGGAGTGCTGCAGGAGTGGCTCGTGACCCCGGGGGACCAGGTCCACAAGGGCGACGTCGTGGCGGTCGTGGAGACCGAGAAGGCGGCGATCGAGGTCGAGTGCTTCGAGTCCGGGACCGTGGGACGGCTGCTCGTTGCGCCAGGGACCCGGGTGGCGGTGGGGACACCGCTCGCGGTGATCGAAGGCGCGGCCGCGCCCACCGTACGGGTGGGGGCCCCCGAGGCGCCGGCGACGTCAGGGGCCGACACGGTCCCGCCCATGGCCGCCGAGCCGGTCGGGGCGCGTCTCCCGCAGAAGACCCCCACGCGCGCGGACACCGCCGGAGAACCGGTCTCACGGCACGAACGCCCGGAACCCCCGCGAAAGGTGGCCCGGGAGTCCAGGCCCGTCCACGAGCCGGTGCGCACGGAATCCCGCGAGGAGCCGGCCAGGCAGCCCGTACGCTCGACAGGAAGTTCTGCCTCACAACCACCGCGGGAGCTGTGTGCCGGCGGCGACTCGGTCATCGGGGCCGGGCCCCTCGTGCGGCATCTGGCGGCGCTGCGGGGCATCGACCTCACGGTCCTGCACGGCACCGGGCCCGGTGGACGGATCACTCGTACCGACGTGGAGCACGCCTCGCCGATGCGCGCCCCCAGGGTACGGGCCACCCCGTACGCACGGCGGCTCGCCGGTGATCTCGGCATTGATCTCACGGCGGTACAGGGCACCGGGGACGGCGGAGCGGTTCGAGCGGTGGACGTACGCGCGGCCGTACGCGCAGGCACCCGGAGGCCCAAGGGGAATGGACCCGAGCAGCCGGCTCAGCGCCGACGGGACGGCGACCAGCGCACGCACACGACCGTACCGACCGGCATCGGCCCGGAACAGCGCACGGACGCCATGCGCCGTGCCATCGCCGACCTCATGAGCCGCTCCAAACGGGAGATCCCGCACTACTACCTGTGCACCACCATCGACCTCAAGGCGGCCGAGGACTGGCTGCGCCGCATCAACCGCGCTCGTCCGCCTGCCGGCCGCCTCGCGGCGGCGGCCCTGCTGCTGAAGGCCGCCGCGGCGGCGACGCATGAGGTCCCGGGTCTCAACGGCTACTGGCAGAACGACAGGTTCGTCCCCGGTTCCGAGGTCAACCTGGGGATCGCGGTGTCACTCCGGCACGGCGGACTGCTCGCGCCGGTCATCCACCGCGCCGACACACTGCCGCCCGACGCTCTGATGGCCAGTCTCAAGGATCTGGTCCAGCGCGCCCGCCGGGGACGGTTGCGTGGCAGCGAGACGACCGGGGCCACCCTGACCGTCACCAGCCTGGGCGACCTCGGCGTGGAGACGGTGTTCGGTGTCATCCATCCGCCTCAGGTGGCCCTGGTCGGCTTCGGCGCGGTTGTCGAGCGGCCCTGGGCCTCGGATGGCATGCTCGGCGTGCGTCCGGTGGTGACGGCGACCCTGGCCGCCGACCACCGGGCCACGGACGGTGCCGTAGGGGCACGCTACCTGACGGCGATCGACCGACTGCTGCAGGCACCGGAGGAGTTGTGAGTCGGATGAAGCCCCTGGACAACGCGGAGGCCAGGACCGTGGTCGAGGAGTCGATCAGCCGGATCGTTCCTGACGCGGACTTCAGCCTGGTCGGACCGGACGACAAATTCCGTGACGTGCTCGAACTGGACTCGCTCGACTTCCTCAGCCTGGTGGAGCTGCTGTCCGAGCGCACGGGAATCCGGATCGACGAGGAGGACTACCCGGAACTGACCACCCTGTCCGACGCCACGAGGTTCCTGGTCGACCGGACGAGGGACGAGGCCGGCCCAGCCTCTTGATCGTCCGGCGTCAATACCCGTTGAGCGGTCGAGTCCGGCGGAGGAGTCCGGGACGGATCCCGGCTCGCCGAACTCGAGCCAGTTGAAGTTCACGGGGCACGGACGGCACGCCTCACCTGTTTCGCCACGAACACCACGAGTCGGCCGATCGCCGAGCTGGAAGTCCGCCACCGCCTGTGGGCCCGGGCCGAGGGCCGCCGGCGCTCACCTGACCATCGGTCAGGTCCCGGTCCCTCTGCCGCCCCGACTGGCCCGCCTCATCAGTCGTGCCAGCAATGCTGCTTTTGTGCCAACGATAAAGCCCGGTCACAGAGCGGGCGGTGGCCGAGTTCCCGCCCTACGCGGAGTACCAGGAGAAGACCTCCTTAAAGATCCCGGTCTTCGTGCTGGAACCGGACGCCGAGAACTGAGCCGCGCGGGAAATTCCGGCCGGTAGGCATGAGCCCGTCCCGTCCGGGCATGCGTGTGTCAGGCCCCGCCGCGCTCCCCCGTCGCGGCGGGGCCCCTTCGTGCCCGCACCCGGTCCGCCGTGGCTCACTCCGTGCCGCGGACGGATTTCGGGGAACGTGTTCACCAGGACATCCGTGGAGCAGGCCGAGCAGGCCGAGCAGGGAGGACACATGAGCGGCGGGGGCGAGGGCAACAGCGCCTACGGTCACAAGGCCTTCAAACGGTCCAGGAGTCATTTCGCGGACCGGATCACCGCCGACGGGCGCGACGGCCGGCCGGTGGAGGCCGGACGGTACCGGCTGGTGGTCAGCCGTGCCTGCCCGTGGGCGAGCAGGGCACTGGTCTCACGGCGGCTGCTGGGGCTGGAGGACGCCCTGTCCCTGGCCGTCGTGGATCCGATCCAGGACGACCGGAGCTGGCGTTTCACGCTGGACGCCGACGGCCGGGATCCCGTGCTCGGTATCCGCTTCCTCAGCGAGGCCTACGACCGGCGGGAGACCGGCTACCCGGGCGGGGTGAGCGTGCCCGCGGTGGTCGACGTGCCCAGCGGTGAGCTGGTCACCAACGACTACCAGCAGATCACGCTCGATCTCGCCACCGAGTGGAGCGCGCTGCACCGGCCCGGCGCTCCGGACCTGTATCCGCGGGCCCGGCGCGACGAGATCGACACGGTGATGGCGGAGGTCTACGAGGACGTCAACAACGGCGTGTACCGGGCGGGCTTCGCCACGAACCAGGAGGAGTACGAAGCGGCCTGCGAGGGTGTGTTCCGGCGGCTGGAGCTGCTGGAGTCCCGTCTGGCCGGGCAGCGTTACCTCGTGGGCGACACGATCACCGAGGCGGACATCCGGCTGTTCACCACGCTGGTCCGGTTCGACGCCGTCTACCACGGCCACTTCAAGTGCAACCGCTGGAAGCTCGCCGAGAACCCGGTGCTGTGGGCGTACGCCCGAGACCTGTACCAGACGCCCGGCTTCGGGGACACGGTCGACTTCGACCACATCAAGCGGCACTACTACCAGGTGCACTCGGGCATCAACCCGACCCGGATCGTGCCCCTCGGCCCCGACCTGTCCGGATGGCTGAGTCCGCACCACCGCGAGGAGCTCGGCGGGCGCCCCTTCGGCGACGGGACCCCGCCGGGTCCCGTACCGCCCGGTGAGGAGGTACCGCCGCAGGGCCGGCCCTGACGACGGCCCGCCCCGAGAGCCCCGCCCCCGTACCGGCAAAGGAGACACCGATGGCCAAGAAGAAGCTCAAGCTCCCGCTCGCCTACCGGCCCGTCGGCCTCGTGCTGGGCTGGGCCGGCGGCGCGCTGGCGAGCCTGGCGTTCCGCGTGACGTGGAAGGCCGTCCGCCACGAGGACCAGGCGCCCGAGCCGCTCGACGAGAACCGCCGCTGGGGGGAGATCCTGCTCGCGGCGGCCGTGCAGGGCGCCATCTTCGCCGTCGTGCGCAGCGCCGTCGACCGGGCGGGTGCCACCGCCGTCGAACGCTCGATCGGCGTCTGGCCCGCCAAGGTCAGGGACGACCACGACTGACCCGCCGCTCCGTGGAACCCCGGCCACCCGGCCCGCCGCGGACCGCGACCGGCGCCGCGCCCCCGGCACGGCGGCCGGCCGTCACCGCCCGCCCGGCCCGGCGCCGGGTGGGGTCAGCCCTGCTTGGGTCCCACCTCGGGAACGCGGCGGAGGGTGAAGGTGTGGCCGGCCGGGTCGGAGCAGCCGCGCTCCTCGTACGGGCCGGGGGCGTCCTTGGCTTCGAGCGGGCGGCCGCCCAGTTCGACGACCCGGCGTTCGGCCGCGTCCAGGTCGTCCACCAGGAAGTCCAGGTGGATCTGGAGCGAGTTCTCCGGACGCGGCCAGCTCGGCGGTGTCGCGCCCGCGTCACGGCGGAAGGCGAGCCGCAGTCCGTCGGCGGCCCTGATCTGCACCAGGTTCGCGGTCACGTCCGTCTCCCGCGCCTGGAGCAACTCCTTGTAGAACACGGCGAGTTTCTCGGGCTCGGCGCAGTCGAGCACCACGACGCCCGCGTTCACCAGTGGCATGTCTCCTCCGTAGGGTCCGGCGGCGGGACGTGAGTGTCCAGCCGCTCTCTTTCCCGGATATCCCGGCCCCGCGGATTCAGGCCCGCGCGGAGGGCGAACGCCGGCCGACCCGACCGCCCGCCAGGTCCGGGCAGTGGCAGGAGAGTCCGGGCCGCGGGACGCGCCGCCGGATGAGCGGGCGGGCGCGGGCGGACTGGTTCACCATGAACGGCATGGAGGCGAACGGCATGGAGACGAACGGCACGGCGACGATGCGCGCGATCAGTCAGGACGTCCTCGGCGGCCCCGAGGTGCTGCGGGAAGTCGAACTGGAGCGGCCCGTGCCCAGGGCCAACGAGGTGCTGGTGCGGGTGCGGGCCGCCGGGCTGAACCCCACGGACTGGAAACACCGGGCCGGCGGTCTCTTTCTGGGCGAACCGCCGTTCGTACTGGGCTGGGACGTCTCCGGGGTGGTCGAGGCGACGGGCGTCGGCGCCTCCCTCTTCCGGCCCGGTGACGAGGTCTTCGGCATGCTGTCGTACCCGTTCGGCCACGGCTCGCACGCCGAGTACGTGACCGCCCCGGCCCGGGTCTTCGCGCCGAAGCCGGCCGGGATCGACCACATCCAGGCGGGCGCGCTGCCGCTGGTGTCGCTGACCGCGTGGCAGGCGCTGGTGGAGCGGGCGGACCTCCGGGCGGGGCAGCGGGTGCTGGTCCACGCGGCCGCCGGCGGGGTCGGCCATGTGGCCGTGCAGATCGCCAAGGCGCGCGGCGCGTACGTCTTCGGCACCGCGAGCGCCGGCAAGCACGACTTCCTGCGCGGCATCGGCGTGGACGAGCCGGTCGACTACCACTCCACCGACTTCACCGAGGCGGCACGGGACGTCGACGTCGTACTGGACCCCATCGGCGGGGAGACCTCGCTCCGTTCGCTGCGGGTCCTGCGGCCCGGCGGGATCGTGGTGTCGATCGTGCCGGTCGGCTCCGACGACCTCTACCGCGAGGCCGAGCGGCTCGGCGTGCGGGCGGTCCGGATGCTCGTCGACGCCGACCACCACGGCATGCGTCGGATCGCGCGGCTCGTCGACGAGGGCGGGCTGCGCGCCACGATCGCCGGGACCTTCCCACTGTCCGAGGCCGCCAGGGCGCACGAGGCCGGCGAAACCGGCCGGACCACGGGCAAGCTGGTCCTGATGATGGACTGACGCCCGGCGTCCGGGCACAGCGGTCCGGCGGCGAACCTGATCAGGCCGAACCGGCGGCGCGCCCGGTCACACCGAGCCGGACGCTGCCCCGTGCTGTTCCAGGGCCGCCTGAAGCGTCGGCTGCGGCGGCAGCAGCCGGGACAGGCCGGTCACCCTCAGGATGCGGAGGGTCAGCGGGTGCGTGCACACGAGGTGCAGCTCCCCGCCGTGGTCGAGGACCCGGCCGCGGGCCCGGTAGAGCAGGCGCAGCCCCGAGCAGTCGAAGAAGTCCACCCGGCTCAGGTCGATCACGATTCTGGCCCCGGGCGGCGCGGTGGCCCGGTCGATGTGGGGGCGATCTGCGCCTCGGCGGCGATGTCGATCTCGCCTCGGAACTCGAGCACCGTGTGCCCTCGGTCCCGGTGGACACGCAGATGCCGGGTGAACGACGGCGCAGGTTCCTGCTGCACGACGACCTTCCCCTCCAACCGGCTCCTCGTACGACGGGCTCGGAGATCACAGCATCCCCCGGTGTTCGGGGCCCAACACCCCTACCCGTTCAGCAAGTTACCCTCGTAAGAGTGAATTCCAGCATGTTCGGTTGACATATGTCTCCGAATTCCGGCCGCCTGTGGCTACTCCCCGGGCGGCGCGTCGAACAGGGCGCTCACCGACTCGCCGTTGTGGATGCGGCGCACGGCCTCGGCGAGGGCCGGGGCGATGGAGAGGATCCGCAGCTTGTCCTTGTGCTCCCGGTACTCCTCGCCCTCCGCCGGCATCGGCACGGTGTTGGTGCACACGATCTCCAGGACGTCGCTCTGCTCGGTCAGCCGTTTGAGGGCGCCCGCCGCGAACAGGCCGTGGGTGCAGGCGACGCGGATCGAGCGGGGCCCCAACTCGCGCAGTCTGTCGAGTAGTTCCAGCACCGTACTGCCCTTGGCGATCTCGTCGTCCAGCACGATGACGTCCCGCCCGGCCACGTCACCGATGACGGAGCTGATGGTCACCCGGTCGTCGGCGTAGCGCTGCTTGGCCCCGGCGGCCACCCGGGCCCCGATCATGCGGGCGAACGCGGCCGCCTCCTTGGCGTTGCCCAGGTCCGGGGAGACCACGGTGGTGCGGGACAGGTCGTACTGCCGGAAGTGCTCGGCGAGTTCGCGCAGGGCGTGCAGGTGGTCGACGGGCACCGAGAAGAAGCCGTGCACCTGCGGGGCGTGCAGCGTCATCGCCAGGACCCGGCTCGCGCCCGCCGCGACCAGCAGGTCGGCCACCAGCCGGCCGCCCAGCGAGATGCGCGGGGCGTCCTTCTTGTCGGAGCGGGCGTAGGAGTAGTGCGGCATCACGACGGTGATCCGCCCGGCGGACGCGCCGCGGGCGGCGTCGCACATCAGCAGCAGCTCGACGAGGTGCTCCTGCACCGGCTTGACCAGCGGCTGGATGAGGAAGACGTCCCGCTCCCGGCAGTTCGCACGGAGCTGCACCTCCAGGCAGTCGTTGGCGAACCGGCTGACCCGCGCCGGGCTGAGGGGTACGCCCAGATGCGCGCACACCTCAGCCGCCAGGGCGGGGTGGGCACTGCCGCTGAACACCGCGATGTCTCGCACGATCCGCTCCTCGCTGATCATTCCGACTCCCGGCGCATGCTACTGATCGCGCGGTGACGGGCCGCGCCACGCCCGCTGCCGGGGCAAGGGGGACACCCACGCGCCACGACCGCCCCTCGCCGCCCAACCGGCCGGTCTGCCGAAGGATTTGGCGGGCATTCTGAGGAGGGAGGAAGGAGAACCCTGGGATGACCACTGCCCCCGAGCGAGTCACCCGGCGCATGCCGGGCTGGGCGAAGGCGGTGAGTGCCGTCGTGGTGGTACTGGCGCTGCTGTTCGCCGGTGTCGCGCTGGCCGTGCTGCCCGGCATCAAGGACCTGTTCGGCACCGAGACGCACGACCGCTCGGGCCCCGCGCTGCTGAAGTCGATCCAGGACCTGAGCCGCTACGACGCCGCTTCCGGCAACTTCCAGGTCGTCGTGGACCTGGAGAAGGACACCAAGTACCTGCCCGACGCGATCCGCGGCACCCGCACCCTGTACGTCGGGGCCGGCACCGTGGACGCCTACGTGGACCTCGGCGGGCTCGGTGACCAGGACGTGACGGTCGACGGCGACCGCACCACCGCCACCCTGCGGCTGCCGCACGCGCGGCTCGGCCGCCCGGCCCTGGACGCCGACCACTCCTACGCCGTCTCCAAACAGCGCGGTCTGCTCGACCGGCTCGGCGACCTGTTCTCCGACAACCCGAACAGCGAACAGGCCGTACAGCGCCTCGCGGTCGAGCACATCGCCGACGCGGCCAAGGACAGCGGCCTGACGGCCCGCGCCGAGACCAACACCACCGGCATGCTCGAAGGCCTCCTCAAGTCCCTCGGCTTCAAGGAGGTCCACGTCACGTACGGCCCCTGAACGGCCCCGGCCGCCGGGCCGCGCCGGCCGGAGGTTCCGTCACTCCCGCCGCGACTTCGCAAGATGTCGTCCGCACCAGGGACAGAAGTCGATGGTGATACTCGATGTGCCGCCGTCATGGATGATCAGCCCGTAACTCCGGCACTCGGCGCTGTAGTCGATCAGAACATCCGGACAGGCGTAGGGGTCGTCGTGCACGTCGCAGCGCATGTTCACATGACTGCTCATCGCCTCACAGCAGGGTTGTTCAGGCCTCGGTTCTCGTGGAGGGGCGGTCGTCGCCGGCATCGGCGCGCGTCCGATCATCCACGGCCGCGGCGAGGCGTGAGAAATCCGTCCTGTGCGATGTCCAGTTGGACGATGTCGTCGACCGGCCGTCCGAGACCCGTCCCATGGCGTGGGGCCGCCGCGGGCAGGGTGGGGCATCCTCCGTCGGTTCGCGGGTAACAGGGTGGTCTGGCAAGGGAGTTGGCGTCCGGGAGGAGTGGCATGGGCCGGGTGGCGTTCAGTCCGCGTACCGTTTTCCGCCCGCGCGGGGCGAGGGGCCGGGCCAAGGCCGACGGGCGGCCGGGCGGCGGGGTCCGGCGGCCCGCGCCCTGGCCGGTGCGGTTGCTGGCGATGCTGTGCGCCTTCGCCTTCATGGTGGCGTTCGCCGTCGTCCTGGCGAAGCTCACGCTGGAGCCGTCGCCCGCGTCGGCGTCCATCGCGCACAGCAATCTGCGCCCGGGAAGCTCGCTCCGGGCCTATCTGGAGGGGGCGCAGGCACGGGAGGCGGTCAAGCAGCTCGGCGGGAACGTGCTGCTCGGCGTGCCGTTCGGCGTGCTGGTACCGGTCGTGGCGCCGGGGGCGCGCAAAGTCCTGCCGGTGCTGCTGCTCACCGCGACGGTGATGCTGCTGGTGGAGTTCGCGCAGGGCGCGCTGATCACCGGGCGGGCCTTCGACATCGACGACGTCATCCTCAACACCTCGGGCGCGCTGCTCGGTTGGTTGCTCCTGGGCCGGCGCATGGGCCGGGCCGTGCACGCGCGCAAGCCGCGTGAGTGATGGCCGGAATTGGTCCGTACCATGTATTGACGCTCCCTTATCTCACTCCTTGAATCAAGGGCGACACATTCACCCCCCCACAACGGTCGGCGGCCCGGGCCCGGGCTGCCGCACGGAAGGGAGAGCCGTGGCCAGTCCACGCCTGCTCCGCAGATGTCTGTTCGCCGCCCTGTCCGCCGTCCTTGCCGGTTCCGCGGCCATCGGCCCGGCACAGGCCGACTCCCCGACGGCCGCCACCCCCACGGCGGCCACCCCGAAGGTGGCCGCCGCCGTCACGTTCTCCGACAACTTCGACGGTCCCGCCGGCGCGTCCGTCGACTCCTCCAAGTGGCAGATCGAGACCGGCGACAACGTCAACAACCACGAGCGGCAGTACTACACGTCGGGCAACAAGAACGCGGCCCTGGACGGCCAGGGCCACCTGGTCATCACCGCGCGTCGGGAGAATCCTTCCAACTACCAGTGCTGGTACGGCACATGCCAGTACACCTCGGCCCGGCTGAACACCTCCGGGAAGTTCTCCGCGCAGTACGGGCACGTGGAGGCCCGGATGAAGATCCCGCGGGGGCAGGGCATGTGGCCCGCGTTCTGGATGCTCGGGACGCCGGTCAACTGGCCGGACTCCGGTGAGATCGACATCATGGAGAACGTCGGTTTCGAGCCGTCCACCGTCCACGGCACGATCCACGGCCCCGGCTACTCCGGCTCGGGCGGCATCGGCGCGGGCTACACGCTGCCGAACGGGCAGGCCTTCGCGGACGCCTTCCACACCTTCGCCGTCGACTGGGCGCCGAACTCGATCACCTGGTCCGTGGACGGCAACGTCTACCAGCGGCGTACGCCTGCCGACCTCGGCGGCAGGACGTGGGTGTTCAACAAGCCGTTCTTCCTGATCCTGAACCTGGCCGTGGGCGGTTACTGGCCGGGCGACCCGGACGGCTCCACCTCCTTCCCGCAGCAGCTCGTGGTCGACTCGGTCTCGGTGACCACCAGTGACACGGCCGGCGGCGTCGCGATCCGGGGGCTGGCCGGCAAGTGCGTGGACGTGGCCGCGGCGAACTCCGCCAACGGCACCCCCGTACAGCTCTACGACTGCAACGGCAGCGCCGCCCAGCAGTGGACGGTCGGCTCGGACGGCACCCTGCGCGCGCTCGGCAAGTGCCTCGACGTCACGGACCGCGGCACGGCGGACGGCTCCACGGTCCAGCTCTGGGACTGCGGCGGCGGTGCGAACCAGAAGTGGGTCGTCTCCTCCGCGCACGACATCGTCAACCCGCAGGCGAACAAGTGCCTGGATGTCACCGGCAACAATTCCGCCAACGGCACCAGGCTCCAGATCTGGACCTGCACGGGCGGCGCCAACCAGAAGTGGACGGTGGGCTGAGCCCCGGGGACCGGCACGGCCGGCAGGCGCACGCGGGCCAGGGTCTTTCGTTTGGATCAGGCCGGATCAGGGAGCGGGGTCTGGTGCCGTGCATCGCAAGGCGGAGGAGGGCGGCAGGGCGGAGCCCTGCCAACTGACGACAACGCCGCGAGGCGTGGTGCCAGACCCCGCGAGCCCGGCATGATCCAAACGAAGGGCCCTAGTGCACGGTCCAGGTGAACTTGTCGCCGCCGACCCAGCGGATCACGTCCGGATCGTCGAGGTCGTGGATGCTGATACCGAAGGCGGCGGCGGCTGTGAGTACGTCGACGACGGTCTTCGCCTCACCGACCACCTCGCCGTCGATCTCCACGATCCGGAAGGGCGGACTGCCCGGCTGCACGGCGAGCACGAGGATCCGCGGCCGCGAAATGTAGGGCGTAGCGACTTCGGTCATGTCATCCAGCCTAGAACGCCGACCGCGGCGACGGGCTTTCCGGTGCCGTCGGGCCTCCGCGTGATGCGGTCCCGGCGGCACCGGGGAACCCTGGGGGTGGAGGTGGCGATGGACCCTGTCGAGGCACTGGACCGGATCGCCTTCCTGCTGGAGCGGTCCCTGGCGCCGACCTACCGGGTGCGCGCCTTCCGCACCGCCTCCCGGGTGCTGTCCGGGCTGCCCGGGCAGGAGGTGGCCGAGCGGGCCGCGGCCGGGACGCTCGAGTCGCTCAAGGGCGTCGGCCCGAAGACCGCCCAGGTGGTCCGGGAGGCGCTGACCGGGCAGATGCCCGGTTATCTGCGCAAACTGGAGGACGAGGCCGGCGAACCGCTTACTCAGGGCGGCGAACGGCTGCGGGCGCTGCTGCGCGGTGACTGCCATCTGCACTCCGACTGGTCCGACGGCGGCAGCCCGATCGAGGAGATGGGCCGGACCGCGGCGCGCCTCGGGCACGAGTGGGCGGTGCTGACGGACCACTCGCCGCGGCTGACGGTGGCCCGCGGGCTGTCCGCCGAGCGGCTGCGCGAGCAACTGGACGTGGTCGCGGAGCTGAACCGGACCTGGGCGCCGTTCCGGCTGCTGACCGGCATCGAGTGCGACATCCTGGACGACGGCTCGCTCGACCAGGATCCCGGGCTGCTGGAGCGGCTGGACGTCGTGGTGGTGTCGGTGCACTCCAAACTGCGGATGGACGCCCGGTCGATGACCCGCCGCATGGTGGCCGCCGTACGCGATCCGCACTCCGACGTGCTCGGCCACTGCACCGGGCGGCTGCTGACCGGCCGGGGGCGTCCGGAGTCGGAGTTCGACGCGGACACGGTGTTCGCCGCGTGCGCCGAGACCGGCACGGCCGTGGAGATCAACAGCCGCCCGGAGCGGCTCGACCCGCCGCGGCGGCTGCTGCGCCGGGCCGTCGCCGCCGGTGTGCTGTTCTCCGTCGACACCGACGCCCACGCGCCCGGCCAGCTGGACTGGCAGATCCACGGATGCGCGCGGGCCGAGGAGTGCGGGGTGCCACCGGAGCGCGTGGTGACCACGTGGGCCGGGGACCAGCTGCTGGACTGGGCCCGCGAGCGCCGGACGCCGTGAGGCGTGCCGGGCGGTCCGGGTCCGTGCGGGCCGGGTCCGCGCGGTCCGCGTCGGCCGGCCGGGACCGGGTACTCGGTGGTACGCACTGTCAGCCGTCGCCGAGAGGAGCCGAAGGTGAGCAGCGCTTCGGGCAGCCGGGTCGTCGTCACGGGCGCCACCGGCAATGTCGGCACGAGTGTCGTACGCGTCCTGTCCGAGGATCCGGAGATCGGGTCCATACGAGGACTGGCCCGCCGGATCCCGCAGTGGTCGCCGCCGAAGACGCAGTGGTCGGCGGTGGACGTGTCCTTCGAGCAGTCCGGGCTGGCCGGGGAGTTCGCGGGCGCCGACGCGGTGATCCATCTGGCCTGGGCCTTCCAGCCCACGCACGATCCGGCGGCCACCTGGCGCACCAACGTGCTGGGCAGCATGCGGGTCTTCGAGGCGGTGGCCGCGGCGCGGGTGCCGGTCCTGGTGCACGCCTCATCGGTCGGCGCCTACTCACCGGGGCCGAAGGACCACGCGGTGGACGAGTCGTGGCCGACCCACGGCTGGCCGGACGCCGCGTACTGCCGGGAGAAGGCGTATCTGGAACGGGCCCTGGACACCTTCGAGCGGGACCATCCCGATGTGCGGGTGGTCCGGATGCGCCCGGCCTTCCTGTTCAAGCGGGAGTCGGCGAGCGAGCAGCGGCGGATCTTCGCCGGGCGGTTCCTGCCGGGGCAGCTGGCCCGGCCCGAGCTGATGCCGTTCCTGCCCGACATCCCGGGCCTGCGGGTGCAGGCGCTGCACACGGACGACGCCGCGCGGGCCTACCGGCTGGCGCTCACGCACGAGGTGCGGGGAGCGTTCAATCTGGCCGCCGAGCCGCCGCTGGACGCGCGGGTGCTGGGTGAGCTGCTCGGCTCCCGGCCCGTACGGCTGCCGCGCACCGCCGCCCGTTCGGCGATCGCCGCCGCGTGGGGGCTGCGGCTGCTGCCCGCCTCGCCCCAGTTGTTCGACGCGGTCCTGCACCTGCCCCTGATGGACTGCACCCGGGCGCACGTCGAGCTGGGCTGGCGGCCGGAGCGTACGGCGACCGAGGTCCTCCAGGAGTTCCTCCAGGGGTTGCAGCGGGGCGAGGGCGAGGACACGGAGCCGCTGCGGGGCCGCAAGGTGGGGTGAGCGGCGTGCGGGCCGGCCCCGGGGCTGTCAGCCGTGCGCGCGCAGCGCCCGCATCTGTTCCTCCAGCGGACCGAGTCCGACGTCACGGCGGCGCTCGTCGAGGGTCTGCGGGCGGCGCACGGGGTACGGGCGGAGGGTGGCGGGGTTGATCCGCGTGCCGTAGAACTGCGGCTCGCCCAGTTCCACGGCGCAGTGGTCGGCGATGTAGGCCAGGTGCGCGGCGGGGCAGCGGCCGTCCGCGGTGGCCTGCGCGATCAGATCCCGGCAGCGGAGCCGGAAGTCCAGGTCGGGGGCGTGCAGCAGGATCATCAGCGCGGCCGTCGAGGCGGCCCCGCCCACGGCCTCCACGGTCGGCCAGCCGTGCCGCCGCACGATCATCGCGAGCGCCTCGGCGTTGCCCCGCCGGCACTCCGCCACCTTCCGCCGCCGCTGCGCGGTGGGCGCCGCCCCCGCCTCCCGCGTCACCTCCCGATCAGCCTCGGCCCGGCACACAAGCTCGTCCGCCACAAGAGCGGCAGCCTCCCCGGCCGACGCCGCCACACGATGACCACCGACCGGCACCACGTCCTGCCTGCCCGGCGACACCACACCGCGCCCGCCCGAGCGCGCTGTGCCTCGCCCCACGGGCGGCACCGTGCCTCGCCCAACCGGCGGCACAGCGCCCTGCTCGCCTGGCCCGCCCGGCGAGACCGAGCCCTGCTCAACCGGCGGCAGCATCGCGTCCCGCGTGGTCGTTGGCGCCGCGCCTCGTCTGCCCGGCGGCGGCTCGGACTGATCCGGTGTCGGGCTGCCCGAGGTTGTGTGGGCTGCCGGGGTCGCGGGGCCGCCGGTCGGGCCGCGGGGCGTGCCCACGGGGTGGTCCGGGGTGGCCGTCATGGGGACGGGCTTCCTTGGTGGCGGAGGGTGAACCAGACTCTCTTGCCGGGGCGGCCCGGTTCGGGTGGGGACATGCCCCAGTCGTCGGCCAGGGCGGCCACGATGGCGAGTCCGCGGCCCGACTCCGCGGTCGCGTCGGCCGGTCGTGGGCGGGGCAGCACCGGCGAGGAGTCCGCCACGGTCACGCGGAGGGCGTGGGCGCTGCCCTCGACGGTCACGGTGACCGTGTCGTCCGGGTCGGTGCCCGCGTGCTTGACCGCGTTGGCGAACAGCTCGTCCGTGGCGAGCACCGCCCCGTCACGCTGATCGGCCGACAGCGGCAGCCGGGCGAGCTGCCCGGCGACCAGGCGCCGTACGGCCGCCGCCCAGGAGGGGTCGGCGGGCACGGTGGAGCGGATGCGGAAGGGGTCGTCCGAGCCGGTTCCGGCGGGGGCCGCGGCGACGGGCGACCGGTGCCCGGCGTCCGCCGACGCGGGGACAGCAGGCCGGTGCCCGGCGTTCGCCGGGGCGGGCGGCGGTCCGGGACGCCGGGCACCAGAGCCCGTCATCGGTCCGAAGGCGGCACCCTGCGTCCGGACGGCCGCGCTCGTCCGCGCGCCCCGGGCGGGTCCGGGGTCGTCCGGGCTCCTCGACTGTCCGTCGGTCACGGTGGCCATCCAGGTCTCGCGTCGCGTCGCATGCCCGTGCGGGGCCGGGCATCCACATCTGGCGGTATGTCAACTCACCTTGCTGAGCAGGGCAGTTGGCCGCCCCGACGGCCCACTGCACGACAGCTCACCCTGTCACTATGGTGTCGGACACACACGGCCCGCAACCTGCGTTCTGATAATTTCAGAACGTTCGCCAACACCCTGTCTGCGTCGTCGACGACATGTCACACTGCACGCGACGGAGGCCCTTCGGGAGGTAGGACGTGAGGGAGAACCGCTCAGGCGGGAGCGCGCCCACCGTCCTGCGGATGGTCCTCGGCAAGCGACTGCGGCACCTGCGGGAGCGGGCAGGGGTCTCCTTCGAGGACGCGGCACGGGCCATCGAGGTCACACCCTTGACGGTCCGCCGGATAGAGAAGGCCGAGGTCGGCCTGCGCATCCCGTACGTCAGGGAGCTGTTGCGCACCTACGGCGTTCCCGTACCGGAGATCGACGACTTCGTCACCCTGGCCCGCGAGGCCAACCGGCCCGGCTGGTGGTACAAGTACCGCGACGTGCTGCCGGAGTGGTTCAAGGCGTACGTGAGCCTGGAGAGCGAGGCCAGCGTCATCCGCCTCTACGAACCCCATTACGTACCCGGCCTGTTGCAGACCCGGGAGTACGCCACCGCGCTCATGCGGGTCGGCTTCCCCAACGAGTCGGAGGAGGAGACCGCCCGTCGCGTCGACCTGCGCCTGAGACGTCAGGACCTGCTCGCCAAGCCGGACGGCCCGGCCGTGTGGGCCATCCTCGACGAGACGGTGCTGCGCCGGCCCGTCGGCGGTCCCGAGGTGATGCGGGCCCAGCTCGACCGCATGGTCGAGGTGCTCCGGATGCCGAAGGTCAGCGTGCAGATCATGCCCTACTCGGTGGGGGCCCACCCGGGCGCCTTCGGCCCCTTCCACCACTTCCGCTTCGGCTTCTCCGAACTGCCCGACGTCGTCTACACCGAGAACCTCGCGGGCTCGGTGTACTACGACCGGCCGGACGACGTCGTGACCTATCTCGAAGTCCTGGACCGGATGTCCGTGCAGGCGGAACCGGTCGCACGCACCAGGGACATCCTGGGCGAACTTCTCAAGGAGTTGTGATACATGGCATCCGACACCCCCCTCCACAGCGGCATGCCGGCCGCCGACCTGGGCGCCGCGGGCTGGCACAAGCCCTGGAGCGGCACCAACGGCGGCTCCTGCGTCGAGGCCAAGCGCCTGCCCGACGGGACGGTGGCCCTGCGCCAGTCCACCGACCCCGAGGGACCCGCGCTGCTCTACAGCCGGGACGAGATGATCGCGTTCCTCCGGGGCGTCAAGGCGGGCCAGGCTGACTTCCTGGTCGACTGAGCCGGGACCGCAACCGGACCCCGGAGCGAACCCGGACCGGGATCGGAAGGTCCCGGTCCGCGGCGGTGGCGGCCCTCGGACCCCGAGTCCCGGGGCACCTGGGCCCCCACCCGGCCCCGCACTTCCCCGTCAGCCTGCTGAACTCGGGCCGTGCGTAAGGACGTTGACGCTAAGTTGAAGTCGGACACCGACCGCGGCACCCACAGCAGGAGACCCCCCATGGCAGACGGCGAACTCACCCCGGACCAGGACGCGCTGTCCAAGATCGACACCACGGTGCCGCATTCGGCCCGCATCTGGAACTACTGGATGGGCGGCAAGGACAACTACGAGGTCGACCGGATCGCGGGCGACGCCTACCGCGAGCACGCGCCGACCATCGGGACGATGGCCCGCGCCTCCCGCCAGTACCTGATCCGCGCCGTGACCTACGTGGCCGGCGACCTCGGCATCCGCCAGTTCCTCGACATCGGCACCGGACTGCCGACCTACGACAACACCCACCAGGTCGCCCAGCGCATCGCCCCCGACTCGCGCATCGTCTACGTCGACAACGACCCGCTGGTACTGCGCCACGCCCAGGCCCTGCTGACCAGCACCCCCGAGGGTCTGACCGAGTACATCGACGCGGATCTGCACGACCCCGAGGCGATCATCGAGCGGGCGGGCAGGATCCTCGACTTCGGCCGGCCGGTCGCCCTCATGCTGATGGGCATCCTCGGCCACATCCAGGACTACGAGGAGGCCAAGTCGATCGTCCGCCGCCTCCAGGCCGCCCTGCCCTCCGGCAGTTGCTTCGTGCACTACGACAGCACCGACACCGACCAGGCGCTCAAGGAGGCCCAGCAGGGCTACGACGACACCGGCGCCGTCCCGTACGTGCTGCGCAGCCCGGACCAACTGGTCGCCTATTACGAGGGACTCGAGCTGTTCGAGCCCGGCATCGTCTCCTGCCCGCTGTGGCGTCCCGAGCCGGGCACCAGGCCCGAGCCCACGGACATCCACGGCGGCGTGGCCCGCAAGCCCTGACCCCCGGGGAGGCGGAGCTCGCGGGCCGCGCCCCGGCCTACGGCGCCGTGCGCAGGAAGTCCGCGAGCGCCTCCAGGAGCCGGTCCACGTCCTCCTCGTCGTTGTACGGGGCCAGTCCGATCCTGAGGCCGCCGCTGTCGCCCAGGCCGAGCCGGCGGGAGGCCTCCAGGGCGTAGAACGCGCCCGAGGGCGCCGCGACGGAGCGTGCGGCCAGGTGACGGTAGGCGTCGACGGTGCTGCGGCCCTCGACGGTCAGCAGCAGGGTCGGGGTGCGCTCGGCCGCGCGCGAGTGCACGGTGATCCCCGGGAGGCGGGCCAGCTCCTCCTCGATCCGGCTGCGCAGGACGTCCTCGTGCCGTTCGAGCGAGCCGAAGGAGGCGAGGAGCCGCTCCCGCCGGGTGCCGCGCGCCGACGCATCCATCCCGGCGAGGAAGTCCACGGCGGCCCGGGTGCCGGCCAGCAGTTCGTAGGGCAGGGTGCCGAGTTCGAAGCGCTCGGGGACCGCGTCGGACGAGGGCAGCAGCTTGTCCGGGCGCAGGGTCTCCAGCAGGTCGGGGCGGCTCGCCACCACGCCGAGGTGCGGGCCGAGGAACTTGTACGGGGAGCAGGCGAAGAAGTCCGCGCCCAGGGCCGCGAGGTCGACCGGGACATGGGCGGTGAAGTGCACGCCGTCGACGTAGAGCAGGGCGCCGCGCTCGTGGACCAGGGAGGCGATCGCGGGCAGGTCCGGGCGGGTGCCGATCAGGTTGGAGGCGGCGGTGACCGCGACCAGCCGGGTGCGGTCGGAGAGCTGGTCGGCGATGTGCCCGGCGGTCAGTTCGCCGGTCGCCGGGTCGAAGTCGGCCCAGCGCACGACGGCTCCCACCGCTTCGGCGGCCTGTACCCAGGGCCGGATGTTGGCGTCGTGGTCGAGCCGGGTGACGACGACCTCGTCGCCCGGCGCCCACGTCCTGGCGAGGGCGCGCGAGAAGTCGTACGCCAGCTGGGTGGCGCTGCGCCCGAAGACGACCCCGGACGGCTCGGCGCCCAGCAGGTCCGCCATGGCCTGTCGGGCGGCGACGACGCAGTCCTCGGCGTTGCGCTCGCCCAGCGTCGTCGACCCGCGGTTGGACAGCGGACCGGCCAGCGCCTCGGCTACGGCGTCGATGACCGGCTGCGGCGTCTGGCTGCCGCCCGGACCGTCGAAATGGGCCCACCCGGCCTTCAGGGCGGGAAACTGCGCGCGGACACCGGCGATGTCATACGTCACGGAACACTCCTTCGCACACTCCTGGTGAGGGATGCGTCCCCATGATCCATCGCCCCGCGCCCCGGCGACAGCCCCCTACGGCCTGCGTTCCTCCAGGGCCGTCTGCCAGGCGGGGACCGGCTCCTTGGGGGCCGGTTCGGCGCGGCGGCCACCGCGGGTGAAGAAGTCGGCGAGGGGCAGGATCGCGGCGCCGACGGTGACCGCGTCCGGGCCCAGTCTGCCCAGGTCGATGGTCACCCGCTCGGCGGGGTGCCGCAGGGCGTAGGCGGTCGCGTGGCGGCGTACGGCGGGCAGGAAGCGGGGGCCGAGCTGGAGGCCGGCCCAGCCGCCGATGAGGATGCGCTCGGGCTGGAACAGGTTGATCAGGTCGGACAGGCCGGCGCCCAGGTATTCGGCGGTCTCCTCCAGCACCGAGACCGCCACGGGGTCGGCGGCGGTGCCCTCGGGCGGATGGGCGGCGGCCAGCAGGGCGGTGAGCGCGGTCTCCTCGTCGGTGCCCCGCGGCGGCCGGCCGCCCTCCTCGCGCCAGCGGGCGAGCAGGGACTCCGCCCCGGCGTACGCCTCCAGGCAGCCCAGGGCGCCGCAGCGGCAGCGGCGTCCTCGTACCCGTACCGTCAGATGCCCCCACTCCACGGCCCGGCCGCGTTCCACCTCGGGGGTGACCAGGCTGGCGCCGACGCCGGAGCCGAAGAGCACCACGACCGCGTTGCGGGCGCCGCGTCCGGCGCCGAACCACATCTCCGCCTGGCCCAGCGTCTTGGCGCCGTTGTCGATGAAGTACGGCACGCCGTCCGGCAGCCGGGACCCGGCGCGCAGCAGGGACTCCAGGGGTACCGCGTCCCAGCCGATGGTCTGCCCGTGCACGACGGCACCGCGGTCGGGGGTGGGCTCGACGATGCCGGGGACGCCGATGCCGACCCCGAGGAGGCGCTCCGGGGGCAGGCCGGCCACGGCCAGGACCTCGGCGATCCCGTCCCGGATGTGACCGGTGATCACCTCGACGTCGTAGCCCTGGGACTCCAGGGGCCTTTCGGTGCGCGCCAGTTCGGTGAGGGTGAGGTCGAACAGCTCGACGCGGACCCGGGTCTCGCCGACGTCCACGCCGATCATGTGGCCGCTGCCCGGCGCGGCGCGCAGCAGGGTGCGCGGGCGGCCGCCGTCGGAGTCGACGCTGCCGGCCTCCTCGACGAGGCCGTCGGCGACCAGGTCGGCGACGACGTTGCTGACCGATCCGGAGCTGAGGCCGGTCGCGGGGCCGAGCTCGAAGCGGCTGAGCGGGCCGTCGAAGTAGAGCCGTTGCAGTACGGCCGAACGGTTGCCCCTTCTGAGATCGCGCACCGTGCGCCCGTTCCGCCCCGCCATGTGGCTCCCTCCCGAACCGTGCCCGAGCTGCAACATACCGCCGCGGGCCGTCCGGGCGCGACTTCTGGCGGTCCTTAGTCCACGCAATAAATTAAGAGGTGACGGTAAGTCGGCCGATCTCCTCGACGGCGGCGGACAGTTCGGGGGCGACATGGTCGCGCACCCAGTGTTCGTGATCCGGCCCCAGGGCGCGCGGAATCGTCTCGGTGAGCATGATCAGGTAGAGGTAGCTTCGGTACAGGGCGAGCCGCAGGCGGGCGGTCCGGTTGAACTCGGCCCGGCCGCCGGCCGCGCGGTAGCCGGCGAGGAACGCCTCGTCCTCCCGGATGTCCCCGAGCAGGGCGAGTGAGACGAAGTCGGCCGCCGGATCGCCCCAGAACATGCGCTCGCCGTCGATCAGGCCCCCGATGCGGACGCCTGCCTCCGAGCGGTCGAGCAGGATGTTGCCCGGCCACAGGTCGAAGTGGACCAGGCGCGGCACGGCGATCTCCTCCAGGGCGCCGTACGCGGCCTCGGCCGTGCGGGCGATCTCGTCGGCGGGCCGGGGCAGCGGGGCGCCGTGGCGGCGGGCGTCGTCGAGGACGGCGGCGTACATGGCGGTGAAGGCGGTGCGCCAGTCGGGGGCGAGCGGGCCGAGCGCGCCGGAGGGGTAGCCGAAGCCGGGGCCGGTCACCCGGTGCAGCCGCGCCACCTGGCCGCCGAGGCGGGCGCGCAGGCCGGCCGCTTCGGCGTCTGTCACCGAAGCGTCCCAGGGCTCGCCGGGGCAGGCGGTCATCAGCAGGTGGCGCCGGGCGGCGTCCTCGCCCTCCGCGACCACGCGCGGCGCGGGCACGCCGGCCCGCGCGGCCGCGCGGCAGAACTCGGCCTCGCCGACGAGGAGGTCCCGCTCGTAGCGCAGGCCGGGCGCGGTCGGGGCGGGCGGGATCTTCAGCACGTACCGGGTGCCGTCGGCCAGGCACAGCTCCTCCACGCTGTTGTACGTGCCGCCGCCCAGCGCGCGGAGCCGGGCGAGCCGGCCCGGCGGGACGCCCGCGGCCCGCAGCGCGCGCCGGGCCCGCTCCCACGACCGCGCCGGCCGCGCGTCCGGGTCACCGAAATCCATTGGACCCCCTTTCGGTTCCTGCTTACCCTAGCCGCAAAACTAATTCCCTTAGGCAACTTGTGCTGTCATTTCCGGAGGCCCCCATGAGATCACTGACCGAGCAGGACGTGCGCGACTCGTTCGTGAACTGCTCCAAGGGCGAGGCCAAGCGTCTGTCCGTCCCCAGGGACCTCGGTGACCGCCCCTGGGACGACCTGGACTTCCTGGGCTGGCGCGATCCGGGAGCGCCCGACCGCAGCTATCTGGTCACCGAGCGGGAGGGCCGGCTCATGGGCGTCGCCCTGCGCTTCCCCGCCTCGCAGCGCGGATTCCTGCACCGCAGCATGTGCTCGCTGTGCCTGACCACGCACCGCGGGGGCGGGGTCTCGCTGATGACCGCCCGCAAGGCCGGAGCGGCGGGCCGCGAGGGCAACTCGGTCGGCGTGTACATGTGCACCGACCTCGCCTGCTCGCTCTATGTGCGCGGGAAGAAGGTCCCGGACTCCGGCGCCCGCTTCGAGGAGAGCCTCACGCTGGAGCAGCAGATCGCCCGCACCACGGCCAACCTGGCGGCCTTCCTGGACAAGCTGTACGTCTGACCGCACCGCCCGGTCACGTTCGGCCCCCGTGCGATCGGGGAACTGCGCAAGGGATGCGCAAGGTACATGACTGGACCCCGTCCCTGGTTCGGGTGGTGAAGCGGCACCGGGACCCCGTGGTCGTACAGGCGCTGCGCTCCACGACCGCCGCGACGATCGCGTATGTGATCGCGTTGCGGCTGAGTCCGGAGCCCGCGCCGCTGACCGCGCCGCTCACGGCCCTGCTCGTCGTCCAGGTGACCCTCTACTCCACGCTGACCACCGGAATCCGCCGGGTGAACTCGGTGGTGGCCGGGGTCCTCGTGGCCATCGCCTTCTCCCTGCTGGTGGGGCTGACCTGGTGGAGTCTCGCCCTGGTGATCCTGGCGGCGCTGGCGGTCGGGCACCTGGTGCGGGTGGACGAGTTCGTACCCGAGGTGGCGATCAGCGCGATGCTGGTCCTCGGCGTCACCGCCGTGGGCAGTACCGCCTCGGCGCGGGTCGAGGAGACGCTGATCGGGGCGGTGGTCGGCCTCGGCTGCAATCTGCTGCTCGCTCCCCCGGTGTGGACCGAACAGGCCGGAGCGTCGATCGAGGGCCTGGCCCGCCGCGTGCGGCAGCTGATGCTGCGGATGGGCGAGGAGGCGGCCGGGCATCCGCCCGTGGAGCGCGCCGCGGAGCGGCTGCACGAGGCCCGCCGTCTGGACCACGACATCTCCGAGGTGGACGCCGCCCTCAGGCAGGCCGAGGACAGCCTGCGGCTCAATCCGCGGGTGCGCGAGGGCCTGCTGCACCGGGTGGTGCTGCGCACCGGTCTTGACACGCTGGAGATCTGCACGGTCGTGCTGCGCGTGCTGGCGCGCACCTTCACCGACCTGGCGAAGCAGCGGGTCCCCGAGCCGATGTTCTCGCCGCAGACCGGTGCCCTGGTGCAGGAGCTGCTGTGCGAGATCGCCGACGCGGTGGTCAGCTTCGCGGTGCTGGTCACCACGGACGTCAGCGTGAGCGCGGAGGAGGCCGAGTCCCGGCTGGCCGCGCAGCTTCGGCAGACCTCCGCCGCCCGCGACAAGGTGGCGCGGCTGCTGCTGGAGGAGGTGCAGCGGGACGCGAGCCAGTGGCAGCTGTACGGCGCGGTGATCACCGAGGTCGACCGGATCATCGACGAGATGGACACCGAGCACCGTTCGCGCCGGCTCCTGGAGGAGCTGGACCGTCACACCCGCGCCCAGCGCGAGCGCGCCCCGCGGCTGGCCCGGCTCGGGGACCGGCTGGGCGCGCCGGTCCGGCAGCGGCGGAACCGCGCGGGCGTCGCGGGGCGTTCTGTGCGTCAGGGGCGCGGTCGCAGGACGGCGCGGTCCTGTGAGGGAGGGGAGCAGGCATGACCGGATCGACGGTGCGGATCGACGGGAACACGCTGCGGTTGCCGGGCGGTGTGGCGGTGCGGTTCATCCGCACCCTGCGGCTGCCGGAGAAGGGTACGCATCCGCTGCCGCCGGGGCTGGGCGAGTTCCCGGTCCGGCGGGTGGCCGACTACGCGGACTCGGTGCCCGGGCAGTGGCGGGCGCGCGGCGGCGTGATGCTGCCGGTGTATCTGCGAGAGGCGATGTGGCTGAGCTTCGCGGGCACGACCGAGCCGGCCGCCCTTCAGGTCGGCGTGGGCAAGGTGTGCGCGGTGTCGGGCCGGCCGTGGAGCGACCGGCTGTCCCGCGACCCGCAGAACTACGTGGTGCTGCCCCGCCAGCCCTGGCTGGACGGCATCAACTCCGGCAAGGGCACCGTGCGCCAGTTCGTCGCCGTGCCGCTGGGCCTGGGGGCGAGCGTCGAGGGCCAGGTCACGGGCGAGGAGGTGTGGGGCGGCGTGCAGTTGCAGACGTTTTCGCTGAACGACGCCGAACTGGCCCGGTGGCGCGAGGAGGAGCGGCGGCGGGAGGCGGCCCGGTCGACCATGATCTGCGGTGGCGCCCCCATGGCGGCAGCGGCGGCGCCCGCGCCCGGCGCCGCGCCTGCCGCGCCGCGCCGGGCCGCGCCCGCCATGGGGCTCGGTGTCGGCGGCTCCATGCGCCAGGAGGTGTACCGGGACGACCGGCCGCCGGGCGCCTGGTCCGGGCGGCCCGGGGGGCGGGTGTTCGTGCACCTGGTGACGCCTCCCCAGTGGCGCCGTATCACCGGCGAGGCTCCCCCGCCGTCGCCCGTGGACCGCGCCGCGTACACGAGCGCCGGGCTGCCCTGGTTCGACTACTACGACCAGGACGCCGAGGACCTCTCCCCCACCGACGCGCTGTCGGCGGTGCGCCCGGCCGGCGACTGGCTCGGCGACGACCACGAGCCGTGGCAGGAGCCGTCACCGCACCAGGTGCGCCCCCTGAAGGACGCGCCGGGCAAGCCGGTGGAGGACGGGGACTGGTAGGCACACCGGGCCGCCACCGAACGGATCCGGACCGCACCGACGCGAGCGGTCCGCGAACCGCCGCGCCGGTGCGGCCGGGGCCGCGCGGCCGCCCGGGGCCGGCCGACCGTCGTGGCCCCTGCGCGGAGCACCGGAGTCCGGCCGCGGCACGTCGGGGGCGCCGCCCACGACCCGAGGGGCCGGTTCCGGGCCCGGTCGGGGACGGACTGGGCGCGGCGGCGGGCGCGAGAAGCCGCCGTTGCCCGGCCGCGAACGGGCCCAGGGGCCGGCGGACCGGCGCGTGCGCGGTCGGCTGGTCCCGTTCGCCGGCCCGACCGGGGCCGGAGCGGGGACGCCGCCCCGGTGGAGGCGGCGGCGTCGCCACCAGGCCTCGGGGGTTCGGTGGCCGGGCGCCGCGTTTGCGTGGGAGCGGTGGCGCGCGTCAAGGTGGCAGTTCACGACCGGACAGGCCGACGACCTTGAGGTGCGGGCATGGACAGTGGTGCGAGGGCGTCGCGACGGGGATCTTTCCCGCCCGGGCGGCGCCGGAAGACCGGGGAAGGCTGGAGCAGGCGGCAGTTCGTCGGAGCGCTGACGGGAGCCGCCGCCGTGCTGGCGGTCCCGGCGCCCGCGAAACCCCGGTCCGGGTCCACGCCCGTGAGCGCGCCGGAGGCCGCCGCGAGCGCTCGGCAGCCGGCGGCGAGGCCGCCCGGCCGCCGGCCGCTGTACCTGGGCACTTACACGTCCATGCCGGGCGGCGGCAAGGGCATAGGCCTGGCGGTGTACGACCCGGTGTCCGGCGCCGTCGGCGGCCGGGGCGCCATCACCGGGGTCGCCGACCCGTCGTACCTCGCCGTGCATCCCGACGGCCGCACGCTGTACGCGGTCGACGAGCGGCAGGACGGCGGCGTGACCGCGGTGCGGCTCGCCGACCGCAGGGTCCTCGGCACCCGGAGCACCGGCGGTTCGGGGCCCTGCCATCTGTCCGTGCACCCGAGCGGGCGCTGGCTGCTCAGCGCCAACTACGGCTCCGGCAGCGTGGCCGTGCACCCGATAGCCGCCTCGGGCGCGCTCGGCGAGCGCGCCGACCTGGTCACCCACACCAGCCCCAGGCCCGGCCCCGGACAGCAGGGACCGCACGCCCACCAGGTCATCACCAGTCCCGACGGCGGCCATGTCCTCGCCGTGGACCTCGGCACCGACACCGTCTACACGTACCGCCTGAACACCCGTACGGGCCGCCTCACCGAGGTCTCCCAGGCACACACCCGGCCGGGCGCCGGACCGCGTCAGCTGACCTTCCACCCGGGCGGCCGGTACGCCTACCTCGCCAACGAGGTCGACGACACCCTCGCGGTGTGCGCGTACGACCGGCCCACGGGCCGGCTGACCGTCGGCGCGACGCAGTCCACGGGCGGGGGCGCGGGCAGGAACTACCCGTCGCAGGTCCTGGTCACGGCCGACGGCCGTTTCGCCTACCTGGCCAACCGGGGCCACGACACCCTGGCGCGCTACGCCGTCGCCGCGGACGGGGCCCGGCTGAAGCTGCTGGGCACGACGCCGGTCGCGGGCGACTTCCCGCGTCAGATCGCGTTCTCTCCGAACGGCGCGCTGCTGTTCGCCGCGAACCAGAAGTCGAACACGGTCAGCGTCTTCCACGTCGACCGTGCGAACGGCGCGCTGCGCCTGGCTGGTACGCCGTTCCCCTCACCGGTCGCCGTCTGCGCGCTGCCACTGTAGGGCGCGCGGGCGGGAGGCGGCGCCCGCCTGGAGCAGCAGGACGTGCATGCGTTCGGTGAGCGCGGTGAGGTCGTCGGCCGGCGCGTGGAACGGCAGGCGTACGTCGCCGTGGGTGCGGGCGCGCTCGATGCGCAGGGTCAGTCCGTGCCGGTCGACGGCGAGCGGCTGGACGCGCACCGCGCCCTGCAGACTGTCGGGTCCGACCAGCCTGGTCAGCCGCTCCACCGCCTCGGGGTGGGCGTCGGCGAGGTGGGTGAGCAGGCCGGCCTCCGCCAGGGCGAGCGGGTCGGGCGCGGCGGCGGTGAACTCCTCGGCGCCGACGACGACCGCGCCGGGCGGCTGCCGCAGCACGACGCGCGTGGGGTGGAACACCAGGTGCTCCGTCTCGGGGACGAGCCGGCCGGTGAGCCGGAGACTGTGCCAACCAGGCAGGGCGTGTCGACCGGGCGGGCCGCGACCGGGAGGCGGCGTCGAGTCAGCGCTACGCCGTCCAGTGAGCGGGGCGGGAGAGCGATCCGGGCAGCCGGGTGGCTGCGCTGCCCCGGGCCGCTTCGAGCTGCGGCTGGGTGAGGAAGAACGCGCCGGTCAGATCGGCGCCCGTCAGATTCGTGTTCCGCAGGTCGGCGCCTATCAGGTCCGCGTCCCGCAGATCGGCCCCGGTGAGGTCGGCGGCTATCAGGCAGGCGCCGCGCAGACTGGCTCCGCGCAGGTCCGCGCCCCTCAGCCGGGCCCCGACCAGGTCGGCTCCCCGCCGGTCTTTCGGCTTTCCCTTGCCGCGCCGCGCCCCGGCGCGCACCAGCTCACTGGTGCGCAGCAGCAGGACGTTGATTTCCTGGCGGTGCGCGCCGACGTCCAGCGAGACGAGTTCGCCGGGCGGCAGCAGGGTGAGCTGTTCGATCCGCTCCAGCGCCCGGCGCAGCTCGCCGTGCACCGGGCGGGCGGCGCTCAGGTCGAGCGCCTCGGTCACGTACCACAGCAGCTCGTGGAGCTGCCGCACCACCGGGAAGACCTCGAACATCAGCCGGGCGTCCTCCCCGGAGCCCGTCCGCCAGTCCTGTCCGCCGAAGACGACCTGCGAGACCTTCTGTCCCGCGCCGAAGCAGTCGTAGACCGTGCACCCGGTGAAGCCCTGCTGCCGGAGCCGTGTGTGGATACCGCACCGGTGGTCGTCCCGCAGGTTCGGGCACGGCCTCCCCGCGGGCTTGTCCAGGGCGAAGTCCGCGGAGGCGGCGAAGGGCAGCGCGACACAGCAGAGCCCGAAGCACCGCGCGCAGTCGCCGCGCAGCCCGCTCCGGTCGTGCGGGGAGTCTTTCCGATCCTGCATGATGTTCAGCCTGTCGACCCGCGGTGCGGGCCCCTTTCAGCGCGTGAAGGCGGCGGTGACCGCCACGAAGCGGGCGGAGTCGTCGAGTTGGACGACCCTGTCAGGGCCGTCGCCCGCCGGGCAACCGGATTTCGGGCCGGGGCCGTTCAGCCCGCCCAGGCGGCGATCAGGTCCAGGTGCCCGAGCCGTTCGGGGTCGGCCAGGATGTAGAGGTGGGTGATCCGGCCGTCGGCGACGACGACGCCCATGACCGAACTCGGCCCGCCCTCGGGGACGTTGGCCACCCCGACCGTGCCGTTGACCAGCACCAAACGGGCTGTCCCCGCGTACTGCGAGAAGGTGAGGGCCTGCGCGGCCACCGTCGTCGCGCCGCGGACCACCTTCGAGGCGGCCGCGCCCCGGACGAGCGCGCCGGCGTCGACCCGCAGCACCACATCCGGGTGGAGTACGGCCACGAGCGCCTCGAAGTCGCCGCCGCGCGAGGCCGCGAGGAAGGCGTCGAGCACCTGCTTCTGCCGGGCCAGGTCGGCCTCGGCGGACGGGGTGGCGCCCCGCACCCGGCGGCGGGCGCGGCTGGCGAGCTGCCGGGTGGCGGCGGCGCTGCGCTCCACGACCGGCGCGATGTCGTCGAAGGGCACCGCGAACAGGTCGTGGAGCACGAACGCCAGCCGCTCGTCGGGCTGAAGCGTCTCCAGGACGACGAGCAGGGCGAGCCCCACCGAGTCGGCCCGGACCGCCTCCTGCTCCGGGTCGGCCGGGTCCAGGGGCCGGAGCACCGGGTCCGGGACGAAGGTGTCGTCGATCGGCTCCTCGCGGCGGGCCTTCCGCGAGCGCAGCAGGTCGAGGCAGACCCGGCCCGTCGCGGTGGTGAGCCAGGCGCCGAGGTTGCGGACGGCACCGGTGTCCGTGCGGGTGAGCCGCAGCCAGGCCTCCTGGACGGCGTCCTCGGCCTCGGGCACCGAGCCGAGCATGCGGTAGGCCACCGCCCGCAGTTGCGGCCGGTGCTTCTCGAAGCTCCTTGCCAGGACTTCCTCGTCACCCGTGCCGGACATCTCTTCCCCACCCCGTTCCCCCGCACCTTCCGGGCATCCTAGTGCCGCGGCAGGTGAGGGGCCCCGGACCGGCCGATGCCGCCGGCGTCAGAGGTCGCCGTGGACGAGCCCGAGCAGCCGGTCCAGGACGCGGGGACCGCCCGCCCGGACGCCGTCGTGCTCGAACTCGTCGGTGACCCAGGTGCGCAGGCCGCCGATCGCGCGGGCGGTGGCGAGGGCGTGGGCCGTGTCGACGTACATGTCGTCGTGGTAGACGGCCGCGGCGACCGGGACCTCGTTCGCGGCGAGGCGGGCGGGGTCGTACAGGGGCCGCCAGTCGGTGCGGGCGGCGAGCAGTTCGGCGGTCTCGCGCAGCGGGCGCAGCGCCGGGTCGCAGTCGAACATCCAGGGGTGCACGGTCTCGCCGGTGAACAGCACCGGCCCGTCGCCGACTAGGGCCTTGGCGGCGTCGAACTGCGGGAACTGCGCGCGGACCCGCTCGGCCGACCATGCGGTGGGGCGGGCGTCCTGGCCGTAGATGGCCTCGTGGACGAGAGCGTACAGCGGGTGGCCCGCGTACGACAGCAGGCCCTGGACCTCCTCCTGGAAGGCGTCGGACAGTTCCGGCCCGCCCGGGGTGCGGACGAAGGCGTGCTCGAGGAGGAAGTGGAGGCGGTGGCTGCCGTCGCCGCCGCCGAGCATGATGCCGAGCGACTGGAAGGCCTCGACGGTCAGCCGGTAGCCGTTCGGGAGCACCACGTCGTGGGTGAGCAGGTGGTCGGCGATGCGGCGGGCGCGGTCGACGTCCTGCGGGTAGCGGGCGTAGTGGGCGGCGACCTTGCGCTCGATGCGCGGGTAGGCGGCCCGGTAGACGTCGTCGGCGTGGGCGTCGAGCGAGGGCAGGCCGCCGGTGATCAGGGCGGCGGCCAGGCCCTCGGGGTGGGTGGACAGGTAGTTCACGGTGCAGAAGCCGCCGAAGCTCTGCCCGAGGACGGTCCAGGGCGCGCCGCCGGTCACCTCGGGGCGGATCGCCTCGCAGTCGCGGACGATCGAGTCGGCGCGGAAGTGCGTGAGGTAGTCGGCCTGTGCGGCGGCGTCGCCGCGCAGGGGCAGCGTCTGGCGGTTGGCGGGCGTGGAGTGGCCGGTGCCGCGCTGGTCGAGGAGCAGGACCCGGTAGTCCTCCAGGGCCCGGCCGAACCAGGCCTGCCGTCCGATGAAACGGTTCGCCCCGAAGCCGGGACCGCCCTGGAGGTAGATCAGCCACGGCAGGTCCTGGCCGGCCTTGTCCCGCGCGACGGCCTCACGTGCGTAGAGCTCGATCGTCTCCCCGGCGGGGTCGTCGTGGTCGAGCGGCACGGTGAAGGTGCGGTCGGTGAGGACGACGCCGGGGTGGCGGTAGCTGACGGTCAAGGGTTCTCCCGGGACGGAGGGTTTACGGCCGCGTCCCAGTTCAGCACATGTTCCTCCGTCGTCCGACCGCGGGGACCGGGAATTCGTGCGGAGCGCGCGGTGGACGCGTCACTGGGCGGCCGGTGGGCGCCCGGGCAGGCTGGAGCCGCGCACCACCAGTTCCGGCTGGAGCACCACCCGCCGGTGCTCGTGCGCCGCCGGCTGCCCGGTCTCCTCCAGCAGCAGCTCCGCCGCCAGGGCGCCCATGGTGACGGCGGGCTGGCGGACCGAGGTGAGCGGCACGGCCGCGGCGGCGGCGAACTCGATGTCGTCGTAGCCCACGATGGCGAGGTCCTCGGGGACCCGGACCCCGGCCGCGTACATGGACTGCAGCACGCCGAGGGCGAGCAGATCGTTGGCGCAGAAGACGGCCGTGGGCCGGCCGGCGAGGCCGAGGAGGCGGGCGCCCGCGTCCCGTCCGGCGGCCACGTCGAGGCGCTCGGTGGGCAGCTCGCGCAGCGCGTCGGGTCCGAGTCCCGCCTCGGCGAGCGCGTTCAGGGCGCCGGTACGGCGGTCGCGCACCTGGTTCAGGCCGGGCGGGCCGCTCACGTACGCGAGGGAGCGGTGCCCCGCGTCGACCAGGTGCCGTACCGCGAGCGCGCCGCCCGCCACGTCGTCCACGGAGACCGAGCACTCGGTGGCGCCCTCGGCGACCCGGTCGACGAGGACGAAGGGGATGCCGTGGCGGCGGAGGGCGGCGATGTTGCGGCCGGTGGTGTCGGCAGGGGTGAGCAGGACCCCGCGCACCCGTTGTTCGGCGAAGAGGGACAGGTACTCGGCCTCCTCGCCGGGGCTCTGCGCGCTGTTGCAGACCATCACGCCGAGCCCGGCCGCGCGGGCCGCCCGCTCGGCGCCCCGGGCGACGTCCACGAAGAAGGGGTTGCCCATGTCGAGGACGAGCAGCCCCATGATCCGGCTGCGGCCGGCCCGCAGCTGACGCGCGGACTCGCTGCGGACGTAGCCGAGCCGGTCGATCGCGGACTGCA
Organism: Streptomyces sp. NPDC087787; assembly: GCF_044743035.1. NCBI lineage: Bacteria > Bacillati > Actinomycetota > Actinomycetes > Kitasatosporales > Streptomycetaceae > Streptomyces > Streptomyces sp. NPDC087787. The sequence goes on from NZ_JBIUVQ010000002.1 coordinate 158,946, forward strand.
CGCGGGCCCGGGTCTCGGTGGCGACGGTCTCGGGACGGTTGATGACGTTCGAGACCGTGCCCACGGAGACACCGGCGGCGCGTGCGACGTCCTTGATACCCACCGATGGGGCCATCGAGCGGAAACCTCCAGGAATGCGAGGGGCGGCGGCGGGCCTTCACATTACCGTCACGGCACCGCACATCCGCGCGGGTCACGGACGGGGGGACGGGGCGCGCTCGGTGACTGGTGCCCGCGGCTCTAGAAGTGGAACTGGTCGATGTTCCTGCCGTCGAAGACGGTCGGCTTGCCGAGGTTGATCAGGCCGTCCTCGCCGATGGTGTACGAGCCCATGGCGCCGGCCTCGAAGGTCTCGCCCTCCTTGCCGGTGATCTGCCCGGAGGCGAGGGCGACCGCGGTGTAGGCGGCCAGCTCGCCGAGCTTGGCCGGGTCCCACAGCTCGAAGGCCTCGACGGTGCCGTTCTTGACGTACGTGCGCATGTCGTTGGGAGTGCCGAGGCCGGTCAGCTTGACCTTGCCCTTGTACTTGGAGCCGGACAGGTACTGGGCGGCGGCCTTGATGCCGACGGTGGTCGGGGAGATGATCCCCTTCAGGTTCGGGTACTGCTGGAGCAGGCCCTGGGTCTGCTGGAAGGACGCCTGTGCGTCGTCGTTGCCATAGGCGACCTTGACCAGCTCGACGTCCTTGTACTTGGGGTCCTTGAGCTCCTGCTTCATGTAGTCGATCCAGGTGTTCTGGTTCGTCGCGGTCTGCGCGGCGGACAGGATCGCGATCTCGCCCTTGAATCCGATCTGCCGCGCGAGCAGTTGCACCTCGGTGCGGCCGAGGTCCTCGGCGGACGCCTGGGAGACGAAGGCGTCGCGGCAGTCGGGCTTGGTGTCGGAGTCGTAGGTGACGACCTTGATGCCGTTCTTCATGGCCTGCTTCAGCGCGGTGCACAGGGCGCCCGGGTCCTGCGCGGACACGGCCATCGCGTCGACCTGCTGCTGGGTGAGGGTGTTGACGTAGGAGACCTGGCCGGAGGTGTCGGTGGCGCTGGACGGTCCGACCTCCTTGTACTTCTCGCCCAGTTCCTCCAGGGCCTTCTTGCCGCCGTTGTCGGCGGAGGTGAAGTAGGGGTTGTTGACCTGCTTGGGCAGGAAGCCGATGGTCAGGCCCTTCTTGGTCGGGGCGTCCGGGTCGGCATGGCCGGCCGAGGAGGCGGTGGCGCCGCTCTCCCTGCCGACGTCGTTCTTGGTGGTGCCGCCGCAGGCGGTGGCGGCCAGGGCGAGGGAGGTCGCGGCGGCGAGGGCCCCGCAGGCGCGGCGGATCGTCGACTTGCGCATGATGAAGTCCTTTACGGGGGCGGCGGGGTGGGCGGAGCGGGCTACGAAGTCGGTTTGGGCACCCTTGACTTGGCTGCCTTGGGCGGCTCGGGCGCCGGGGCCGCTCGGCGCGCGCTCCGGGCGGCGGAGACCTGGCGCGCGACCCGCGGGCCGAGCACGGAGACGACGAGCAGGACGCCGGTGACGACGATCTGCGACTGGGCGGAGACGTTCAGCAGGCTCATCACGTTCTGCAGCGCGCCGAGCAGGAAGACACCGGCGACGGCGCCGCCGAGCGTGCCCTTCCCGCCGTCGAAGTCGATGCCGCCGAGCAACACCGCCGCGACGACGGAGAGTTCGAGTCCCGTGGCGTTGTCGTAGCGGGCGCTCGCGTAGTGCAGGGCCCAGAAGACGCCGGTCAGGGCGGACATGAAGCCGGTGGCGACGAACAGGATCAGCTTGTCCCGCCTGACCCGGATGCCGGCGAACCGGGCCGCCTCCTCGCCGGCGCCGATCGCGAACAGCGCTCGCCCGAAGGGGGTGGCGTGCAGGGTGACGACGGCGATCGCCAGCAGGAGCAGGAAGGGCAGGAACGCCTGTGGCAGGAAGGTGTTCCCGACGCGTCCGGCCGCGAAGTCCAGGTACTGGTCCGGGAAGTCGGTCACCGCGTCGGAGCCGAGCACGATCTGCGCGACGCCGCGGTAGGCGGCGAGGGTGCCGATGGTCACCGCGAGGGACGGCAGTCCGAGCATGGTCACCAGCAGGCCGTTGACCAGGCCGCACACCGCGCCCAGCAGCAGGCACAGCGGGATGATCGTCTCGATCGCCATGCCCTGGTTCCACAGGGCGCCCATCACCGCGCCGGACAGTCCGGCGGTGGAGGCCACCGACAGGTCGATCTCACCGGAGACCACCAGGAGGGTCATCGGCAGGGCGATCAGCGCGATCGGCAGGGTGTTGCCGATCAGGAACGACAGGTTGAGGGCGTTGCCGAAGCCGTCGACGAGTCCGAAGGAGAACAGCAGGACCACGACGAGCAGGGCACCGACGACGGTGTCCCAGCGCACGGCTCGCGAGAGGGTGGAGTCAGCCATGGCGGGCGTTCCTCTTCTTCAGGGCCGAGGCCACGCGCAGCGCGACGACCCGGTCGACCGCGATGGCGAGCAGGAGCAGGACGCCGTTGATCGCCAGTACCCAGACGGAGCTGACGCCGAGTGCGGGCAGCACACTGTTCACGGAGGTCAGCAGGAGGGCGCCGAGGGCCGCTCCGTACACGCTGCCGGAGCCGCCGTTGAAGACCACGCCGCCGACCACCACCGCGCTGACGACGGTGAGTTCGTATCCGCTGCCGGTGCCGGAGTCGACGTTGCCGAACCGGGCCAGGTACATCGCCCCGGCGAGACCGGCGAGGCCGCCGCAGAGGGTGTAGGCGGCCAGGACGCGCTTGCGCACCGGGATGCCGGCGAGGCGGGCGGCCTCCGGGTTGGAGCCGAGCGCGTACAGCTCGCGGCCGCCGGCGTAGTGCTTGAGGCAGTACGCCGTCACCATCAGGACGGCGAGGGCGATCAGCGCCAGGTACGGCACCATCCGGACGCCGCCGGAGCCGAAGTCGACGAAGCCGCCGGGCAGGTCGGCCGCGGTGATCTGGCGGGAGCCGACCCAGACGGAGTCGATGCCGCGGATGATGTAGAGCGTGCCGAGGGTGACGACGAGCGCGGGTACCTGGCCGAGGCTGACGAGAAGTCCGTTCAGCAGGCCGAAGCCGACCCCGACGAGCACCGCGAGGACGACGGCCACGACGGGGTTCCCGCCGCCCTGCAGCCACGTACCGGCGGCGAAGGCGCTGATGCCGAGCGTGGAGCCGACCGACAGGTCGACGTTGCGGGTGATGACGACCAGGGACTGGCCGGTGGCGACGAGCACCAGGATGGTCGCGTTCAGCAGCAGGTCCTTGACGCCCTGCTCGGACAGGAACGCGCTGTTGCCCGCCTGGGCGACGGCGATCAGCGCCAGCAGGACGACCAGGATGGCGAGTTCACGCATCCTGAACACCCGGTCGACCAGGCGGGTGCCGCTGGACCGGTGCGCCTCGGCGGTGGGGGCGGGGTCGGAAGCGGTCGTGGTCACGCCGCCCTCCCCGTGGCCGCGGCCATCACGGCTTCCTCGGTGGCGTCAAAGCGGGGGATCTCGGCGGTCAGCCGGCCCTCGTGCATCACGAGCACCCGGTCGGCCATGCCGAGGATCTCGGGCAGGTCGGAGGAGATCATCAGGACGGCGACCCCGTCGGCGGCCAGTTCACCGAGCAGCCGGTGCACCTCGGCCTTGGTGCCGACGTCGATGCCGCGGGTCGGCTCGTCGACGATGAGCACCCTGGGGCCGGTGGCGAGCCACTTGGCGAGGACGACCTTCTGCTGGTTGCCGCCGGAGAGCGTGGAGACGGCGTCGGCGATCCTGGCGTACTTGACCCGGAGCCTGACCGCCCAGTCCAGGGAGCGGCTGCGTTCCGCGCCGCGGTCCATCAGTCCGGCCCTCACGGTCGTCCGGAGTCCGGTGAGGCCGATGTTGCGCTCGATGGACATGTTCATCACCAGGCCCTGGGCGCGCCGGTCCTCGGGGACCAGGGCGAGCCCGGCGGCCATCGCGAGGGACGGGGCGCCATTGGTGAGCCGGCGTCCGTCGACCTCGACCTCGCCGGCGTCCCACCGGTCGATGCCGAAGACGGCGCGGGCGACCTCCGTGCGCCCGGCGCCGACCAGTCCGGCCAGGCCCACGATCTCGCCGCGCCGCACGTCGAAGGAGACGTCGGCGAAGACGCCCTCGCGGGTCAGCCTGCGCACGCTGAGCGCGATGTCGCCCGGTGTCACGTCCTGCTTGGGGTAGAGCTCGTCGAGGTCGCGGCCGACCATGCGCCGCACGAGGTCGTCCTCGGTCATGCCGTCCAGCGGCTCGACGGCGATCCGGGCGCCGTCGCGCAGGGTCGTCACCTGCCGGCAGATCTCGAAGATCTCCTCCAGGCGGTGCGAGATGAACAGCACCGCGGCGCCCTGATCGCGCAGGGCGCGTACGACGCCGAACAGGCGGGCGACCTCGCTGCCGGTCAGGGCCGCGGTCGGCTCGTCCATGATCAGGACGCGGGCGTCGAAGGAGAGCGCCTTGGCGATCTCGACGATCTGCTGGTCGGCGATGGACAGTCCGCGCGCGGGACGGTCGGGGTCGAGGTCGACACCGAGCCGCCGCATCAGGACCCGGGTGGCGTCACGGGTGGCGTCGTGGTCGATACGGCCCAGAGCCCGCCGGGGCCTGCGGCTCATGAAGATGTTCTCGGCGATCGACAGATCGGGGAAGAGCGTCGGTTCCTGGTAGATCACGGCGATACCGGCGTCCCGGGCGTCCCCCGGGCCGTGGAAGACGACGGTTTCGCCGTCGAGCAGCACCTGGCCGGCGTCGGGCCGGTGCACCCCGGCGAGGATCTTGATGAGGGTCGACTTGCCCGCGCCGTTCTCCCCGGCGAGGGCGTGCACCTCTCCCGGAAGCAGTTCCAGGGAGACGTTCCTGAGGGCACGCACCGCGCCGAAGGACTTCGAGATGTCCCTGAGCGCCAGCACCGGGGCCGGACCCGTGTCGGACGGGTGAGTCATGGGGGCTCCTCGACGACGCCGGCGGAGTGCCGCCCCACGTCGTGAAAGGTTTCAACCTGGTGGCCGGGACGTTAGGCCGGGAGCGGATGTCACGTCAATGGGCGCGGAGCGAAAACCGTGCGGGATCGACAACCGGGCGGCAGTTCAAGGGATTACGGAGCGTCGCCCATGGCGGAAGGGTTGACACCCTCACCGGCGGCTCATAGCTTCAGGGGCTGAATCGATTCATACGCGTCGATCGCAAGAGCCGGCTCAGACCTGGTTCGGAGCTGGTTCTCGAAGCCGTCCCAAAAGCCGTCACAGGAGCCTCGAAGTGACCGACCTCGCCGCGGTGAAGGCCGCCCTCAGGACCCAGGCCGTCGAGACGCCGTCGTGGGCGTACGGGAACTCGGGGACACGCTTCAAGGTGTTCGCGCAGGCAGGCGTGCCGCGTACGCCGTGGGAGAAGGTGGACGACGCGGCCCAGGTACACGCCGTCACCGGCGTCGCGCCGACCGTCGCCCTGCACATCCCGTGGGACGAGGTGGACGACTACGCGGCGCTCGCCCGGCACGCCGAGGACCGCGGTCTGAGGCTGGGCGCGATCAACTCCAACACCTTCCAGGACGACGACTACCGGCTCGGCAGCATCTGCCATCCGGACGCGGCGGTGCGGCGCAAGGCGGTCGGCCATCTGCTGGAATGCGTCGACATCATGGACGCCACCGGATCGAACGATCTGAAGCTCTGGTTCGCCGACGGCACGAACTATCCCGGCCAGGACGACATACGGGGACGGCAGGACCGGCTGGGCGAGGGGCTGGCCGAGGTGTACGAGCGGCTCGGCGAGGGTCAGCGGATGCTGCTGGAGTACAAGCTGTTCGAGCCGGCCTTCTACACCACGGACGTCCCGGACTGGGGTACGGCGTACGCGCACTGCCTGAAGCTGGGCCCGAAGGCGCGGGTCGTGGTGGACACCGGGCACCACGCGCCGGGCACGAACATCGAGTTCATCGTCGCCACCCTGCTGCGGGAGGAAAGGCTCGGCGGGTTCGACTTCAACTCCCGGTTCTACGCGGACGACGACCTGATGGTGGGCGCGGCCGATCCCTTCCAGCTCTTCCGGATCATGTACGAGGTGGTAGGCGGGGGCGGGTTGACGTCCGGGGTCGCGTTCATGCTCGACCAGTGCCACAACATCGAGGCGAAGATCCCGGCGATCATCCGGTCGGTGATGAACGTCCAGGAGGCGACGGCCAAGGCGTTGCTGGTGGACCGGAGCGCGTTGTCCGCCGCACAGGGCTCCGGGGACGTGCTCGAGGCCAACGCCGTGCTGATGGACGCGTACAACACGGACGTGCGTCCGCTGCTGCGTGACGTGCGGGAGGAGATGGGGCTGGACCCCGAGCCTCTTGCGGCGTATCGCCGGTCGGGGTGGGCGGAGAAGATCGTCGCCGATCGGGTGGGGGGCCGGCAGGCCGGGTGGGGGGCGTAGTTCCCCATCGGCACCGCCCGCGCCCCTTCGTGTCCTCCCCTCTCCTGAATGGAGCCCCCTGTGTCGCTTCACCCCGAGGCCGCCGCCCTTCTCTCCCGGTCCCACCGGCTCGGTGCCGATCCCCGCAACACCAACTACGCGGGCGGCAACGCGTCCGCGAAGGGCGTCGGCACCGATCCCGTCACCGGCGACGACGTCGAGCTGATGTGGGTGAAGGGCTCCGGAGGCGACCTCGGGACACTCACCGAGGCCGGCCTCGCCGTGCTGCGGCTGGACCGGCTGAGGGCGCTCGCCGGTGTCTACCCCGGCGTCGAGCGCGAGGACGAGATGGTCGCCGCGTTCGACTACTGCCTGCACGGCAAGGGGGGAGCGGCGCCCTCCATCGACACCGCCATGCACGGGCTGGTCGGCGCCCCGCACGTGGACCATCTGCACCCCGACTCCGGTATCGCGCTCGCCTGCGCCGCCGACGGGGAGAAGCTGACCGCCGAGTGCTTCGGGGACCGTGTGGCGTGGGTGCCCTGGCGGCGGCCCGGATTCCAGCTCGGGCTGGACATCGCCGCGGTCAGGGAGGCCCAGCCGCGGGCGATCGGCTGCGTGCTCGGCGGGCACGGGATCACCGCGTGGGGCGCGGACTCCGAGGAGTGCGAGCGCAACTCGCTGCACATCATCCGCGCCGCCGAGGCCTTCCTCGCCGAGCGTGGGAGGCCCGAGCCGTTCGGGGCGGTCGTCGAGGGGTACGAGGCGCTGCCCGAGGGCGAGCGGCGGAAGCGGGCCGCGGCGCTCGCGCCGTACGTGCGCGCCATCGCCTCCCAGGACAGGGCGCAGGTCGGACACTTCAGCGATGCTCCCGTGGTGCTGGACTTCCTCTCCCGTGCCGGGCATCCGCGGCTCGCCGCGCTCGGCACCTCCTGCCCCGACCACTTCCTGCGGACCAAGGTCCGGCCGCTCGTGCTCGACCTGCCGCCGACGGCTCCTTCGGAGCAGGCGATCGCCCGGCTGAAGGAGCTGCACGCCGAGTACCGCGAGCAGTACACCGCCTACTACCGACGGCACGCCCGGCCCGACTCCCCCGCGATGCGCGGCGCGGACCCGGCGATCGTTCTCGTGCCGGGCGTCGGCATGTTCTCCTTCGGCAAGGACAAGCAGACGGCCCGGGTGGCCGGCGAGTTCTACGTCAACGCGATCAACGTCATGCGGGGCGCGGAGGCCGTGTCGGCGTACGCGCCGATCGAGGAGTCGGAGAAGTTCCGCATCGAGTACTGGGAACTGGAGGAGGCCAAGCTCCGGCGGCTGCCCGCGCCGAAGCCGCTCGCGGCACGGGTCGCGCTCGTCACTGGCGCGGGCAGCGGCATCGGCAGGGCCATCGCGCGACGGCTCGCCGACGAGGGCGCGTGCGTCGTCGTCGCCGACATGAACGGCCGGAGCGCCGCCGCCGTCGCCGGGGAACTGGGCGGGCCCGACAAGGCGGTCGCCGTGCCGGTGGACGTGACGGACGAGGAGCAGATCGCGGGTGCCTTCGAGGCGGCCCTGCTCGCCTTCGGCGGGGTGGACCTGGTCGTCAACAACGCCGGCATCTCGATCTCCAAGCCGCTGCTGGATACCTCGGCCGAGGATTGGGACCGCCAGCACGCCATCATGGCGCGCGGGTCGTTCCTGGTCTCGCGGGAGGCGGCGCGGGTGATGATCGCCCAGGGGCTGGGCGGAGACATCGTCTACATCGCTTCCAAGAACGCCGTGTTCGCCGGGCCCCACAACATCGCCTACTCGGCCACCAAGGCCGACCAGGCGCATCAGGTACGGCTCCTGGCAGCCGAGTTGGGCGAACACGGGATCCGGGTCAACGGGGTCAACCCGGACGGGGTCGTCCGCGGCTCCGGGATCTTCGCGGGCGGCTGGGGCGCGCAACGGGCCGCCGTGTACGGAGTGCCGGAGGACAAGCTCGGCGAGTTCTACGCCGGGCGGACGCTGCTGAAGCGGGAGGTGCTGCCCGAGCACGTGGCGAACGCCGTCTTCGCGCTGACCGGCGGGGAGCTGACCCACACCACGGGGCTGCACGTCCCGGTCGACGCCGGTGTCGCGGCCGCCTTCCTGCGATGAGCCCGGACGTGAGGGCGTACGCCGCCGTCGATCTCGGCGCGTCCAGCGGCCGGGTCATGGCCGGGCGGGTCGGCCGCGACCGGCTGGAGCTGACCGAGGCGCACCGCTTCCCCAACCGGCCGGCACGGCTTCCCGAGGGGCTGCGCTGGGACGTGCTCGCCCTGTTCGCCGGGGTGCTCGACGGGCTGCGGGCGGCGGGGCGGGTGGATTCCGTCGGCATCGACGGCTGGGCCGTGGACTACGGCCTGCTCGACGCGGACGGCGCCCTGCTCGGCAACCCCGTCCACTACCGCGACGCGCGCACCGAGGGCGTGGCGCGGAGGGTGTGGGCGACGGTGCCGGCCGCCGAGCTGTACGCGGCGACCGGCGTCCAGTACGCGCCCTTCAACACCCTGTACCAACTGGCCGCCTCCCGCTCCTCTCCCCAACTCGCTGCCGCACGGCGCCTGTTGTTGATCCCCGACCTGCTGACGTACTGGCTCACGGGTGAGCAGGGCACCGAACTGACCAACGCCTCGACCACCCAGCTCGTCGATCCGCGCACGCACGACTGGTCGTACGAGGTCGCGGCCCGGCTCGGTGTCGACCTGGACCTGTTCGCGCCGCTGCGCCGGCCCGGGGATCCGGCGGGTGTGCTGCGGCCCGAAGTGCTGCGGGAGACCGGGCTGCGCGGGCCCGTGCCGGTGACGACCGTCGCCTCGCACGACACGGCGTCCGCGGTGGCCGCGGTGCCCGCCTCCGGGGAACGGTTCGCGTACATCTGCACGGGCACCTGGTCGCTGGCCGGTCTGGAGCTGGACGCTCCGGTGCTCACCGAGGACAGCCGCGCCGCCAACTTCACCAACGAGCTGGGGCTCGACGGCACGGTCCGCTACCTGCGCAACATCATGGGGCTGTGGCTGCTCCAGGAGTGCCTGCGGGCCTGGGGCGACCCGGACCTGGACGAGCTGCTGCGGGAGGCCGCCGAGGTGCCCGCGCTCCGGTCGGTCATCGACGCGGGAGACACGGTCTTCCTCGCGCCGGACCGGATGCCGGAGCGGATCGCGGCGGCCTGCGGGGCCTCGGGCCAGCCGGTGCCCGGCTCCCCCGCAGAGATCACCCGCTGCGTCCTCGACTCCCTCGCCCTCGCCCATCGCCGGGCGGTCGCGGAGGCCGAGCGGCTCGCCGACCACCCCGTCGACGTCGTGCACCTCGTGGGCGGGGGCGCCCGCAACGCCCTGCTGTGCAGGCTGACCGCGGACGCCTGCGGGCTGCCCGTGGTCGCCGGGCCGGCCGAGGCGGCGGCCCTCGGCAACGTCCTGGTGCAGGCCCGCGCGCACGGGCTCGTCGGCGACCGGGCCGGGATGCGGGCCCTGCTCGCCCGGACGCAGCCGCTCGTGCGGTACGAGCCGGGCGGCGACGCGGCGGCCTGGCGCTCGGCCGAGGCCCGGCTCACCGCCGTCACCCCGTGAGCCGTCACCCCATGGCCCCGTCACCCCGTGAGCCGTCACAGCGTGAGCCGTCACAGCGTGAGCCGTCGACCCATGGGCCGGTGTCTCGCCGGGCCAGGGGGGCTCGCGGTCTCCGCCACGCCGGGGGCGGGGATCTCCCCGCCGGACCCCGCGCCCGATCACTCCGCCACTACGCTGAGCGCGTGCGGGCGGTGCCCCCGACACCCGTCCGACGACCGACGACGAGGAGCCGCGATGCGTGTCGCTCTGTTCCTGACCTGCGTCAACGACACGCTCTATCCGGACACCGGGCGCGCGACGGTGAAGCTCCTGACCAGGCTGGGTGTCGAGGTGGACTTCCCGATGGCCCAGACCTGCTGCGGGCAGGCGCACTACAACACCGGCTACCGGCACGAGGCCGAGCCGCTGGCCCGGCGCTTCGCGGAGGTCTTCCGGGACTACGAGGCGATCGTGACACCGTCCGGTTCCTGCGGCGCGATGGTGCGGGAGCTGTATCCGCGCATGGGCGCCCGCGCACGGGCCGAGGGGCGCGGCGACGGACTCGCGGCCACCCTGGCCCCGGTGGTGCCGAGGACGTACGAGCTGACCGAGTTCCTGGTGGACGTGCTGGGGGTGACGGACGTGGGCGCGTACTACCCGCACACGGTGACCTATCACCCGACCTGCCACGGGCTGCGCGGCCTGGGCCTGGGCGACCGTCCGCTGCGGCTGCTGCGGGCGGTGAAGGGGCTGGAGCTGGTGGAGCTGCCCGGGGCCGAGGAGTGCTGCGGTTTCGGCGGCACCTTCGCGGTGAAGAACCCCGATGTGTCGGCGGCCATGGGCGCGGACAAGGTGCGCCACGCCGAGTCGACGGGCGCGGAGGTGCTGTGCGCGGGCGACAACTCGTGCCTGATGCACATCGGCGGCACGATGGCCCGCCTCGGGACGCGGATGCGGCCGGTGCACATCGCTGAGATCCTGGCCGGCACAAACGAGGAGGCCGCGGCGTGAGCGCGACGTTCCTGGGCATGCCCGGCTCCCCGGTGTTCCCGTCCTTTCCCCGGGCCGCGCACGACGCCGTGCGCGACACCACCCTGCGCGGGAATCTGCGCCACGCCACGCACACCATCCGCGCCAAGCGGGCCGCGGCCGTGGCGGAGATGCCGGACTGGGCGGCGCTGCGGGAGGCGGGCCGGCAGATCAAGGACCACACCCTGCGCTATCTGGACCGGTATCTGGTGCGGGTGGAGGAGGCGGTCACCGCCGCGGGCGGCACCGTCCACTGGGCCGTCGACGCCGCCGAGGCCAACCGGATCGTGGCCTCGCTGGTCAAGGCGACGGGCGAGCGCGAGGTCGTCAAGGTCAAGTCGATGGCCACCCAGGAGATCGGCCTCAACGAGGCACTCGAGGCCGAGGGCATCCGGGCCTACGAGACCGATCTCGCCGAGCTGATCGTGCAGCTGGGCCACGACCGGCCCTCCCACATCCTGGTGCCCGCGATCCACCGCAACCGCGGCGAGATCCGGGACATCTTCCGCTCCGAGATGGGCGGGTGGGGCCGCCCGGCCCCCGAGGGGCTGACGGACGCGCCCGTCGAACTCGCCGAGGCCGCCCGGCTGCACCTGCGGGAGAAGTTCCTGCGGGCCAAGGTGGGCGTCTCCGGCGCCAACTTCGTCGTCGCCGAGACGGGCACGCTGGTCGTGGTCGAGTCCGAGGGCAACGGGCGGATGTGCCTGACCCTGCCCGAGACGCTGATCTCGGTCGTCGGCATCGAGAAGATCGTCCCCACCTGGCGGGACCTGGAGGTCTTCCTCCAGACACTCCCCCGCTCCTCGACGGCCGAGCGGATGAACCCGTACACGTCCATGTGGACCGGCACCACCGAGGGCGACGGGCCGGAGACCTTCCATCTGGTGCTGCTGGACAACGGCCGCACCGACACCCTCGCCGACGAGGTCGGCCGCCAGGCCCTGCGGTGCATCCGCTGCTCGGCGTGCCTGAACGTCTGCCCGGTCTACGAGCGGGCCGGCGGGCACGCGTACGGCTCGGTCTACCCGGGCCCGATCGGCGCCATCCTCAGCCCCCAGCTACGCGGCACCGCGAGCGAGATCGACGCCTCCCTGCCGTACGCGTCGTCGCTGTGCGGCGCCTGCTACGAGGTGTGCCCGGTCGCCATCGACATCCCCGAGGTGCTGGTCCACCTGCGCGAACGCGTCGTCGAGGGCGGCCCGGTGACGCGGGCGGGCAACAAGGTGCTCCTCAAGCCGGCCAAGGGGCACGCCGCCGAGCGCGCGGCGATGCGCGCGGCCCGCTGGGCCCTGACCCGCCCCGGCGCCCTGCGCGGCGGACAGCGGCTCGCGTCCCGCACCCGCCGTTTCCACCCCCGCGCCCTGCCCGGCCCCGGCCGGGCCTGGACCGGGACCCGTGATCTGCCGCCGGTGCCGGTGGAACCGTTCCGCGACTGGTGGCAGCGCACGCACGGGGGCAAGGAGGCGGCGAAGTGAACAGCCGGGACCGGATCCTGGGCCGGGTACGGCGCGCCCTCGCGGACGTACCGCCGGACGACGTGCCGTACGAGCGGGCGGTGTCCCGCGACTATCTGCGGCAGCACGGCGAGCGCGGCACCGAGGAGACGGTGGACCTGCTCGCCGAGAACCTGGCCGACTACCGGGCGATCGTGCACCGCTGCGACGCCGACGCGCTGCCCCGGCTGATCGCCCACCTGCTCGGCGAGCGGGGCTCGAAGACCGTCCTCGTACCGCCCGGGCTCGAAGAGGACTGGCCGGCCGCCGTCGAGGCCACCCGGGTCACGGACCGGCCCGACGCCACCGCGCGCGAACTCGACCGGGTCGACAGCGTCGTCACCGGCTGCGCGCTCGCCATCGCCGAGACCGGCACTCTCGTCCTGGACGGCTCCCCCGACCAGGGCCGCCGCCGGATCACGCTCGTCCCCGACCACCACATCTGCGTGGTGCGCGTCCCGGACCAGGTCGTCTCCTCCGTGCCGCAGGCACTGGACCGGCTCGACCCGGCCCGCCCGCTGACCTGGATCTCCGGCCCCTCCGCCACCAGCGACATCGAACTGGACCGGGTGGAGGGCGTACATGGGCCGCGCACCCTGGAGGTGGTGCTGGTGAGCGGGAAGTGACTATCTCCCGCCCGGCCTCGCGTACGGCCGTGCCATGACGCCCGCGAAGTCGTACAGCACGACCTGCTCGTCGCCCACGACCCAGGCGTCGTGTCCCGGCGAGCAGACGAAGACGTCGCCGGGACCCACCTCGTCCTTGCGACCGGGGCCGGCCTCCGTTCCCTCGCACATGCACACGCCACCGGCGACGCAACACGCCCGGGCGGGGGCTGAGTTCAGTCGGCGCCGTGGTGGCGGCGGATTCTGCTCGCCACCTCGTTCTGCTCGGTTTCCCACCAGGGACGGACGCGTACGGGGGCGGACGCCGGGGCCTGTTCGCCGGGTGAGCGGGGCGGGACGGCGACGCGGACGAGTTCCTGGTCGAGGCGGCGGTCGAGGGCGGCGTTCTGGACGCGTTCGGCGCGCGCCCACTGCGCCAGGATCGCCAGGATGAAGGGGAGCGCGACCAGTTCGGCGATGCTGAGCATCGCGCCGCCGCCGATCTGCTGGTCGTGGTGGACGTCCGTGGCCCAGGCGGGCGCGTGCTGCTGGTACCAGGCCCCCGCGATCAGTGTTCCGTGGGTCATCACCACGACTCCCGGCACCGCGTCGACGATGCCGTCCAGGAACACCAGCGCGGCCCGCACCGGATGCGTGCACCAGGACGGCAGCGCCTGCTCGCGGGTGAGCACGGGGACGACGAACAGGCAGCCCGCGATGAGCAGATGGAGGTACATCAGCTCGTGCAGCCAGCCGACGCGCAGCGCGGTGGCGAAGTACGGGGTGAAGTAGACGACGAGCTCGGTGGCGAGTACGAGGGCCGTGCTGACCAGGGGAAAGGTGAGCAGGCGCACCACCCGGCCGGTCATCGCGCGCCGGACCCGCTCCGCTCTGTCCTCCGGCAGCGCCTCCACCGCGAGCCGCAGCGGGTCGCCGAGGGCCAGGCCGAGGGGCGCGACCAGGTCGAGCAGGATGTTCTGCACGGCGGCGGGCCAGAACAGGACGTGGTCGTACACGGCCAGCGCCGACATCGTGGCCACCACCAGCGTGCCCAGTCCGAGCAGCGTGAAGGCGGCGGTACGGGCGGGCGACCAGCTCCGGCCCTGCCGCCGCAGCCGCAGCACGCCCCAGCCGTACAGTCCGCCCAGGACGGCCACCACGAGCAGCGCCGGAACGTCGGGCTGCCACGAGGACAGCAGCCGACCGAGCGTCGGCTCGGCGAGCTGCCCGACCGACAGTTCGGTCACCGCGTCAGGAATCATTCGCATCCCTCTCCATTCGCCCACAGGGGACAAGTCGGTTCATGCCCCCAGCGGACGGTAGCGGCCGGCGGCCGCGGGCGGGGCGGCGGGGTGCGGGTGTCCGGCGCGTCGCGCTCGCGGGGCGCGGCGCCCACGGAAACGGCCGGTCAGCAAGGCGGACCGGCGGGCCGGGGCCCCGAGGACACCCCGGAGGCCGAGGGGGGTGCAGCCGTGGGTATCCTCGCGTTCCTGCCGGCAGCGACTTCTCACGGATCCCTCACCGCGGCCTTACCGGGACGACGGCTTTGGACGTCCGCGCGAAACGGTCAAAACCGCCCTGAACAACGAAGGTCTCCCAGATGGAAACCTGTCCGTAACCGCAAAGTTCCTGACAACTACGCGCGTTGATTCTAGGCTTCGGCCAGCTGCCCCCACTTTCCCCAGTCCCACCAGGAAGGCACCATGTCGCCTACCCACTCCCGCCGCCCGGCTCCCCGAAGAGTCGTCGTCGCGGCCCTCGCCGCGGCCGCCACGCTGGCCACCGCCGGCGCCCTCGTCGCCGCGAACCCCGCGCAGGCCGGGCCCGACGCCAACTCGGCCCCGCTGAAGGACCTCCAGCTCCTCGCCATCAACGACTTCCACGGGAACCTGGAGCCGCCGGCCGGCTCCTCCGGCCGGGTCACCGAGCGGCAGGCCGACGGCACCACGAAGGACATCGACGCCGGCGGCGTGGAGTACCTGGCGAGCAGCCTTCGCACCGCGCGCAAGGGCCACGACCGGTCGCTGACCGTCGCCGCCGGCGACATCGTCGGCGCCAGCCCGCTGCTGTCCGGCCTCTTCCACGACGAGCCGACCATCGAGGCGATGAACAAGCTCGGCCTCGACGTCACGGGCGTGGGCAACCACGAGTTCGACGAGGGCAAGGACGAGCTGCTCCGCCTCCAGAACGGCGGCTGCCACCCGGTCGACGGCTGCTACGCCAAGGGGCGCAAGTTCGCGGGTGCCGACTACCCGATCCTGTCGGCCAACGTGATCAACGAGAAGACCGGCAAGCCGCTTCTCAAGCCGTACGTCGTCCAGAACGTCAAGGGCGCGAAGGTCGGCTTCATCGGCGTCACCCTCAAGGGCACGCCGAACGTCGTCACGGCCGCGGGCGTCAAGGGACTGAAGTTCCTCGACGAGGCCGAGACGATCAACAAGTACACCAAGGAACTCCAGCGGCAGGGCGTCCACGCGATCGTCGCGCTCGTCCACGAGGGCGGGTTCCCGGCTTCCTCGGCGTACAACTACGACTGCGACGCGGGCGGCAGCACCGGTCTGAGCGGTCCGATCGTGGACATCGCCAAGGAGGTCGCGCCGGAGGTCGACGCCCTCGTCACCGGCCACACCCACAACGCGTACGTCTGCTCCATCCCGGACCCGGCGGGCCACCCGCGCCTGGTGACCAGCGCCGCCTCCTACGGCCGGCTCTTCACCGAGCTGAACATGAAGTACGACCCGCGCACCGACGACATCGTCCGCGCCACGGTCAAGGGCTCCAACCGCGTCGTCGACCGGACCCAGTCCAAGGCGGCCGACCTGACGCAGCTGCTCGGCTACTGGCAGACCCTGGCCGCGCCGGTCGCCAACAAGCCGGTCGGCTACATCACCAAGGACGTCACCCGCACCGGTGCCGTCGAGTCGCCGCTGGGTGACCTGATCGCGGACGCGCAGCTCGCGCACGCCAAGTCCCTGGACAGCCGTGCCGTCGTGGCGCTGATGAACCCGGGCGGCATCCGCGCCGACCTGGTCTACGCCGCCTCCGGCAAGGAGGGCGACGGTGTCGTGACCTTCGGTGAGGGCTTCGCGGTGCAGCCCTTCAGCAACACGGTCAACCTCAAGGACCTGACCGGCGCGCAGCTGGTCACCGTGCTGAAGCAGCAGGTCAGCGGCAGCAACGCCGCCGCCCCGAAGTACCTTCAGATCTCCAGCAGCCTCACCTACACCCTGGACCTGACCAAGACGGGCGCCGACCGCGTCGTCGAGGACTCCATCCGGGTGGACGGCAAGCCGGTCGACCCCAACGCCACCTACCGCGTCGCCATGAACTCCTTCCTGGCCGACGGCGGTGACGGCTTCACCGAGTTCGCCAAGGGCACCGACCAGCTCGTCGGCAGCGACGACCTGGCCGCCCTGGTCGACTACCTGACGGCGAACACCTCGGCCGCCGCGCCGTACACGCCGACGGCCGCCAACCGCGTCACCGTCGTCAAGTAACCACCGTCGCACGGACGACATCCCGAGCAATCGGACGAGGGCGGGTCCTCTGGGGCCCGCCCTCACGCTTGCCCGCGGACAGCACGTACGCCTCCGCCGGCGCGGGCCGGGGTGGACCGCCGGATGGGCCGCCGGGTGGGATGTGGGGCCGAAGGGCCCCCTGGCGGGCCCGGGCGGCCTGTGGCGGCGCTGGGCGTACGGGACCAGGCTGGAGACAGCAGCGCGGCGGCAGGACGTTCCCCTCCACCGCGGTCCTGGCCGGAAGCAGGTGCCGTGGCCGGTGCCGGTGCGTCACGCGGTACGCGGTCGGTACCGTCCGCGCCGGGGAAGCCGCCGCGCCGCACGACGCGCTCGCCGACCGAGCGAGGCGGCAGGAACGAGAGGAGCCGGAGCGATGACCTCCACCACCACCCGGGCCGCGGCCCTTCCGGCCGAGCACCGTGCGCGGCTCATGCGGCTCGCCCGCGAGACCTCCTTCGACATGGGCTCCCGGCTGTTCCACGAGGGCCGCCACGCCGACCGGTTCTGGATCATCCGGACCGGCACCGTCGCCCTGGACCTGCACATCCCGGGCCGGAGCGCCGCCGTCATCGAAACCCTGGGCCACGGCGAACTCGTCGGCTGGTCCTGGCACTTCACGCCCCACGTGTGGCAGCTCGGCGCCGAGGCCACCAGCCCGGTGCGGGCGTACGAGTTCGACGCCGAGGCCGTGCGCGAGCTGTGCCGGGAGGACCCCGAGTTCGGCCGCGCCATCGCCGTCTGGGTCGGCGCCGTGGTCGCCGACCGACTGCAGGCGGCCCGTATCCGGCTGCTCGACCTGTA
Source organism: Streptomyces sp. NPDC087787 (assembly GCF_044743035.1). Lineage (NCBI taxonomy): Bacteria > Bacillati > Actinomycetota > Actinomycetes > Kitasatosporales > Streptomycetaceae > Streptomyces > Streptomyces sp. NPDC087787. Next base: position 176,339 of record NZ_JBIUVQ010000002.1, read on the forward strand.
CGCCCCCTACGGCAGCGGCGGCAGGTGAACCGGCCGCGACCGCGCCGACGTCCCGAGGAGGACACCGTGCACGGCAGCCCGCACATCGTGAGCGACGTCATGACGCACACGGTCGTGGCCGTGGGACGCGACGCCCCGTTCAAGGAGATCGTCGGCCTCATGGCGCAGTGGAAGGTCAGCGCCCTTCCCGTGCTGGAGGGCGAAGGACGCGTGATCGGTGTCGTGTCCGAGGCCGATCTGCTGCCCAAGGAGGAGTTCCGCGACAGCGACCCCGACCGGTTCACCCAGCTCCGCCGGCTGCCCGACCTGGCCAAGGCGGGCGCGGTGACGGCCGGGGAGCTGATGACCTCCCCGGCGGTCACCGTCCACTCCGACGCCACCCTCGCCGAGGCCGCGCGCATCATGGGCCGGCGCCGCGTCAAGCGGCTGCCCGTCGTCACCGGCGAGGGACTGCTGGAGGGCATGGTCAGCCGGGGCGACCTGCTGAAGGTCTTCATGCGGTCGGACGACGACCTGGCCGAGGAGATCCGCCGGGAGATCGTCTCCTACCTCTTCCCCGCCCCGCTGGAACCCGTCCACGTCGGCGTCGTCGACGGCGTGGTCACGCTCACCGGCCGGATAAGGGACGCCTCGCTGGTGCCCGTGGCCGCCCGCCTGGTACGGGCCGTGGAGGGCGTCGTCGACGTCGAGTGCGATCTCGCGAGCGGCCCGGCGGTGACGGAACCGCGCTGAACGCCGGCCGGTTCAGTCGTCGTGGGGCACGAGCACGACCGGGCGGGTGACGTGGTGGACGAGGGCGTGCGTGACCGGACCCGCGTGCGCGCCGATCGCGGGGTGCCGCCTGCGGCGGCCCACCACCAGCAGGCCCGACCCGCTCACGGCGCCCGGCAGTACGTGGGCCGGGCGCCCCTCGTGCAGGGTCGCAGCCACGTACACGGCGGGGAACTTCTGCCGCCAGGGCTCCAGCAGCGCGGCCAGTTCCCGTTCCGCCTCCTGCCGGAACGATCCCCGGGTGCGCGCGTCCGGCAGCCCGTGCGTCAGCGGCACGTGCCAGGCATGCAGCACCCGCAGGGGTGCCCCGCGCAGTTCGGCGGCGCGGAAGGCGAAGTCCAGGACGTCGTCACAGGAGCCGTCGGTGTCGACGGCGACCGCCACGTCACGGTGCGCGGTCCGCGTCGAGACGTGTCCAAAGACGTCCGGCAGATGTTCGCTCCCCGCCGTCTCGCCCGCCCGTACGAGGACGACGGGGCGCTCGGCGTGCACGGCGGTCGCCATGGCCACCGAGCCCAGGACGAAGCCTCCGACCGCGCCGAGCCCCTGACTGCCGATGACCAGCAGCTCGGCGTGCGCCGCCTCGTCGAGCAGCGCGGGACCCGGCTGCCGGCGCACCTGCTCGCTCGACAGGTCGAGGCCCGGGTACGACGCGGCCACCTCGGCGACCGTGTCCCTGAGCATCCGGCGCGCACGGAACTGCGGCACGCGCACCTCGGGCAGGCCCGCGCTCCCGGCGGCGTCGGGCAGACCCTCCCAGGCGTGCACCAGCCGGAGCGGCAGCCCCCGCCGGAGGGCCTCCCTGGCCGCCCAGTGGGCCGCGGCGAGGCTCTCGCGCGAACCGTCCAGGCCGGCCACGACGGGTCTCAGCATGGCGGTCACCCTCCTCGTCCCCGCACCGTCCCTCGGCGGGTGCGCGGCCGGCGCCACACCGGCCGCGCACCCGGGTGCGGCATGGAGCGCCCCCTGCTCGGACGCGCCGCACCGGGATGGTCCTGGTGCCCGTCTTCTCCTCCGGACCAGGACCGTGTCGGTCTCGGGTCGTACTGCGCGCGCTCCGTGCTCCGCGCGCACTTCCAGTGTCGCGCGTCCGGGCCGCGGCGGGAGTGGGCCGACCGGCCCGGCGGACGGTGGGCCCAGGGTCCCGCCCCGGCGGGGACGTACGGCCGGTGTGCCCGCGTCGGGCGGCCCCAGGACGGCGGCCCGGAAGGATGTCAGGCTGAAGGTGGAGGGAGCCGTTCAGGCGACCGTCCGCTCGGCGGGCCGGGGGTGACCGGAGGGCCCGGTGGTGGTCGGAGGTCCGGAGGGAGCAGCGATGAGGGCGAACACACCCGGCCGGCGTCCGCTGTGGCGGTGGCGGAGCAATCCGATGCGCCGGCGTGAGGACGTGATCGAGAGCTGGGTCCTGCTGGCCACGTGGGCCGTCATCGCGGCGGGCGCTCCCCTGACGGGGGTGGTCGCCGGCCAGGCCGCGGCGGACGGCCTCGCCCGGCAGCAGGTGGAGCGGCACCCGGCCACCGCCGTCCTGGCCGCCACGGCCCGGCCCGGCGGCGACAGTGTGACGACGCCGGACGACCGGGTCTCGGGGACCGTCCGCTGGACGGAACCGGACGGCACCCGGCACGAGGCCCGGACCCTGGTCGCGCCCGCCTTCCAAGCGGGCGACCGGATCGGGATATGGACCGATCAGCACCACCGGGTCACTGCCCCGCCCCTGACCCCGTCGCAGGCCGCGACACAGGCGGCGGCCACGGGCGCGCTGGTGTCGCTCGCCGTCGCGGGTGCCGCCGGCGCCGGATGCTGTGCGGCCCGCGCCGCGCTCGACCGGCGCCGTGCCCGCGCCTGGGAGGCCGAGTGGCGCGAGGTCGGACCGCAGTGGGGCCGCGCGGCACGCTGAGTCGCGCGGACGTCATGTCCCCGGTGCGTCCTGGCCGTCGCGGGGCAGCGGACAGCGCAGCAGGACGCCCACGCCCTCGTGCAGCCGAGCCTCCCGCTCGGGCACCAGGACGAGTTCCGCCCGGGTGCCGACCAGCGCCCGGGTCAGTGCCGCGTCGGCGCGCTCCCGGCGTACGTCCTGGACGCCGTAGGAGCGCAACTCCTCTTCGGTAAGGGCGAGTTGGCCGGGTTCCGGGCCGACCCACAGGCGCAGCGGCGACTCGGGGTGGTTGTTCAGGAGCAGCGCCTTGACCTGGCCCCGCTGCAGGGCCGCCACGGCGGCGGGCAGTCCCTCTGCCGTCACCGTGCCGTGGGCGCGTTGGGCCAGGAAGACGTTCAGAAGGCGTCGGTCGTGCGCGGCCATGCGTCCCCTGAACAGGCTCTCCAGCTGCTGCTCCAGCAGGGCCCGCCCCGGCACCCAGTCGCCCGTGCCCTCCACCGTGGTGACATGTCCGCGCAGCGGCGCGGGAAGCCGGTTGACGAGGATGCCGCGGGCCCAGGCGTCTCCCGCGACGACCACCGCCTCGCAGTCGATGCGCCGTGCGTGGCCCGCCAGTTCCCGGCCGATCACCCGGGCCGCCCGCGGCCAGTCGCCCGCCGGGACCTCCTCGTGCAGACGGTACCCGGACGCGACCTTGGTCAGGGGCCAGAGGCCGGCCTCGGCGTCGACGCGCACGGTGCCCGTCGCGTCCGTGGAGTGACGTCCGCCGTAGCGCACCCGCACCGCCAGGTACGGGATCCCGGGGGCGTGCTGGGCGATCAGCGGCATGATGTCCGGCAGCGTTCCGAAGTGCGCCGTGTCCCGCGCGGGCGGGACCGGCAACTCGTCCAGCAGGGCCGCGTGGCCGTGCGCGGTGAACACCGCCTGCCCGTGGGTGCCGGGGACCTCTGTGTCGCTGCCCACCAGGCCGGCCACCGCGGTGATGGTGCCCCGGTCCGCCCCCTCGGACGTCAGGGCGTCCCGCAGGTGCCGCCACCGCAGTGCGATGGCCGCGTCGGGATCGGCGACGGCGCTGTCGCGGGAGGTGTCCAGATACACCGACGCGAACGGACCGGACTGCTTGTACAGAGGTTCGAGAAAGGAAAGCCTCATGGTCGCTCCCGACTGCGCCACGCCCGCCCGAAGCCGCTCGCGGCGGCCTCCCGGCCGGCTCGCCAGTCACCCACCCGGCCAGTCTCCCACCGTTCCGGCCGGCCGGGCGCCCCGGGACTCGGGCTGCTCGGGCTGCACCGCCCGGCGGGCCACACGACAATGGGTCTCGGCGCGCGATCCGCCCCGGCGGCGGGCACGCGATCCGCCCGACGGGCAGGGGAAGGCGGTGGCCTGTGATGACGTACGTCGCTGTGAGTGCGCTGAGCCATCCGGGACTGATCCGCGAGCACAACGAGGACAGCCTGGTCGCCGGGCCGTGGACCCTGTGTGCCACGGTGACCGAGAATCCGCAGACACTGGTGTTCCCGCTCGGCGCGCCCCTGGTCGTCGCGGTCGCCGACGGGATCGGCGGCCAGCCCGGAGGCGATGTGGCCAGTTCCCTGGTGGTCCGGCAGCTCGCGCGGTCCGGGCCCGGCATGACCGGCGAGGACGACGTCCGCGAGGCACTGCACGCCTGCAACCGCCGGGTGTACACGGCCGCGGAGAACGACGGACCGGCCACGATGGGCACCACCGTCGCGGGCGCCGTCCTGCTGCCCGGGTCGCTGCTGGCGTTCAACGTGGGCGACAGCCGGGTCTTCGCCGCGCCCCGGGACGGGCTGCTCCAGGTCAGCGTGGACGACAACCCGCCGACCCCGCCGGGGCAGCGCACGATCTCGCTCCTGACCCAGGCCCTCGGCGGCGCCCGGACCTTCCACGCCGTCACCCCGCACGTGACGGCCTGCGCCCTCGCCCCGGGCGACCGGTACCTGATCTGCACCGACGGCCTGACCGACCCGCTGCCGAACGACGTCCTTGACGAGCTGCTGAGGGAGTTCGACGACGGCCGGGCCGCCTTCGAACTGTGGAAGGCCGCCATCGCCGCCGGCGGTCCCGACAACATCACGCTCGCCCTGGTGCGGGTCGTGGAGCGGTGACCCCTCCGTCCGTCCGGCGCGAACCCGGTCACCTGGCCCACCGGAGGGGTTCGCAACTGCTCGTTGGGAACCGTGTACGAGGTCGGTTTAGCTCGATCGTGTGATGGTCGACTGACAGGCTTGCGGTGCGTTGGGCTGGTCGGAGTAGCGTTGCGGTGCGATCTGGAACGCCGGGTACGGTGCCTGGGGGTGCCCCCTCTGAGGGAGTGCGGGGCCCCTGCTCCACCAGCGAGATGGTTCAGGGCCTCCCCGTCGCCTCTGGCCGCATCCACATGGCCAGGTCGTGAGGAACTCCGCCGACCCGGCTCGGACCACGGACCCGATCCGTGTCGCCGCCCGGGACGCGAAAGCGGACGACCAGTGCGCCCACAACCGTTCGGGGCGCGCCGGTGCGCGGACTCACTCCCGCACACTGCCCAGGAACGGTCGGTTCCTAGACTGTGAGACGTGGTGCGGGCCAACGAGGAGGTCGAGGCGCTCCTCCAGGAGTACGCGGACCTCATCGCCATCACCGGAGGCGACGCGTTCAAGGCGCGCGCCTACGAAAAGGCCGCCCGTGCCATCGGCGGCCACCCCGCCGACGTCTCCCGCCTCGACGTCGCGGGTCTGAAGGAGATCCCGGGCGTCGGCAGGTCGATCGCCGAGAAGGTCGTCGAGTACCTCCGGACCGGCAACGTCACGGTGGTGGAGGAGACGCGGGCCAGGATTCCCGCCGGGGTACGGCAGTTGATCACCATCCCCACCCTCGGCCCCAGGAAGGCGATGACCCTCTACGAGGACCTGCACATCTCCTCGGTGGCCGAACTGGCCGACGCGATCAAGGCGGAGAGGCTGCGCGATCTGAAGGGCTTCGGGAAGAAGACCGAGGAGAACATCCTGCACGGCATCGCCCTCATGCGGCAGGCCGGCGAGCGGATCCTGCTGGGCACCGCCACGGAGGCCGCCGAGGACGTCGTCGCCGAACTCTCCCGGATCACCGGCTGTGCGCGGTGCGCGTACGCCGGATCGCTGCGCCGCATGAGGGAGACGGTCGGGGACATCGACGTCCTCGTCGCCGCCGAGCGGTCGGCGCCCTTCATGGACGCGCTGACCGAACTGCCCTCGACCGCCGAGGTCATCGCGCACGGCGCGAAGAAGACCTCGGTCCGTACCGACACGGGCGTCCAGGTCGACCTGCGCGTGGTGCGGCCGGACTCCTGGGGCGCGGCGCTGCAGTACTTCACCGGCTCCAAGGGGCACAACATCCGCACCCGGACGATCGCCGTCCATCTGGGGCTGAAGCTCTCCGAGTACGGCCTGTTCGACGCCGAGAGCGGGGAACGGGTCGCCTCCCGCTCGGAGGAGGACGTGTACGCCAGGCTCGGCCTGCCCTGGATCCCGCCCACGCTGCGCGAGGACCGGGGCGAGATCGAGGCCGGTCTGCGCGGTGAACTGCCCGAGGTGGTCACGGAGGACGACATCAGGGGCGACCTGCACACCCACACCGACCTCACCGACGGTCTCGCCCCGCTGGAGGAGATGGTGGCGGCGGCCGCCGGCCGGGGCTACGCGTATTACGCGGTCACCGACCACGCGCCCGGCCTCGCCATGCAGCGCATGACCGAGGAGAAGGTCCTCGCCCAGCGCGAGCAGGTGCGGTCACTGGACGGCCGGCACCACCGGATGCGGCTGCTGCACGGCACCGAGCTCAACATCGGCCCGGACGGGAAGGTGGACTGGCCCGACGAGTTCCTCGCGGGCTTCGACCTCTGCGTGGCCTCGGTGCACTCCCACTTCGGCCTCGGCCGCGAGGCGATGACCCGGCGGCTCGTACGCGCCTGCGAGAACCCGCACGTCCATGTCATCGGGCACCCCACCACCCGGCTGATCGGCAGGCGGCCCGGCATCGACGCCGACCTCGACGAGGTGTTCGCGGCCTGCGCCCGCACCGGCACGGCCCTGGAGATCAACGCCCAGCCGGACCGCCTCGACCTGGGCGACGAGGACATCCTGCGGGCCAGGAGCCACGGGGTGAAGTTCGCCGTCGACTCCGACGCCCACTCCCTCCTCCATCTCGCCTACCTGCGCTACGGAATCGGCACGGCGCAGCGCGGGTGGCTGACCCCGGAGGATGTGATCAACACCTGGCCGCTGCGGCGGCTGCGCGGCTTCCTGCGCAAGGACGGGGCCGCCTGAGACGCTTCGGGAACCCCACAGCACGCGGCCGTGACCGAGCACCGCGCCGGCGGTTCGGTCACGGCCGCGGGACGGCTCGCGCGGATGTCACGGCTTGCGCGCGAGGCCTCCGTGCTCGGCGACGGCCGCCACGGCGGGGGCCTCGGGGTCCGGACGCCAGTGCGGGACGGAGACGACGCCGGGCTCCACGAACTCCAGCCCGTCGAAGAACGCGGTCATCTGCTCGACGGTGCGCAGGTTGTACGGGATGGCCCCGCTCTTGTTGTAGCCCTCCTGGGCCGCTTCGAAGTCCGGGTCGGTGCCGAGCGAACCGTCGTTGATGGACAGGTAGCTGCCGGAAGGCAGCGCGTCCATCAGCCGGGTGACGATGGAGCGAGCCTGGTCGTAATCGGCCACGTGGCCGAGGATGTTGCTGAGGATCAGGGCGATGGGACGGGTGAAGTCCAGCGTGTCGGCGGCGGCCGCGAGGATGCGGTCGGGGTCCAGCACGTTGGCGTCGACGTAGGCGGTCGCCCCCTCCGCGGTGGAGTAGAGCAGGGCGCGGGCGTGGGCGAGGACCATCGGGTCGTTGTCGACGTAGACGATCCGGGACTCGGGCGCGATGCGCTGCGCGACCTCGTGGGTGTTGTCGGCCGTCGGCAGGCCGGTGCCGATGTCCAGGAACTGCCGGATGCCCGCCTCGGTGACCAGGTAGGTGATGTTGCGGCGCAGGAAGGCGCGGCTGCTGCGGGCGATGGTGACGATGCCGGGGAAGACGGCGGTGTAGGCGTCGCCGGCCTCCTCGTCGACGGCGTAGTTGTCCTTGCCACCCAGCCAGTAGTTCCAGATCCGAGCCGAGTGGGGCACCGTCGTGTCGATCTTCTGGTGCGCCGCTGGGTCGGGGCTCGTCGCGGGGTGGGTCATGGGTACCGTCCGTTCTCCGTCGCGCGGGTTGTCCGACGACAAACTACGTTCCGAAAGCCCTTCTGCGCACGCCAGTTCGCGTTTCCGCCGGTGGTTTTCCCGAACAGGGGCGGCCCCGGCGCCGGCCGGTCGAGCGCGGCACGCCCCGCCGTCCCCTACGCCATGCCCCGACGGCGCAGCAGCAGCCAGAGTTCCGCGGTGACGTCCGGGTCGGTGAGGTCCACGCCGAGCAGCGCCCGGCAGCGCGCGACGCGGTGCCGGAGCGTGTTGCGGTGGACGCCGAGCGCGCGGGAGGCCGCCTCCCACTGGCCGTGATGGCGCAGGTAGCCGACGAGGGCCTGACGCAGGGCGTCGCTCAGCGCGTCGCAGGCGGCGGCGAGCCGCGCGGTCGTGTCGTCGTCGTGCGGTCCCGCGGGCGGGCGGGGGAGCAGCCGGGTGCCCGGGGCGAGGTCCGCCAGCGTCGCGGTGGCGACCGCGCGCACGGATGGCGCCTGTCCGACCGGGACCGCCTCCGTCAGGACGGCCGCGGCGTCGGCGTCCGCCCGCCGCAGCGCGTCCTCCAGGCAGGCGGTCGGGGGATGGTCCGCGGGGACCAGGAACCAGGCCGCTCGCTCGTCCGTCCGGACGGCGATCACTTCCGGGCACCAGCGGCGGACCACTCCGACGAGGCTGTCGCTCGCCCGGCCCCTCGTCGTCAGGAGACGTACACGGTCCGGCGGGCCCGGTGCCCGTACCGCGCCCGCGAGCCTGCGCGCGGCGTCCGCGTGCCCGAGGTCGACCAGCAGTCCGACGCAGCGCTGCCCCTCGTCGGCCACGGACGCGGCGCGCGCGCCGCGGACCGCGTCCAGGCTCAGCAGCGCCGACGCCGTCAGCACGGCTCTGCGCCTGGTGGGGTCCAGCGGCGTGGAGGTGCCGACCGCGAGGAAGCCCGCGGCGCGTTCCCGCACGGCCAGCGGGAAGACGATCACCGCGCCCGAGCCGGTCGCGAACGAGGCGGCGGAGTGCGCTCCGGCGCCCTCCAGCCGGACGATCTCCGCGCGTACCCGCTCGGCCTGCTCGGCGGCTCCGGCGGGGAACACCTGGTCGACCTCGCCGGCCGCCGTGTACGCCGCCGCCCAGGCGTCCAGCGACCGGCCGAGGGTGCGCAGGACGGTGGCGACCGGGTCGGCGGAGGCGGCCGCGTCGACGAGCGCCCGCTGGGTCGCCAGGACGTCCTTGAGGTGCTGCTCGGCCGTGCGGGAGACGGCGGCCCAGTAGGCCTTCGTGATGCGCAGGAACGGCGTGGGCGTCGGGACCGTGAGCAGGCACAGCCCGAGCTTGCGGCAGGCCGCCAGGAGCGCCGCGGGCACCTCGGCGTGCACCGGACCGAGGCCGAGGGCCAGCGCGGTCAGCTCCGCCTCCACCAGCCGGCCGACGTACCGTTCGCAGCCGAGCTTGTTCCGGGGCAGGGACAGGCCCGTCGTCAGCAGCAGCTCCCCGCCGTTCAGATAGCCGGTCGGGTCGGTCAGTTCGCTGATGTGCACGGCGGACACCTCGCGCGCCGAGGCGGCGAACCCCTCGGCCGGCGCGAGATCCGTGCCGAGGGCCCGGCACAGGGAGGCCACCGTCGGAACCGTCACGCGTGCTCCTGCTCGGGAAACCTCACGACTGCTCCTGTGCGATCCGTCCAATACGGGCCCTGTGTGGTGCATTTTATCCAGTGAGGGATCCGCGCCGTCTCCGGACGGTCGTCCCGTCCCGAGCGAATGGAGAGTGGTCATGCCCGTCGATCCGCCCGAGGCGCCGCTCCACGACCTGGTCGTCGCCGACTTCAGCCGCGTCCTGGCGGGCCCGCTGGCCTCGGTGATGCTGGCGGACCTGGGGGCCACCGTCATCAAGGTGGAGCGCCCGGGCTCCGGCGACGACACCCGCGCCTGGGGTCCGCCGTGGACCGACGGTTCCAGCAGCTACTTCGAGAGCGCCAACCGTTCGAAGCGGTCGGTGACCCTCGACCTGTCCGACCCCGAGGACCTCCGGCTGGCGAGGACGCTGGCCGAGCGGGCCGACGTACTGGTGGAGAACTTCAAGGACGGGGCGCTCACCGCACGAGGACTCGACTACGACTCCGTCCGCCGCGCCAACCCGGGCGTCGTGTACTGCTCGGTGACCGGCTTCGGCCGCCACGGCGGCGCGGCGCTGGCGGGCTACGACTTCCTCGTCCAGGCACTCGGCGGTCTGATGAGCATCACCGGCGACCCCGGCGGCGACCCGCAGAAGGTCGGCGTGGCCCTGGTCGACGTACTGACCGCGAAGGACGCGACCATCGGCATCCTGGCGGCGCTGCGGGCCCGCGAGCAAAGCGGCCGGGGCCAGCGGGTGGAGGTCAACCTCCTGTCCAGCCTGCTGGGTTCGCTGGCGAACCAGGCCTCGGCGTATCTGACCACCGGCCGCGCGCCGGGACGGATGGGCAACGCGCACCCGTCCATCGCGCCGTACGAGACGCTGCGCTGCGCGGACGGCCTGCTCGCCATGGCGTGCGGGAACGACGGGCAGTTCCGCCGGCTGGCCGGGGTGCTGGACGCGCCGGAGCTGGCCGACGACGAACGCTTCGCGGTCAATCCGGCCCGGGTGCGCAACCGCCACGCACTCGTCCGGGCCCTGGAGGAACACCTCGCGCGCGACACGGTCGAGAGCTGGATCCGGCGGTTCACCGCGGTCGGTGTTCCGGCCGGCCGGGTCGGCACCGTCGCCGACGGCATCGCCCTGGCCGAGTCGCTCGGCCTCGAACCGACCGTCCGGGTCGGCCCGTCGTCCCCGCCTCAGATCCGGCACCCCGTCACGTACTCGGCCACCCCGGTCACCGGCTACCGGCCGCCGCCCCGTCTCGGCGAGCACAGCGACGACGTACGCCGCTGGCTCACCGGCCCGGAACCCACCGAACCGCCAGAGGAGAAGACCGCATGAACGCACCGGCCAAGCTGCCCCCGCTCGCCCCCCCGCGACCCCGCCGGACTGCACGACCTGCTCACCCCGGAGGAGAAGGCGGTCGCCTCCTCGGTGCGCCGGCTCTGCGAGCAGCGCGTCGACCCCTTCGTGGCGGACTGGTTCGAGCAGGGCACCGTCCCCGACATCCGTGGCCTGGCCAAGGAACTCGGCGCGCTGGGCGTGCTCGGCATGCACCTGGAGGGCTACGGCTGCGCCGGCATGTCGGCCACCGAGTACGGCGTGGCCTGCCTCGAACTGGAGGCCTCCGACTCCGGCATCCGCTCGCTGGTCTCCGTGCAGGGCTCGCTGGCGATGTTCGCGATCTGGAAGTGGGGCACCGAGGAGCAGAAGCGGCAGTGGCTGCCGTCCATGGCCGCCGGTGAGGCGATCGGCTGCTTCGGCCTGACCGAGCCCGACATCGGCTCCGACCCCGGCAGCATGCGCACCAGGGCGCGGCGCGACGGCGGCGACTGGATCCTCGACGGCCGCAAGATGTGGATCACCAACGGCAGCGTCGCCGACGTGGCCGTGGTCTGGGCCCGGACCGACGAGGGGGTGCGCGGCTTCGTGGTGCCCACCGGCGCCCCGGGCTTCTCGGCCCCGGAGATCAAGCACAAGCTGTCCCTGCGCGCCTCGGTCACCAGCGAGCTGGTCCTGGACGGGGTGCGCCTTCCCGCGGACGCCGTGCTCCCCGGGGTCCGGGGTCTGAAGGGCCCGCTGAGCTGCCTCAACGAGGCCCGCTACGGCATCGTCTGGGGGGCGATGGGCGCGGCCCGGTCCTCGCTGTACGCCGCCCAGTCCTACGCGACGGAGCGGAGCCAGTTCGGCAGGCCGATCGGGGCGTTCCAGCTCACCCAGCAGAAGCTGGCCGACATGTACCTGGAGTACACCAAGGGCGTGCTGCTGGCGCTGCATCTGGGCCGTCGCAAGGACGCGGGCACGCTGCGGCCCGAGCAGGTGAGCCTCGGCAAGCTGAACAACGTCCGCGAGGCGCTGGACATCTGCCGCACCGCCCGCACGGTCCTCGGGGCGAACGGCATCTCGCTGGAATACCCGGTCATCCGGCACATGAACAACCTGGAGTCCGTACTGACCTACGAGGGCACCGTCGAGATGCACACGCTCGTGATCGGCCAGGCGGTCACGGGGCAGTCGGCGTTCCGGTGAGCGCGGACGGGCACGCCCACCGCACGGAGCCGGCGGGGGCCGGGGCGCAGGCGGCACCCGCGGCTGCCGTCGAGGCGGTGCCGACCTGGTCCCGGTGACCTCCTGACCAGTGCGCGGGGACCGGGGTACCGTCCAGCGAGACGACCACATCGCAGCGCCGAGGCCCGGCCCGCCGGGCGAGGGGAGCACCGCATGAGCGAGTCCACCCACCAGGCACCCGCCGGACCCGGGGACGGCGGCCGTACCGATCCGCTCGTCCAGCTGTCCCTCGAGCGGTTGCGGCAGCGCTCCAGCCTGAAGTGGCGCACGCACCCGGAGGACGTCCTGCCGCTGTGGGTGGCGGAGATGGACGTCCCCCTGGCCCCCGCCGTCGCCGACACCCTGCACCGGGCCGTCGCGCTGGGCGACACCGGATACCCCCACGGCACCGCCTACGCCGAGGCCCTCGCCGCCTTCGCCGCCACGCGATGGGGGTGGGACGGCCTGCGCGTGGAGAACACGGCGCTCGTGCCCGACGTGATGCTGGGCATCGTCGAGGTGCTCCGCCTCATCACGGGCCCCGGCGACGCGGTCGTCGTCTGCTCGCCCGTCTATCCCCCGTTCTACGCGTTCGTCGCACACGACGGCCGGGACGTCGTCGAGGCCCGTCTCGGCCCCGACCTGCGGATCGACCTCGCCGCCCTCGAGGACGCCTTCATACGCGCAAGGCGCCACGGCCGCCGCGCCGCCTTCCTGATGAGCAACCCGCACAACCCGACCGGTGTCGTCCACACCCGCGCGGAACTCGAGGCGGTCGCCGCGCTCGCCCGCGGACACGGTGTCCGGGTGGTCTCCGACGAGATCCACGCCCCGCTGGTGCTGCCCGGCGCCGTCTTCACGCCCTTCCTCGGCGTGGCCGGCGCGGAGAACGGTTTCGCCCTGACCTCCGCGTCCAAGGCGTGGAACCTGGCCGGTCTCAAGGCCGCCGTGGCCGTCGCCGGCAACGAGTCCGCGGACGACCTGCGCCGGATGCCCGAAGAGGTCGGCCACGGCCCCAGCCACCTGGGGATCCTCGCCCACACGGCGGCGTTCCGCGACGGGGGCGACTGGCTCGACGAGCTGGTGCTCGGGCTCGACGCCAACCGGAGCCTGCTGGGCGAACTGGTGAAGGAGCACCTCCCGGACGTGGGGTACGTCCCGCCGCAGGGCACCTACCTGGCCTGGCTGGACTGCACCGGCCTCGGGCTGCACGACGACCGTCCCACCGACGGTCCCGGCGTCGTGAGCGACCTCGCCGGACCGGCGCGGCTGTTCCTGGACGAAGCCCGTGTCGCCCTCAGCTCGGGACACGTCTTCGGCAGCGGCGGCGCGGGCTGCGTACGCCTCAACTTCGCGACCTCACCGACGATCCTGCGTGAAGCGCTGACGCGCATGGGCCGCGCGGTCGCCGGCCTCGGACGGGATCCCTCCCCGGCTCGCGGCTCCGGTTCTTCGATCCAGGGGGGCTGAGCCGAGGGCGTCCGCCGGTCCCCGGAGGAACGGCGGACGCCCTGCCGCGATGCCCACCGGGTCAGTGGCCGATGGCCCGGAAGCGGCGCAGGCGCAGGCTGTTGCCGACCACGAAGACCGAGGAGAAGGCCATCGCGGCGCCCGCGATCATCGGGTTGAGCAGTCCGGCCGCGGCCAGCGGGAGCGCGGCGACGTTGTAGGCGAAGGCCCAGAACAGGTTGGAGCGGATGGTGCCGAGCGTCCTGCGGGCGAGCCGTATGGCGTCGGCCGCGGCCCGGAGGTCCCCGCGGACCAGGGTCAGGTCGCCGGCCTCGATCGCGGCGTCCGTGCCGGTTCCCATCGCCAGTCCCAGATCGGCCTGGGCGAGTGCCGCCGCGTCGTTGACGCCGTCGCCGACCATGGCGACCGAACGGCCTTCGCCCTGGAGGCGCTTGACGACGTCGACCTTGTCCTGCGGCAGGACCTCGGCGATGACGTGCTCGGGTTCGATGCCCGTCTCGGCCGCTACGGCCTCGGCGACGGCCCGGTTGTCGCCGGTGAGCAGCATGGGCGTCAGGCCCAGGGCACGCAGCCGGCGTACGGCCTCGGGGCTGGACTCCTTGACGGCGTCGGCGACTTCGAGGACCGCACGCGCCTCGCCGTCCCAGGCGACCGCGACGACCGTACGGCCGACAGCCTCGGCGTCCTCCTTGGCGCGCCGCAGGCCGTCCGGCAGGGACATCGCCCATTCGGCGAGCAACCGCTCGCGCCCGACGAGGACGGCGTGCCCCTCGACGACGCCCTGGACCCCGAGTCCGGCGACGCCGGCGAAGTCCCCCGGGACCGGCAGGGTGCCCACACGGTCCGCGGCTCCGGTGGCGACCGCCTGGGCGATCGGGTGCTCGGAGGCGTGCTCCAGGGCGCCGGCGAGCCGCAGGACGTCCGTCTCGTCGGTGCCGTCGGCCGGGCGCACGGCCAGCAGGGTCATCCGGCCGGTGGTGACGGTGCCGGTCTTGTCCAGGAGGACGGTGTCGACCTTGCGTGTGCTCTCCAGGACCTCGGGGCCCTTGATGAGGATGCCGAGTTGGGCGCCGCGTCCGGTGCCGACCATGAGGGCGGTGGGTGTGGCGAGCCCCAGGGCGCACGGGCAGGCGATGATCAGGACGGCGACGGCGGCGGTGAAGGCGGCGGTCGGTCCGGCGCCGGCGAGGAGCCAGAAGCCGAGCGTGGCCAGGGACAGCGCGATGACGACGGGGACGAAGACCCCGGAGATCCGGTCGGCGAGCCGCTGCGCGGCGGCCTTGCCGTTCTGGGCGTCCTCCACCAGCTTGGCCATACGGGCGAGTTGGGTGTCCGAGCCGACCAGGGTGGCCTCGACGACCAGCCGTCCGCCCGCGTTCAGGGTGGCGCCGGTGACGGCGTCCCCGACGGCGACCTCGACCGGGACGGACTCGCCGGTGAGCATCGAGGCGTCCACGGCGGAGGCACCCTCGACGACGGTGCCGTCGGTGGCGATCTTCTCGCCGGGGCGGACCAGGAAGCGGTCGCCGACCTTCAACTCCGTCACGGGGACGCGTTCTTCGCGTGCGCCGCGGAGAACGGTGACCTCCTTCGCACCCAGTTCCAGCAGGGTCCTGAGCGCCGCACCGGCCTTGCGCCTGGACCGGGCCTCGAAGTAGCGGCCGGCGAGGATGAACGCGGTCACACCTGCCGCGGCCTCCAGATAGATGTTCCCCGCGCCGTCGCCGCGGGCGATGGTCAGCTCGAAGGGGTGGGTCATGCCGGGCATGCCGGCGGTGCCGAGGAACAGCGCCCACACCGACCACAGGAACGCCGCGGAGGTGCCGACCGAGATCAGCGTGTCCATGGTGGCCGCGCCGTGCCGGGCGTTGGTCCAGGCGGCCTTGTGGAACGGCCAGGCGGCGTACGTCACCACGGGCGCCGTCAGGGTCAGGGACAGCCACTGCCAGTACTGGAACTGGAGGGGCGGGATCATCGCCATCGCGATCACCGGCACGGCGAGCACGACCGCGGTGGTCAACCTCTCCCGCAGCGGCCGGAGTTCGTCAGGGCCCTCCCCCATCGAGGCCGCCGGACCCACCGAGCCCACCGAGGCCGCCGAACCCGCCGAGCGGTCGGCCCGTTCGGGCTCGGCACGGACGGGCTCGGGTTCGCGCGCGGTGTAGCCGGTGGCCTCGACCGTGGCGATCAGGTCGGCCACGGCGACATCCTCGCGGAAGGTGACTTTCGCCTTCCCGGTGGCGTAGTTGACGGTCGCCTCGACGCCGTCCATGCGGTTGAGCTTCTTCTCGACACGGGCCGCGCACGAGGCGCAGGTCATGCCGCCGATGGCGAGTGCGACCTCGGCGGCACCGGACGTGGTGGTCATGTGATCGGTTCCTCCTTGCCCATCAGGTACCCCCTAGGGGTATCCGGCAGCCCCATGTATACCCCTAGGGGGTACATGACGCAAGGACTCGACCTGCCGGGTTTCACATACGGGGCGGGGGTACCTGACGTGCATGGACCCGCCCGGGAACGTGCGACGCCGCACGCAGCACGGTCGGCGACTCGCCTCCTCGGTTCGCGTACTCAGTGCGCGCCGAGGCCGTCCAGAAGGCCGGTGACCTGCGAGTGGACGGCGTCCCACGCGGCGCCCGGCAGATCGCCGAGGGCCGTGCCGCGCAGCCCGCTCAGGACCTCCGCCGCGTCGACCGCGCGTGGGACACTCCCGCTGAGAACGTCGTAGCCGTCACGGACGGCGACCCGCAGACGGTCACCGTCGTCCTCTGCGTGCACCGCCGAGGCGACCACGAGGGGCGGAGGTCCGCCCGCCTCGCCGTCCAGCTTGCGGTAGGCGCAGACGACCGGCTCGCGCCAGCGCAGGCTGAGCAGGACGGGCCGCTTGGCCACCACCTCGGACAGGTCCGCCTCACGTACGCCTTCGGGCTCCAGCACCGTCGCCCGGGCGTCCAGGACGAGCGCGGCGGGCAGCAGGCAGCGCAGCGCACTGCCGACGAGGTTGCCACCGACCGTCGCCGTCCGGCGCACGGCCCCGGTGCCCACCGTGGCGGCGGCCAGGCGCAGTACGCCGGGAACCCGCTCGTCGATCCGGTGCAGCACCACGGCGCCGCCCACGGTCCGCCGTCCCACGACGTTGGCCTCCGGCAACTCGCGCAGGGACATGGCCAGTTCGGGGAATCCGTCGCGCTGCCAGGTGGCCCAGACGAGGGTCGCCCCGCCGATCGGCACGGCCCCCTCCGCCAGACACTCCCGTGCTTCGGACACGGACGTGGGCAGACGCAACAGCACAGCGACCGACCTGCCTTCCTGGGACGCCGGACGAAGGCGGTGGGCAGTGCCGCGGTCCCCTGCCCGCCGGCAGGCAGTCTTCCCTCCCGGACGGGGGCGCGCACAGGGCTCACACGAGCACACGGCACGCCGGCGGCAGCGCTCCGGCGCATATCCCCGGCGCATATCCCCGCCGCATACCCACCCGCTCCGAACCGGTCTGCCGCCGTCGCCCTTTCGCCGCGAGTCGATGGCCGCAGGATGTGCGCCTACGATGGGCACATCGGCTCGCAGGGCCTGGACGAAGGCCTCGAACCTTGGACAAGGACTCGTTTCCCGGGGCCCGGGCGTTCAGTGGCACCGGCGCTTGCCGGCCGGGCACCCTGCGCGTCTCGCCACGCGCGTCTCAGCATGCGCTTCTCAGCATCGCCAAGGAGCATCGCCATGGCCGCTCAGTCCAGCACGATCGTCCTGGAGCGCCCGGCGCAGGAACTCGCCGACGCGACCTCGAAGCACCCCTTCCTGTACGAGATGGAGCCCGCCGAAGCACGCAAGGTCCTCGACGACCTTCAGGCCGCGCCGGTCGACAAACCGCCGGTCGACGAGGAGTGGATCAACGTACCGGCCTCCGTCGGCGACGTACGGGTCCGCATCGTCAGGCCGCGGGGCGTCACCGGAACGCTGCCCGTCGTGGTGTACATGCACGGCGGCGGCTGGGTGCTGGGCAACGCGGGCACCCACGACCGGCTGGTGCGCGAGCTGGCGGTCGGCGCCCGTACCGCCGTGGCCTTCGTCGAGTACACGCCCTCGCCGGAGGCGCGCTATCCCGTGGCCATCGAGCAGGGCTACGCGACCGCGCAGTGGATCACACGGGAGGGAGAGGCGAAGGGCCTGGACGCCCGGCGCATGGCGGTGGCCGGCGAGTCGGTCGGCGGGAACATGACCGCGGCGCTCGCCCTGATGGCCAAGGAGCGCGGTGACGTCAGGTTCGTGCACCAGTCGATGTACTACCCGGTCACGGACGCGGCGATGGACACCGACTCCTACGACCAGTTCGCCAGCGGCTACTACCTCAGCCGCAAGCTGATGGAGTGGTTCTGGGACGCCTACACCACGGACCCGCACCAGCGCGAGGAGATCACCGCCTCCCCCAACCGGGCCACCAGCGAGCAGCTCGCCGGACTGCCGCCCGCCCTGCTGCTCGTCGACGAGGCCGACGTGCTGCGCGACGAGGGCGAGGCGTACGCCGCCAAGCTCCGCGCCGCCGGCGTTCCGGTGACGACGGTGCGCTACGACGGCACGGTGCACGACTTCATGATGCTCAACTCGCTCAGCCACTCCAAGGCCGCCCGGGCGGCCATCGACCAGGCCGTGCGGTTCCTGCGGGACGCGCTCGGCACGGACGACGAGGCGTCCGCCACCGGTTAGCTCCGGCCGGCGCGGGTGAGCAGCAGGGCCACGTCGTCGGGTTCCTCGGGGCTGCGCAGGGCGTCCAGCAGTTGGTCGCAGGTCTCTTCCAGCGGACCCGGTGGCCGCGTCAGGAGGCTCAGCGGCGTGGCCAGTTGCGCGTCGAGCGAGTGGCTGCGGGTCTCGACGAGCCCGTCGGTGTAGAGCGGCAGCCCGTCCCCGGGCCCGATGCGGAGCCGGGTGGTCTCGAAGGGGACGCTTCCCACGCCGAGGGGTGCTCCGGTCGGGAGGTCGAGCAGCCGCGGGGCGCCCGAGGCGGGGATGAGGACCGGCGGCAGATGTCCGGCCATGGCGACGTGGCAGCAGGCTCGGCGCGGGTCGTACACGGCGTACGTGCAGGTGGCGAACCGCTGCTCCAGCTCGCCCGTGATGCGGTCGAGGTGCGACAGGACCGCGGCGGGGTCCAGGTCGAGCGCGGCCAGGGTGCGGGTCGCGGTACGGAGCTGGCCCCGGCCGCGCGGGAGGCCAGTTCGAGGGCCAGGGTCGCGTCGTCGTCGCCGAACGGCACGGGATTGCCGCTGCGGGCCAGCGCCAGGGCGCCCAGGACGCGGCCGTGGGCGACGAGCGGGACGGCCAGGCAGGAATGGGCCTTGACCTCCGCGAGGGCGTTGGCGGCGTGGGCCGGGGCGAGACGGGCGAGGTCACGGGCGGTGACATGGGCTGCGAAGATCGGGCCGCCGGTGGTGATGCTCCGGGCGACCATGTGGTGCGGCGCGTACCGGGCGACGTACCCGACGGGGGGGGAGACGCCCGGGGCCGGATGGGCGACGACCGCCAGGGTGCGCATGGCCATCGGGCTGCCCGGTGGTCTCGCGCCCCGGCCGGGTCGGCAGGTCCGCCGCCGGCGGCTCATCGCCCGACGGACCGCCCTCAGCCGATCCCGTACCGCGCCGCGATGCCGTCGATAACGAGTTCTACAACTAGGCCCTCCGCGAAATGCTGCTCGTAGTCCGCGAAGATCTCGGCACCCGCGGCGGCGGACAGCGGGAAGCCGGCCATCGGACCGCTCCGGCGGACGCCTTTCTCGCTGCGGACACGGACACGTTCGCGTCGTCGGGCGTCGAGGACGTCGAGGTGGCAGGCAGGCCTTGGTGTCGCGGTCTGTCAGCCCAGGTCCGCCAGGAGGGCTTTCAGTTCGCTCTCCTGCTGTGCCGGCGACATCGGCGGGTTCGAGTGGTCGATGCCGAAGGTCTTGAGCACTTTGTCCATCCGGGCGTCGATGGAGGTCCAGCCGGTTTCGTCCAGCGGCTCCAGCGAGGCCTGGTCGGCATCCCACAGGTCACGCAGCGACTGGGCGGCCGCATGGGCCCCGGCCGCGTCCCCCGAGCGTGCGTCCTTGAGCGAGGTGGATGCGAGGGTCCGCAGCGCGCCGACCTTCGCGGGCGGGAAGTGCTTCACCGCCTGGCCGGGAGGCAACTGGACGGCGGAGGTGGTGTCGGTCTCCGGCGCCGGGCCGACGTGCGGCTGACCGTGGGCCCAGACCAGCAGGGCCGCGGTGGCGACGGCCAGCAGTCCGAACCCGGCCAGCGCGACACGCTCCTTGCGCGGGTCGCCGGTGACCCGTGCGGCGTGGGCCGCCTCGTAGGTCTCGGTCACGTCCGAGCGCGTCACCGTCAGGTGGACCACCGTCGCCAGGATCAGGCCGAGGAAGATCAGGCTGGTGGTGAACGTTCCCAGCGCGAGACCGGTCGGCTCGCCCGGGCTCTGGGCGACCTTGGGGGAGGCGAGCCAGTCGCCGATGTTCGCGCCCAGCGGGCGGGTCAGGATGTAGGCGAGCCAGAAGGACAGCACCGGGTTCGCGCCGAACCTCCACAGCGCGGTGATCGCCGCGATGAGGCCGAGCGGCAGCAACACCGAGACGCCCGGGCTCCAGCCGGTCAGCTCCAGAGTCCAGTCGCCGGTCGCGGTGCCGAGCGCGAAGGTGACCAGGACGGTCAGCCAGTAGAACGACTCCCGCGAGAACGTGGTGACCGAGTGGATCGACAGCGTGCGCTCACGCAGCCACCACACGCCGAAGACCACCGCGAGCAGCACCGAGAAGACCGCGGAACTGATCCACAGCGGCACGTTCAGCTGGTCGGTCAGGATGTCGGTGTACAAGGTGCCTGTCACGCTGACAACGACCACGGTCAGCCAGTAGGGGAACGGGACGTACCGCTTCAGCCACAGCTGGACGGCCAGGACCACCACCAGGACCGCGGTGAAGATCCAGGCCGTGTTCATCAGGCCGACGCCCAGCTGGGTGTTGATCCAGTCGGCGAAGCTCTCACCGACCGTCGTGCACAGGACCTTGATCACCCAGAACCAGATGGTGACCTCGGGGACCTTGTTGAGCATGAGCCGCCCGCTGCGCGTGCGTGCTTCCGTTGTCGTCGTCATGCAGGGAGGTTTACGCGGGGAACCTGCACGCAACCTGACTACGTGGCCGCACGCGCGGCCGGGAGCCTCACCTCGACGTGACCGCGGCCGTCCGCGATCGCGCGGACCTCCGCACCGGCCGAGGCGGCGATGCGCCGGACCACCGGCAGCCCCAGCCCGTACCCGCCGACGCCGGTCACACCCGCTTCGAAGACCCGGTCGACCTCCTCGGAATCGAACCCGGGGCCGTCGTCCAGGACATCGACCACGATTGCCTCACCCTGGATGCGCGCGGTGATCCACACACGCGACCGCGCATGCCGCAGGCCGTTCTCCAGCAGGGGCGACAGCAGCGACACGGTGACGTCGGCCGCCACGGCCACCTCGGCCTTCGCGGGAACGTCGACCTCGACCGCGCGGCCTGCGATCGCCTGCCGCGCGGCGGAGCGCAGATCGCACCGGGTCCCCGCGTCTCTCTGTGCGCGCGCGGCGCGCAGAATCGTCGTGATCGCCGCATTGAGGCGGTCGACCTCGCTCAGCACCGCCTCCGGCGCCACCGGCTCGCCGGACAGCTGCGCCAGCTGCGCCTCGCCCCGCAGGACCGTGAGCGGTGTCCGCAGCTCATGCGCGATCTCATCGGTGAGCCGGCGCTCGTCCGCCAGCGCGTTGTCCACGCGCTCCAGGAGGTGGTCCAGGGTCCGCCCCAGTTCCCCGAACTCGTCGCGGGGGACTCCGAGGTCGAAGCGGCGCCCGGGTTCGTGATGGCCCCAGTCGTCGGCGAGCGCGGCCATGTCGTGCACGACCCGCAGCGCGCGGCGCACCACGAGGTGCGCGACACCGCCGGCGAGGAGGACCGCGAGGCCGCCCAGTACCAGCGACAAGGTCAGGCTGCGCTGCTCGGACGTCTCGTAGGGCGTGAGGTCCACCCGGACGATCACCATGACGTCGTGGCCGTCGATCGGGACCTTGCGCGCGTACAGGAGGTAGTTGTCGACGGCGGCGGTCTGCGATCGCCGTGAGCCTGCCAGCGCCTCGACACGCTCGGCCATGCCTGCCGGTACGTTCCCGTCGATCAGGTGGCCGTCGGCATACACCCAGGCGACCTCGTCCAGCGCCTCGCTGCTGTTCTCCGTCAGTACGACACGGCCGTCCACGGCGGTGACGTTCGCCGCGACCGCCTCGGCGCGGGTGCGCGCCAGATCGTGCGCGTCGGCGTCCGTCACCCCGCTCAGCAGCACGTGCGAGACCACGACCAGTATCGCGACCACGGCGGTGGCGATCAGCACGGTGAGCGCGACGACCCTCCTGCGGAAACCCGTCACTGCCATCGGTAGCCCACGCCGCGGACGGTCGCCAGACGCTCGGCCACCCCCAGCGGACCGAGCTTGGTCCGCAGCCGGCGCACGAAGGAGTCGAGGGTGTTGTCGCTGACCTGCGCTCCGTGCGGCCAGCCGGCAGCGATGAGGGCGTGGCGGCGTACCGCGTCGCCCTGCGAGGCGATCAGGCGGCCCAGTAGCCGGAACTCGGTCGGGGTCAGGCTCTCGCTCACCGAGTCGTAGGTCACCACGTGCTTCGCCGGATCGAGGACGACCTCGCTCGGTGCGGGCGCCACGGTGGCCCGGCGCAGCAGCGCTCGGACGCGGACCAGCAGTTCCGGGATGTCGAAGGGTTTGGTCATGTAGTCGTCGGCGCCGGCCTCGAAGCCGCCCACCTTGTGATGCAGGCCGTCCAAGGCGGTGAGCATCAACACCGGCGTGTCGACGCCGCGCGCCCGGAGGGCCAGGCAGACGTCGCGGCCGTCGGCGTCCGGGAGCCCGAGATCCAGGACGACCAGATGGGGCGCCGGTACGAGCTGCCGCAGCAGGCTGTCGGCCGTGGCGGCGACGGAAACGGTGTGGCCGTCGTGCTCCAGGGCGCGCTTGAGGACGCCGCGGACCGCAGCGTCGTCTTCGCACACCATGATGAAAGCCACGTGCCGACCCTAGATACTCCCGTGCCAGTTCTCCATCTTCCCTGATCGGCCGCCCGACCGTCGGGAGCAGAGCAGGCGCCCAGGCGGCAGTCGACCTCGCGAGGGGTTACGCGGTAGTGGAATATTCAACCAACCGGGCCGGTTGTCGCAGCCGGTGGCTCTGGAACGAGGCACCGGAGGAGGTCACCAGTGGACACGACGTACTACGAGCACGGAACCCCGGCGGAGCGCTGGGAGCGGGCGCGGATGTTCTTCGACGCCCGGGACTACGCCGCCGCGGCCCGTGTGCTGGAGGGGCTGGTCGAGGAGGTGCCGGAGCAGACCGGGCCCCGGCTGCTGCTGGCGCGCGCCTACTACCACTCGGCCCAACTGCGCCGGGCCGAGGGCGAGTTGCGCATCATCGTCGAGCGCGACCCGGTGGAGCACTACGCCCGGCTGATGCTCGGCCGCACCCTTCAGCGGCAGGGCCGCCGGGACGAGGCCGATACGCACCTGCGCATCGCCTCCGCCCTGGCGGGTGACCTCCCGTAAATCACACCGGGTGGAGGAGCAGGAACAGGGTGACCGCGGAGTTCGCCGAGGACATCGCGGACACCACCGCACCGGCGGCGGCGCCCCACACGGCGGCGCCGACCGCCGTGAAGGCCGGCGGCCAGTGCCGGCCCGCCGGTTCCGGCGCCAGCAGGGCGGCGACCCGGCGCGGCACCGGACCGCCGGCGGCCACCGCGGCGAGAGTGGGCGCGGGCGCGCCGGACGACAGCAGGGCCGCCTTGCCGACCGCCCGCGCCACCACGCGCCGGTCGCCGACCGCGCGGGCCGCGTCCTCGTCGGCCCAGCGTTCGGCGGTGTAGACGACGGCGGAACGCAGCGGCCGCAGGAAGGGGTTGGCGCAGGCCGCCAGGTGGGCGGTGAGCAGGTGACGGTGGTGGCGGGCCGCCAGGTGGGCGCGTTCGTGCGCGAACAGGGCACGCCGTTCGTCCGGGGCGAGGCCGTCCAGCAGCGCCGTGGTGACGACGATCCGGTCTCGGCTGCCGGGCAGGGCGTAGGCGTACGGCGTGCTGTCGGGCAGGACCACGACGGGTGCGCCGCGCAGCCCGGTCAGGGCCCGGCGGGCTCGGCGGGCCACCCGCCGGTGGCGCCACAGGGTGCGCCCGCAGGCCACCGCGACCAGTCCCAGCGCCGGGATCGCCGCCCGCTCCGTGACCCGGTCACGCGAGACGGCCGACCTGAACTCGGGATCGGCCCAACCGCCTAGGACCGGGCCGCCGGTCAGCTCGGCGGTGCCGATGACCGCGAGCAGGGCGAGGCACAGCGTGCTGCATCCGCCCATGACGGCGGCCACCCAGGTCAGCAGCCGGGTGGCCGCGCGCGGATGGAGGCGCGGTGCGGCCTGGCGTGCGACGGGCCAGGCGGACAGCGGCAGTACCAGCGGCAGTAAGACGTAGAGCCCCATGAGGCGTCAGTGTCCCGTACCGTCGCCCCTCGGGTGGCGGGCGCCGTCGTCGTCCGCGGCCTCCGCCGCGTCGAGCAGTGCGCGCAGCACCTGCTCGTCGCCGGGCGGCAGCGCGGTGACGAAGCTGGTCAGCACCGCCTCGCGGTCCCTTTCGCCGTCCAGCAGGCGGCGCATCCGGAGCGCCGCGAGGCGGGCGACGTCCGCCGTCGGGGTCCACACGAAGGAGCGGCCGCGGCGCTCGCGGGAGACGACGTCCTTGGCGAGCAGCCGGGTCAGGATGGTGACCACGGTGGTGTAGGCGAGGTCGCCGCCGAGCCGCTGCCGCACCCAGGCCGCGGTGACCGGGCCGTCCGCCTCGCGGAGCGCGCCGAGTACCTGGACCTCCAGTTCGCCCTGCCCGCGCCGGGCGCGCCGGTGTGGCGTCGTCATGCACGTCTCCCTCCGGCGTCGGCGTGTCGCACCACGCTACTTCACCCCGGGGCGCGGCCAGGGGTGCCGCACGCCGGGTGCGTGCACGGGTGCCGCACGCCCCTGCCCTCCGTACAAGCGTGCGTCGGGCGGGCCGGGCCGGCCGGCCTCCGTGGCATCCTGGCGTGATGGCTTCCCCCCGCGCGCGTACGCCCCTCGCCGAGCAGGTCGACGAACTCCTCGCCGACGGCGGCCCGTTGCCCATCGTCGCCGCCGGCGACCCGGTGCTGCGGCGCCCCGCCGAACCGTTCGACGGCCAGCTGGAGCCCGCGCTGCTGACCCGCTTCGTCCAGGCCCTGCGCCTGACCATGCACGCGGCACCGGGCGTGGGCCTGGCCGCGCCGCAGGTCGGGGTGGGGCTGCGGATCGCGGTCGTCGAGGACCCGGCACCGGTGCCGGAGGAGGTGCGCGAAGCGCGCGGACGGGTTCCGCTGCCCTTCCGGGTGCTGGTCAATCCGTCGTACGAGGCCGTCGGCACCGGGCGCGCCGCGTTCTACGAGGGCTGCCTGAGCGTTCCGGGCTGGCAGGCCGTGGTGGCACGGCACGCCGAGGTGCGCCTGCGGGCCCTGGACGAGCGCGGGCAGGCGGTGGACGAGGTGCTCTCGGGCTGGCCCGCCCGGATCGTCCAGCACGAGACCGACCACCTCGAGGGCGCTCTCTACCTCGACCGTGCCGAACCGCGCTCCCTGTCCTCCAACGACGCGATGGCGCACCGCTGGAACCAGCCGACCCCGGAGCGGGCCGCGCGGGCCCTCGGCTTCGAACTGCCGTAGGCGCGCGCGGCCGTGCGGGCGCGCGGTCAGCCCCGGTAGGCCTCGAGGAGGCGGAGCCACACCTCGCTGATCGTCGGGTAGGACGGGACCGCGTGCCACAGGCGGCCGACCGGGACCTGCCCGGCGACGGCGACGGTCGCCGAGTGGAGCAGTTCGCCGACGCCGGGCCCGACGAAAGTGACACCGCGCAGGATCTCCTCGTCGAGGTCGACGACCATGCGGGCGCGGCCGCGGTAGCCCTCGCCGTACAGGCCGGCCCCGGCGACGGTGGAGATGTCGACGTCGACGGCGCGGACCCGGTGGCCGGCCTGTTCGGCCTCGGCCAGGGACAGGCCGACGGCCGCGGCCTCCGGGTCGGTGAAGACGACCTGCGGTACGGCGTGGTGGTCGGCGGTGGCGGCGTGCGCGCCCCACGGATCCGTCTCCAGCAGCGGCACACCGGCCGCACGGGCGCCGATCGTGTCGCCCGCGATCCGGGCCTGGTACTTGCCCTGGTGGGTGAGGAGCGCGCGGTGGTTCACGTCGCCGCACGCGTACAGCCACGTGCTGCCGTGCACGCGCAGGGTGTCGTCGACCGGCAGCCAGGAGCCGGGTTCCAGGCCCACCGTCTCCAGGCCGATGTCCTCTGTGCGCGGCGCTCGGCCGGTGGCGAAGAGGATCTCGTCGGCCTCGATGCGGTCGCCGGCGACGGTGACGGCCACGACGGTGCCGTTCTCGCGGGCGACCGACTCCACCGCGGTGCCGGTGCGGATGTCGGTGCCGGCCTCCGTGAGGGCGTCGGCCACCAGTTCGCCGGCGAAGGGTTCCATCCGGGGCAGCAGCCCCTTGCCCCGGACCAGGACGGTGACCTGCGAGCCGAGCGCCTGGTACACGGTGGCCATCTCGGTGGCGACCACACCGCCGCCCACGACGATCAGCCGCCCCGGCACCCGCTCGGCACTGGTGGCCTCGCGGCTGGTCCACGGCTTGACGGCGTCGAGTCCGGGCAGGTCCGGAAGCCGGGCGCGGGTTCCGGTGCAGACGGCGACGGCGTGCCGGGCGGTGAGCGTCCTGCGGGTGCCGTCGGGGCCGTCGACCGTGACCGTACGCGCACCCGCCAGCCGGCCGTGCCCGCGGTGGAGGTCGGCACCGATGCCGTCGAGCCACCGCACCTGGCCGTCGTCGTGCCAGTGCGAGGTGTACTCGTCCCGGCGGGCCAGGACCGCGGCGGCGTCGAGGGGACCGCGCACCGCCTGGCTCAGGCCCGGCAGACGGCGGGCGTCGGCGCGGGCGATGACCGGGCGCAGCAGGGCCTTGCTGGGCATGCACGCCCAGTACGAGCACTCGCCGCCGACCAGTTCGCTCTCCACGATCGCGGTGGACAGGCCGGCCGCACGGGTGCGGTCGGCCACGTTCTCCCCCACGGGTCCGGCGCCCAGCACCACGACGTCGTACGCGATGGTTTCCGTTTCGGTCATGGGGTCAGTCTGGTGGGTGGTGTGCGCCCTGGCCACACGGGTACGTGCGCGGAATACCCATGGGGTCGGCCGTGTTGTGCCCACGGCTTCGCCCCCACGCCAGTCAGCCGACACCCGGAAGCACCAGGAAGAGGGATACACCATGAGCAGCACCGTGGAGCTCACCAAGGAGAACTTCGACCAGACGGTCACGGACAACGAGTTCGTCCTGATCGACTTCTGGGCGTCCTGGTGCGGGCCGTGCCGGCAGTTCGCCCCGGTGTACGAGAAGGCGGCGGAGGAGAACCCGGACCTGGTGTTCGGCAAGGTGGACACCGAGGCCCAGCCGGAGCTGGCGGCGGCCTTCGGCATCCAGTCCATTCCGACGCTGATGATCGTCCGTGACCAGGTCGCCGTGTTCGCGCAGCCGGGCGCGCTGCCCGAGGCCGCCCTGACGGACGTGATCGGGCAGGCGCGCAAGCTGGACATGGACGAGGTCCGCAAGGCGGTCGCGGAGCAGCAGGGCGGTCAGCAGTCCGAGTGACCGGTGTCGCGGATCAGCTGGATTCGCGGTGGACCACCGTCGCGCCCAGCACCGCGTGCCGTTCGGGCGGGGCCGCGGGGTCGTGCACGGCGCGGTCGACCAGTTCGGCCACGTCACGGCCGGAGGGCAGGTCGATGTGGACCGTGCTCAGCCGGGGCCGCAGCAGCCGCCCGAGCATGAGGTCGTCGGCGCCGATCACGGCCGTCTCCTCGGGGACGCGTACGCCCGCGTCCTGCAGTGCGCGCATCAGCAGCATGGCGTACTCGTCGTTGTAGGCGAACACCGCGTCGAGGCCGAGGTCGCGCCAACGGGCGGCGAGGCGGGCGGCGGACCGCTCGTCGTAGCCGAGGGGCAGTTCGGTCACGTCGCCGTCGGTACCGCGCAGGGCCCGCCGTACGCCGGCGAGCCGGGGCCGGGAGAACGTGTCAAGACCGGGTTCCTCGGGTACGACCACGCCGATGCGGCGCCGGCCGCGGGCGTGCAGGTGGGCGCCGGCCCGGTGACCGACGCTCTCGTGGTCCATGAGCAGCGCGTGGGCGCCCTCGACGGGCTCCGGGCCCAGGGTGACGACGGCACGCGCGCCGGAGCGTTTGAGCACCGCCACTCCGGTGGGTCCGAGCCCCACGCCGGACACCAGGACGGCGACCGGGCGCAGTTCGGCCCAGGCCCGTACGGCCGCGTCACCGGGCAGGCAGGCGGTGGCGTGCTGCACGACGGTGTAGTCGAGGAGGCCGAGCGCCCACTGGAGTTCGTCCAGGAAGCGGCTGTAGAGCGGTCCGGCCGGGAGGGCCGGGGCGGGCATCAGGACCATTCGGCTGTGCCCGGCGCGCAGGCTGCGCGCCGCCGCGTGCGGCACGTACCCGAGTTCCTCGGCGGCCTCGTGGACCCGGCGGCGGGTGGGCTCGCTGATGCGAACGGCTCTGGTGTTGTTCAGGACGTAGGAGACGGTCGCGCGCGAGACGCCGGCCAGTCGGGCCACGTCGGCGCTCGTGGGCACGGAGCGCGGAGCGGGCGTCGGGGGCGCGGCGGGTTTCGGAATCTGCACCATGACGTACCGCATCTTGGCAGAAGCCGGGGACTGTCCGTCCGGTGAACTGCCTTATTGCGGACCGAAGTTGAAACGGCAACAGATGAGGGCAGGGTGGGTCGGGCGCGCGGCGTGCGGTGCGCGCAGGTCGCGTCACCGGGCCGCGCCGCCCGTGCGACGCCCCGGCCGGCAGGCGCCGGGCGGGGACGCGGGGCCGGCGTCGACCGCGTGCCGCGCCCCCGTGGGACCTCACCCCGGGCCACGCCGGACCGCCCGGAGCGGCGGCCCGCCCGTACCGCCCGACCGAGTGAAGCGGAAACCGCCGCGGCCGCTTACGGGAGGGCCACCCGCGCGCCTTGTCACCTTGAAGGCCGGCCGGCGCCGAGGCGGCGGCCGGCCGGCAGTGCGGTCACGCCGCGTCCGGCTCCGGCCCGGTGCTTCGCGATCGCCGCTGCCGCTCCAGTTCGGTATGGCGCGCCCGCATCGGCCCGCCGGCGGCCGGCCCAGCGGTGAACACATACGCGTCGCTGTCGTCGAGACTCTTCCCGGTGCGGGCGTCGACCACGACCGGCTCGGCCTCCTGGCCGGTCTCGGCGTCGTGCGCTACCGCTTCGTCCTCGACGGGACGGACTGATCAGCGAGCTCGTCATAGCCCCCTGACTGCCGCCGAGCCGTCAGGGCATGCACCGATCCGGGTCCCCCTCTCTCAGCAGGCCGGCTGCGTGGTGGTGATGCGCGCCACCACGTCGTGCCAGCCCGCCTGGAGCCGTTCCATCGGCATCTGGCACTGCCTGGTCAGATGGTGGATGAGGGCGGGCTCGAGGTAGCCCATCAGGGTGTGGGCGAGGAGTTCGCTGTCGGCGCCGGGTGCCGCCTGTCGCAGCAGCATCGCCACATGGGCGTAATGGACCCGGCGGGCGGGTACGGCGAAGCGGCGGGCCGGGCCCGGGTCGGCCGCCAGTTGCAGTTCCAGCTCGTCGGCCGCGCGGCGCAGCGCCATGCAGCCGAAGGCCCGCAGCCGCTCGGCGGGCGGCGCGCCGGGACCCATCGGAGGGGGCCCGCTGAGGAACGCGGCCTGGAACTTGCGCTCCGAGTGGTCAAGGAGCGCCCTGAGCAGACCGGTGCGGTCGCCGAAGCGGCGGAAGACCGTCCCCTTGCCCACCTCGGCCGCCGCGGCGACGGCCTCCATGGTGACGCCCGCCGCGCCGTGTTCCGCGACCAGGCGCGCGGCGGCGTCCAGCAGCCGGGCGCGGTTGCGGGCCGCGTCGGCGCGCAGGCACGGCTCGTCCTCACCGGTGCCGAATTCGAGCAGCACCGGCTGCGCCAGCAGCTCCCGGGTCTCCTGAGGTTCTTGAGGCTCCTGGGGCTTCGGAGGGGGCGGCAGGGGGCGCGACATGAGGACAGCGTAAGGCATCGGGAACAGAACTGGACCGCGGTCCGCTTATGGTGGTAGAAAATTAAACGGACCCCGGTCCGGATCCTTTACGTCATTGTGTCACCCCCCTTGGAGACCCCCATGTCTGTCCGCATCCTCGCGCTCGTCGGCAGCCTCCGCACCGGCTCGCACAACCGCCAGCTCGCCGAGGCCGCCGTCAAGCTCGCCCCCGCGGGCGCCGAGGTCGAGCTGTTCGAGGGCCTGGCCGAGATCCCGTTCTACAACGAGGACCTCGACGTCGAGGGCAGCGTGCCCGCCGCGGCCGCCAAGCTGCGCGAGGTCGCCGGCTCCGCCGATGCCTTCCTGCTGTTCTCCCCCGAGTACAACGGCACCATCCCGGCCGTCCTGAAGAACGCCATCGACTGGCTGTCCCGCCCGTACGGCGCCGGCGCCTTCGTGGGCAAGCCCGTCGCCGTCGTCGGCACCGCCTTCGGCCAGTACGGCGGCGTGTGGGCGCAGGACGACACCCGCAAGGCCGTGGGCATCGCCGGCGGCAAGGTGATCGAGGACATCAAGCTCTCCATCCCCGGCTCCGTGACCCGCTTCGCCGAGACCCACCCGGTCGACGACGCCGAGGTCGCCGCCCAGCTCACCGAGGTCGTCGCGCGCCTGCACGGCCACACCGGTGACGCGGCTGCCGCCTGAGCAACCTCCGGAAGGGGTCGGCGCCCGCCCGGCGCCGGCCCCTTCCGGCCTTTTACGAGCGGGCTTCACACGAACCGGTTCCGCACCGGCCGGCTCCGCACGAAGCTACGGGCAGGACTCCCCGAACTTGACCGCGGTGAATGACACCGGCTGCCCCTTCAGCCGGGTTCCCGGTCCCGGAGTCTGCGAGCACACCTGCCAGTTGCTCTCCACCAGCACCCAACGGTGGCGCGTCGAAGCGTCCTTCACCGTGAGCGACGTGTGCGCGTCGAGGGCGGCCCGGGCCGCCTTCACCGACTTCCCCTTGAAGTCGGGCATCCTCCCGCCCTGAACCGACGGCGGGGCCTGGTCCCCGGTGGGGCAGGACTCCTCCAGCTTGACCGCGCCGAAGTCCAGGGTCGTACCGGTCGAGACCGTCGTACCCGCCGCCACGTTCTGGCTGCACACCTTCCAGTTACGGTCGAAGGCCTGCATCCGGCCGCGCCCCAGGGCGTCGTGCGACTTGAGCGAGCGGAATCCCTGCTTCTGTGCGGCGTCCTGCGCGGACTGCAACCCCATGCCGACGAAGACCGGCACCTTCTTCTGCTGGTTTCCGCCCGGCTTGCCGTCCCGCCCCGGCCCGCTGCCGCCCGGAGCGGCGGAGGCCGACGGGTTGCGGCCGCCCTGCGACCCACCGCCGTCCGCAGGGTCGCAGGCGACGAGGGCGCCGGCCGCGGCACACGTCAGAACAGCGGCGACGAGACGAGTTCGCACGGATTCCCCCAAGTGCTGCCGGTACAGGCGCATAACGGTAGACCCCTCAGGAAAGAGGAGGGAAGTCCGACCGTCCGGTCCCGGACACCTTGCGCGTACGCGTCAACGGTATGTTGGACAGGCCAAGTACCTGTACATGGCGAGGAACGGTCGGAATGAACGGGGCATGTCGACCTGGCGCGGGGCGGCTTCACGCCGCTTGCGCGACGTGGCCGTTCCCCGGGTACTCCGCCCGTCACGACGCCGTATCGCGCGGCACGCCTCTGCCGTGGATCAGCAGACGTATCCGAAGGGACCTGTTCGTGACGAGTCAGCAGCACACCGGTTCACGTCGCCGCTCCTTCGAGGTGTCGGTCGGCGCCGTGGGCGCGGTCGCGATGGCGATAGCCCTCAGCGGCTGCTCCAGCGGCCCGGACTACCAGGGCACCTGCGTGGACAAACTGACGCAGAAACGCGTGGCGGACAGTCACTGCAACCCCGGCGGATCCGGTGGGGCCGGCGGCGGGTCGGGCGGGACCGGCGGAAAGAACTACGGCTGGTGGTACACCCCGCGCGGCGAGAAGGCCCCCGCCGTCGGGCAGAAGGTCGACCTGACCAAGGGCGGCGGCTCGTTCACCGCGCCGAAGTCGGGCAACGTCGTCCGCGGCGGCTTCTCCGCCAAGGGCGGATCGGTCGGCGGCTGATCCATGAGACGCGAACCCCGCACGCCGAGGCCCGGCTGGGAACGGACGGTGCTCCAGTCCGGCCTCCCGTTCCACACCGAAACCCTGCCGGACGGCAGCAGGTTGCCCTACTGGAACGAGAGCGCCGCCTACGTACTCACCTCGCGGGAGGTGGACCACCTGGAGGACGTCACCGAGGAACTGCACGCGATGTGCGTGGCGGCGGCCCGGCACGTCCTGGAGAAGGGCGACGTCGAACGCCTCGGCATCGACCCCCGCTGGACGAGACCGATGCTCGAAACCCTCGACAAGGAGTCGCCGAGCATCTACGGCCGGTTCGACTTCGCCTGGGACGGCACGGGCGACGTCAAGTTGTACGAGTACAA
The DNA here is from genome assembly GCF_044743035.1 of Streptomyces sp. NPDC087787. Classification (NCBI taxonomy): domain Bacteria; kingdom Bacillati; phylum Actinomycetota; class Actinomycetes; order Kitasatosporales; family Streptomycetaceae; genus Streptomyces; species Streptomyces sp. NPDC087787. The sequence goes on from NZ_JBIUVQ010000002.1 coordinate 208,461, forward strand.
CGGCGATGTCCCGGCGGCACTGCTCGAAGCCGCGGTGCTGCAGTGGCAGTGGCTCGAGGACGTGCACCCGGAGCACGACCAGTTCAACACGATCCACGAGCGTCTGGTGCGGACGTGGCGGAGCCTGGCTCCGCGGCTGGGCGGCCGGGTCCACTTCGCGCACTCCGCCGACGAACCCGACGAGGACGTCATCACGACGGCGTACCTGCGGGACACGGCCGTCGAGGCGGGTCTTCCCACGGTGGGCCTGACGATGGAGGACATCGGCTGGCACAGCGGGATCCGGCGCTTCGTGGACCTGAGCGACGTCCCCATCGAATCCTGTTTCAAGATGTACCCGTGGGACTGGGCGTTCGAAAGCCTCTACGCCCCGCAGCTGGAGGCCGAGCCCTGTTCGACGCGGTGGCTGGAGCCGATGTGGAAGGCACTGCTGTCCACGAAGGGGATCCTCGCGGTGCTGTGGGAGCTGTACCCCGGTCACCCGAACCTCCTGCCCTCCTACCTCGACGGGCCCCGCGACCTGGCCGAATGGGTCGCCAAGCCCCTGTGGGGCTGGGAGGGCGCCTCGATCAAGGTCCGTTCCGCCGAGCACCACTTCGACCAGGCGGGCTCGTTCGACGACGGGCCCTTCCTGTTCCAGGAGTTCCACCGGCCGCCGTCCTTCGACGGCAACCACATGGTGATCGGCTCATGGGTCGTCGGCGGCAGGTCGGCCGGCATCGGCATCCGCGAGTCCGACGAGATCGTCACCGACCGCCGGGCCCGTTTCGTTCCCCACCTCATCGACGCGCCGCGCTCCACTCCGGAGCAGGTCGCGCACTGGCTGCGGAACAGCTGACCGCGATCCCGGTCACGCCGCCAGCAGGCTGACGCCGAGCGCGATCAGGACCGCCACCTTCACGGCCTCCAGGGCCACGTAGGCGAGGTGGCCGCGCGAGCGGGGCCGGTCCTCACCGGCCTCCTCACCGGCCAGCACCATGTCGGACCTGCGGTTGAGGCGCGGACGTACGAAGGCCAACTGGGCGAGCAGCAGCACGGCGACGGCCGCGGTCAGCCCGGCGACCCGGGTCGGCGGCCCGCCCGCGGCGACCGCGACGATCACCACGGCGGCCAGGGCGGTCTCGGCGAGGTTCAGCGCCCGGAAGACCAACCGTCCGATGCCCAGCCCGATCGGGATGGTCACTCCGGGCGCGCGGAACTTCAGCGGTGCCTCCAGGAACGAGATGGCCAGCACCATGCCGAGCCAGACGAACGTGACCGCGCTCGCGACGGCGGCCGCCGTGGTGTTCATCGTCGTGTCACCTTTCCCAAGTACGTGCGGCGTGTGCGGGAGACACCGGGTCCCGTCACGTCACTCACCCGGCGCCGTCACCGGCGCACCCGCCGGGTGGGCGGCCAGGTGGGCCAGGCAGGAGTCGGGTTCCACGAACGGTTCCAGTCCGGTCGCGACCAGCGGTGCCCGCAGTTCGGCCAACGCGCCCTGCATCAGGCCCAGATGGACAGGGCACACCAACTGACCCTGTTCCTCGGCCAGTTCGAGGAAGGGGCAGTGGCGCAGCCGGATCCGTTCCGGCGGCTTGCCGGCGCCGCCGCCCTCGGACTCCGGGGCGAAGCCGAGGTCGTCGAGGAGGGCGACGAGCCGGGCCGCGGCGCGCTCGGCCGTGGGGGGCGGCGAGGGCGGCAGCGGGTCGACCAGGAAACCGCCCCAGGCGCGGCCCGCCTCCGTCGCGGCCTCCCGCGCCCCGGGGCCCTGGGACGCCAGTTGCCCGAGCAGGATCCGCGCCAGCAGCCGGTAGCCGCGTGTGCCCCGGCGGTCCATGCCGGGCCGGGGGGCGTAGACGGTACGGGGCCGGCCGGGCCCCGAGGGCTCCTCGACCTGGCGTACGACGACTCCCTCGGCCACCAGGGCGTCGAGGTGGAAGCGCACGGTGTTGGGGTGCAGCCCGATCCGCCCGGCGGCCTCCGCGACCCCCAGCGGCCCGGCCGCGGCCCGCAGCACGTCCAGCACCTCGCGTCGGCGGGGGCTCTCCCGTGGGGTGGTCACGTCCACTCAGCTCTCTTCACCCGAAGCTCCGCGGCGGAAGCAATTTTCACGAATACTACATGTAATAATCGTGGGCCCGGGACACCGCCCCGGCGGACCGAGATGAGGGGTGCACGATGACATCGCCTTCCGAGCGCGGCACCGGGCCGGCCGGCCACGCGGCGCCGGAGCCGGAACAGGAACCGGAACCGCGGGTCCTGTGCGACGCCCGGGCACTGGCCGCCACCCCTCCGGTACCGGGAGGCGTGCTGTGGAAGCTGGACGAGTCCGGACGCCAGCTCGACGCGAACGTCGTACGACTGGCACCCGGCACGCGCGTGGCGCCGCACCGCGAACGGGACCTGGACGTCCTGCTGTTCGTCGTCGCGGGCAGCGGTGTCCTCGGCGCCGGCACCGGTGACGAGCCGCGGCGACTGGCCGAGGGCGCGGCGGTCTGGCTGCCGCACGGCTCCACGCGCAGCCTCACCGCGGGCCCGGACGGACTGGCCTGCCTGACCGTCCACCGGCGCCGCCCCGGTATGCGGATCCGCCCCCATGGTGAGGCTTCGTGATCACGCTCTAGGGTTCCCCCGTGACTGCCTTCACCGATGAGACCGATGAGAACACGCCCGGCCGTTACGGCCCCACCGCCACCACCGAGGCCGACCCGCGCGAGGTCGGCCGGGTGCGCACCGAATACGCGCCCGCGCACGACGGCGACCCGGACCCCGGGGAGATCGTCTGGACCTGGGTGCCCTTCGAGGAGAACGACGGCCGGGGAAAGGACCGGCCGGTGCTGGTGGTGGCCCGGGAGGCCGCCGGGACCCTCCTGGCCGTGCAGCTGACCAGCACGGCGCACGACGGCGCGGCAAGGGGCGCGGCGCAGCCGCTCCAGGGGAGCCGGGGCTTGCCCCGGTGGGTGGCCATCGGCAGCGGCCCCTGGGACCGGTCGGGACGGGACTCGTGGGTGGACGTCGACCGGGTGCTGCGGCTGCACGAGGACGGCATGCGCCGCGAGGCGTGCGCGCTGGACCGGATGCGGTTCGGCCTCGTGGTGCACCGCCTTCAGGAGCGCTACGGCTGGAGCTGACGCCGGGCCGCGCCCCACGGCGCGCACATCACCCGGTCGGAGTAGCACCGGACACGGGGCGCGGAGCGCGCGCGGGACTCCCGTGAGGGCGGCGGACCCCCGCGGAGGCCGAGGCCCCGGCACCGCGAGTGAGCGTCGGAAATATCGCGCACACGGAGATTCGGCGCCACGATTGTCGCGATTTGCACCCTTGTGCGAATCGGTCGGAGGGTTTTGGCTGGGACGGTGCGGCCCCGGCCCGGCCCTCCGACCGCCGGGCCGGTGGCATGGTGGAATCTCAGGAGGATCCCGACATGTCCGATGCGCAACCCACCTCGGCGTACGGCGGTACGGAGTTCCGTACCGCCGTCTCCGAAGCCGAGGCCGAGGCTCTGGTCAGCGGCATCTGCTTCAAGACCGGACCGCCCCGCACCCTCGGGGTCGAAGTGGAATGGCTCGTCCACGAGCTGCGCTCGCCGCGGCTCCCCGTGACACCCGAACGTCTCGAAGCGGCCTACGCCGCGCTGCGGACCATGCCCCTGAGGTCGGCGTTCACCGTCGAACCCGGCGGCCAGCTGGAACTGAGCTCGCCGCCCGCCGCCTCCCTGATGGAGTGCATCGGTACCGTATCCGCCGACCTCGACACCGTCCGCGCCGTACTGGCCGGGCACGGACTCCGTCTCGTCGGTGTCGGCCACGATCCCTGGCACACCCCCCGCAGATTCCTGCGCGAGCGGCGCTACGACGCCCTGGAGGCCTGCCTGGACCGCGGCGGTCCGGCCGGCCGGCACATGATGTGCGCCTCGGCGTCCGTGCAGGTCTGCGTGGACGCCGGCCACGAGGAGCCCGGACCGCTCGGCCACGGGCGCCGCTGGTGGCTGGCGCACCATCTGGGCGCGGTGCTGGTGGCCGCGTTCGCCCACTCCCCGCTGGTGGCGCGGCGGCCCACCGGCTGGCGCTCCACCCGGCAGCTCGTCTGGATGGAGATCGGCCCCGGCCGGGCCGGCGCCCCGGCGCTGAACGGCAGTCCCCGCGCCGCCTGGGCCCGCCATGTGCTGGACGCGCCGGTGATGTGCGTACGGCACGAGGACCGGCCGTGGGAGGTGCCCGACGGGCTCACCTTCCGCGAGTGGATCGGATCGCGCCGGCCGAGGCCGCCGACCAGGGAGGACCTCGACTACCACCTCACCACGCTGTTCCCGCCGGTACGGCCGCGCGGGCACCTGGAACTGCGCATGATCGACGCGCAGCCCGGCGACGACGGGTGGATCGTGCCGCTGGCGGTCACCGCGGCGCTCTTCGACGACCCGGAGGCGGCGGAGACCGTCTACCGGGTGGTGAAACCGCTGGCCGAGCGGTCCGGGCCGCTGCCCGCGCCGCACAATCCGCTGTGGGCCGAGGCGGCACGCTCCGGGCTCGCCGACCCCGATCTGCGCGAGGCGGCCGTCGCCTGCTTCGCCGCCGCCCTGGGGGCCCTGCCCCGGCTCGGCGCCACCACCGAGGTCACGGACGCCGTCGCGGCGTTCCAGGAACGCTACGTACGCCGGGGCCGCTGCCCCGCCGACGACCTGCTGGACCGGCTGCGCGGCGCGGAGCCGCCCCGGCCCGGCCTCCCCACCGCCCGGGCGACCCCCACCGCCCACGGGAAGGACATCGCGCCATGACCGATCCCGCCCGCGACGCCGGGACACCCGACACAGAGACCTTCGACACCGAGACGTTCGGTCCGCAGACGTCCGGTCCGCGGACGTTCGACGCGGAGACGCTGCGCGAGCGCGCGCTGCGCTCGCTCAGCACGGCCCGTGACCGCACCACGCTGCTGACGAGCTGCGTGGAGGAGCCCGACCTCACCGCCCAGCACTCGCCGCTGATGTCCCCGCTGGTGTGGGACCTCGCCCACATCGGCAACCAGGAGGAGCTGTGGCTGCTGCGGGCGGTCGGCGGCCACGAGGCGATGCGCCCCGAGATCGACAGCCTCTACGACGCCTTCGAGCACCCGCGCGCCGAACGCCCCTCGCTGCCCCTGATGGCTCCCGACGAGGCCCGGGACTACGCGTCCGAGGTGCGCGGCCGGGTGCTGGACGTACTGGAGTCCACCGCGTTCCACGGCACCCGGCTGACCGAGGCCGGCTTCGCCTTCGGCATGATCGCGCAGCACGAGCAGCAGCACGACGAGACCATGCTGATCACCCACCAGCTCCGCCGGGGCCCGCAGGCCCTCACCGCGCCGGACCCGGAGCCGGCCCCGCCGTTCACGGGTCCGCCCGAAGTCCTCGTCCCCGGCGGCCCGTTCACCATGGGCACCTCCACCGAACCGTGGGCACTGGACAACGAGCGGCCCGCGCACGTGCGCGAGGTGCCGCCGTTCTGGATCGACACCACCCCGGTGACCAACGCCGCCTACCAGACCTTCGTCGAGGACGGCGGCTACAGCGAACCCCGCTGGTGGGCGCCGGAGGGCTGGGCCCACATACGGCAGCACGGCGTCGACGCGCCGCTGTACTGGCGGCGTGAGGGCGGGCAGTGGCTGCGGCGCCGTTTCGGTGTCACCGAGCCCGTACCGCCCGACGAGCCGGTGCTGCACGTGTGCTGGTACGAGGCCGACGCCTACGCCCGCTGGGCCGGACGCCGGCTGCCCACCGAGGCCGAGTGGGAGAAGGCGGCGCGCCACGACCCGGTGACCGGGCGCTCGACGCGCTACCCGTGGGGCGACGCCGACCCGGCGCCGGAGCACGCCAACCTCGGCCAGCGGCATCTGCGCCCGGCGCCGGCCGGCAGCTATCCGGGCGGGGAATCACCGCTCGGTGTACGGCAGTTGATCGGGGACGTGTGGGAATGGACGGCGAGCGACCTCCACCCCTACCCGGGCTTCACCTCGTTCCCGTACAAGGAGTACTCGGAGGTGTTCTTCGGGCCGGAGTACAAGGTGCTGCGCGGCGGTTCGTTCGCCGTGGACCCGGTGGCCTGCCGGGGCACGTTCCGCAACTGGGACTACCCGATCCGGCGGCAGATCTTCTCCGGCTTCCGCACGGCCCGTTCGGAGCGTGGCTGATGTGCCGTCATCTGGCGTACCTGGGACCCGAGGAGCCGCTCGGCCGGTACCTCGTGGAGCCGTCGCACAGCCTGTACCGGCAGGCGTGGGCGCCCCGCAACCAGCGGTACGGGACGGTCAACGCCGATGGTTTCGGGGTGGGTTGGTACGCGGAGGGCGACCCGGTGCCGGCCCGCTACCGCCGCGCCGGGCCCGTCTGGGCCGACCTGTCCTTCGCCGACCTTGCCCGGGTCGTACGCACCTCGGCGCTGCTGGCCGCTGTGCGGGACGCGACCCTCTCGGGCGCGGACGCGGAGGCCGCGGCGGCGCCGTTCACCGCGGGCACCTGGCTGTTCAGCCACAACGGCGCCGTGACCGGCTGGCCCGACTCGCTCGCCGCGGTGTCCCGGTCCCTGCCGCCGCGGGACCTGCTGGCGCTGGAGGCCCGCACCGACTCGGCGCTCGTGTGGGCGCTGGTGCTGGCCCGGCTGCGCGGCGGCGACGAGGAGGGGCAGGCACTCGCCGACACCGTCCTGGAGGTCGCCGCGGCGGCCCCGGGCTCGCGGCTCAACCTGCTGCTCACCAACGGCGAGACGATCACCGCGACGGCCTGGGGCGACAGCCTGTGGTACCTGGCCGAGCCCGGCCGCCGCACGGTGGTGGCCTCCGAGCCTTACGACGACGACCCGCACTGGCGTCAGGTGCCCGACCGCGCCCTGCTCGCGGCCAGCCGCACGGACGTCCTGCTCACCCCGCTCAAGAACCCCACCGAGGACCTGGCACCCGCACGATCCGAGGAGCCCCGCACGTGAGTGAGTTCCACGTCACCCGCACCCTGCCCGAGGACGCCATGGCCGCCGCACTGCGCGCCGACGTCCTGAACGGCCTGACCTCCGACCCCAAGACACTGCCGCCGAAGTGGTTCTACGACGCCCACGGCAGCGAGCTGTTCGAGCGGATCACCGAACTGCCGGAGTACTACCCGACCCGCGCCGAGCGGGAGATCCTCGCCGGCCGCGCCGCCGAGATCGCCGCCGCGCTGCCCGCCCAAACCCTCGTCGAACTGGGCTCCGGCTCCTCGGAGAAGACGCGCCTCCTGCTCGACGCGCTGCCCCGGCTGCACACCTACGTCCCCGTCGACGTCAGCGGCTCCGCGCTGGAACAGGCCGGACGGGCCCTGGCCACCGAGCGGCCCGGGCTGAACGTGCACGCGCTGATCGCCGACTTCACCGCGGGACTGACCCTGCCCCCCTCCCCCGGCCCGCGGCTGGTGGCGTTCCTCGGCGGCACGATCGGGAACCTGCTGCCCGGCGAACGCGCTGAGTTCCTGGCCGCGGTGCGCGCCCTGCTCTCCCCCGGCGACGCGCTGCTGCTCGGCACCGACCTGGTCAAGGCCGAGGACGTACTGGTCAGGGCGTACGACGACGCGGCCGGGGTGACGGCCGCGTTCAACAAGAACGTCCTGAACGTGGTCAACCGCGAACTGGGCGCCGACTTCGAGCCGGACGCCTTCGGCCATGTGGCCCTCTGGGACCCGGCGAACGAGTGGATCGAGATGCGGCTGCGCTCCCTCTTGGAACAGACGGTGAAGGTCCCCGCGCTCGACCTCGCCGTCCACTTCGCGGCGGGCGAGGAACTGCGCACCGAGGTCTCGGCGAAGTTCCGCGAGAACCGGGTGGGCGCGGAACTGGCGGCGGCAGGACTTCAGCTGGAGAGGTGGTGGACCGACGGGGAGGAACGCTTCGCGCTGTCGCTGAGTGTGGTGGCGTGACGGCGGTGGGCCCTCCGGGCCGTTGCCCGGAGGGCCCAGCGAGCCGTGGGCGGCTAGCCCAGCTGCACGGTGATCCGCTGTGAGGCCTGGCGGGCCTCCTTCGACGGGTCGCCGCCGGAGAGGACCTTCGTCATGTAGTCCTTGATCGGGTTGTCGGCCTCGACCGTGGCCCAGTCGGGCGTGTTGGGGGTCGCCCGGCCGTGTGCGGCGCCCGCCGCCATGGCCGCGACCCCCTCCTCCCCCGCGACGGCGGAGGCGAGCTTCGGCTTGTTGGGGACGTAGTTCATGGTGCGGGCCAGTTCGGTGTCCCACTTGGCGCCGGTGAGGGCCGCGACGACGGCGACGGCGCCGTCCCGGTCGGTGGTGTTCCGGGGCACGACGAGGTCGGAGCCTCCGGTGAACACCGTGCCCGGCCGGGCTGCGGTCTTGCCCGGCACGGGGAAGAAGCCCAACTTGTCCTTGAGGGCGGGGTTCTTCTCCACGATGGTCTGGGCGAGTCCGGGCACCGCCACGATCTGTGCCACCTTCCCCTCGGCGAACACCTCCGCCTGGGGCGGGTGTTCCTCGTCGGCGTCGACCGGGCCCCGGCCGAGCGACTGGAGTTGGCGGTAGAACTCCATGCCGCGCAGCGCGGCCTCACTGTCAAGGTCGCCCTTCCACCCGCCGTCGGTCTCCTTGGCGAGGTCGCCGCCCTCGTCCCAGATGAACCCGGAGAGCGTGTACCAGTCCTGTCCGGCGAGGTAGATCCCCTGGTTGCCGCCGGAGTCGAGCTTCTCGCCCGCGGCGAGCCACTCGGCCCTGGTGCGGGGCGGTCCGGTGACGCCGGCCTGCTCGAACAGGTCCTTGCGGTAGATGACGACCCGGTTGGCCGCGTACCAGGGGATGCCGTACTGGGAGGAGTTGTCCAGCCCGGGCTCGGCCAGGCCGGGCAGCCAGTCCTCCATGTCCCAGTCCCGCATCGACTCCAGCGTCAGATTGGTCAGCCTGCCGCCCTTGGCGTACTGCGCGACCTGGGTGTTGCCCACCTCGATGACGTCGGGGCCGTCCCCGGCGCGGTCCGTGAGCGCGGCCTGCACCTTCGGGCCGATGCCGGTCCACTCCTGGATGCGGATGTCGAGCCGCAGGTCGCCGTGGGTGCGCTCGAAGTCCTCGGTGAAGCGGTCCAGGAATTCCTGGGACGCGCTGCCCTTCATCATCCACACGGTGACGGTCTGCCGCCCGCCGCCGCCCTGCGACAGCACACCGCAGGAGGAGACCAGGAAGGAGGACGCGCACAGCAGAGCGACGAGGCGAGGTCTCACGAGGGGTCCTGTTCTGTCCGAGGCACAGGGAAGGGGCCCGACGTGGGGGGACGAGCGGGGGCTCGCACGGGTGGGTGAGATTTTGGTATGGACCAATGCCCGGGTCAAGCGATGTCCGGCTTGTCGCACTTCTTCGCCTCGCGCCCCACCCGGGCATACGGCACGGTGGAGTGACCCGCGCCACACGTGCACCCGGAGGCCGTGACGCCCCCGGCCCGCGTCACCGGCGCCGCCCGCCGAGAGGAGCCACCTCATGACCGACCACACGTACCGGGTCACGGAGATCGTCGGCAGCTCGCACGAAGGCGTCGACCAGGCCATCCGCAACGCCATCACCCGCGCCTCGCAGACCCTGCGCCATCTGGACTGGTTCGAGGTGACCCAGGTCAGGGGCCAGATCGAGGACGGGCGGATCGAGCACTACCAGGTCGGCCTGAAGGTCGGCTTCCGGCTGGAGGGCGACTGACGCACCCGCGCCCGTCACCCTCGTACGTCAGGTACGTCCCTCGGTCTCCTGCGCGGTCCTCAACTCGGCGGACGGCGCGGCCCAGCGGGCGCGCAGGACCCGGAACCCCGCCTGCTCGGCATCCGCGCACACCAGCTCGTCGTCGTCCACCAGGACGCGGATCTCCCGGCCGCGGGCGAGCCTTCGCAGGATCTCCAGCTTGGTGCGGCGGGCCGGCCTGCGGTCGCTGTCGCGCCGCATGTGCACGCGGCCCTCGGGCAGCCCGTGGGCGGCCAGCCAGTCCAGGGTGTCGCGGCGGCAGCGCTCCGGCCGCCCGGTGAGGTACACGATCTCGCACTCCTGCGCGCTCCGGCGGGCCAGCTCCACGCCCTCTCCGATCGGCGGATCCTCGGGCGCGGCCGCGAAAAAGCCGTCCCAGTCGCGCGGGCGGCGCTGGAGGAAGCGCTGCCGGTGCGCGGTGTCGGCGAGGGTGTTGTCCAGGTCGAACACGGCGAGCGGCCGTCTGCTGCTGTCCGTCACCCCGCCAGCGTAGTCCCGCCCCCCTCGGCGGCCCGGGCACGCCGTGGACCGTAGCCGTCCGGATGCGGGCCGCCCGGCCGCATCCCATGCTGGGTACATGCCCGGAGCACTGCCTGTGATCGTGCACCCGCCCTCCCCGACGGGCGGGCGGCGCGTCCGTGTGAACGGCGAGATCCTGGGGCTGGCCTACAGCGTCGCCGACGTCGCCGAGTTCCTGCGCCGCGCGGGGCTCGACGTCGACCCCGTGGAGGTCTCGGTCTCCCCGCTGATCGACTGGCGCGGGGGCGGCCCGGAGTACTGGGGCCCCGAGCCCGACGACACGCGCGGCTGAGCGTCGGGGCCGCGTTCGGCGCGCTTCAGGTCGTTTCCGTCACGCGCGTCTTCTGGATGGTGACTCCGCCGCCCGCGCCGACGGCGGCCACCACGGCCTGGTGCAGTTCCCGGCTGTGCCGCTCGGTGCGGCAGGGCACGGGGCTTCCGGTGAGGGTGAACCATTCGGAGGTACCGGTGTACCCGACCGTCACGTCGGCCTCGTTGCCGTCCCATGTGGTGTGGACGGTCAGGTTGCCGGTGACGACCCCGGCCTCGTCCGTTCGTACGCCGCCCCGGCCGGTGAAGACCCCGGGGGTGGTCCAAGATGCCCAGGCCATGCCGTCAACCTTCTTCCCTGCTCCTGCGCTCGGGTCCCGCGCACTTCCCACGGTCACCCGGCAGCCCCCCGTCTGTCATGGGGCCACATGGCCTCACCGCACGCCGTCGGCCCCATGGGCGGCGCTCGGCACGGGACCGGATCGCGACCGGCCGGTCACCGCCTCGATCACGGCAGCTGTCCGGTCGCTCATGCCTCACCTGCCTCGGACCCGTACCTTCAGCTTGTCTTCCACATCCGCCCCACGCACCTGGGCACGGACGGGCCCGTTGTCAGTGCCGTGCGGCAGACTGCCCGGCATGATCGAAGCAGACCCGAAGGCGACACTTCTCCGCTATCTGCAAGACGCCCGTGACGCCCTGCTCTGGAAGCTCGAAGGGCTCTCGGAATATGACGTACGCCGCCCTCTGACCCCCACCGGCACCAACCTGTTGGGGCTGGTCAAGCACACCGCGGGCGTGGAACTCGGCTACTTCGGCGACACGTTCGGCCGGCCGTTCTTCAGGGGGGATCCGCCGCCCTGGTGGTACACGGAGGACGCCGAGCCCAACGCGGACATGTGGGCCGCCGCGGACGAGTCGCGCGAGGAGATCACCGGGCTCTACCGGCAGGCCTGGGAGCATGCGGACGGGACGATCACGCAGCTGCCGCTCGACGCGACTGGTCGGGTCCCGTGGTGGCCGGAGGAACGGCGAGAGGTGACCCTCCACCACGTCCTGGTCCGCGTGCTGTCCGACACCCAGCGGCACGCCGGCCACGCCGACATCGTCCGGGAACTCATCGACGGGACCGTAGGCCTGTCACGGGGCGCCGGCAACATCCCTCCGGGCGATCGCGCCCGGTGGGAGAACCACCGGCGCCGACTGGAGCGCACCGCACGGGAGGCGGGCGAGGACTGAGAGGGCGCTGATCCCGCCTGCGACTCAGCCTGTTCGCCGTCACGCACGACGGGACGCTGATTTGCGTCCCACGGCATCCATGGGCTGGAGTACCCCCAGCCGTTGCAGCTCGACGACATGCTCCGCCGCGCGTCGAGGTGCTTCACCACCGCTCACAAGGACTCCAGCCTCGATGTTGCGTCGTGATGCGGACTCAGTGAGGTTGGCGCTGCCCACGAAGAGGGTGCGACGGTCGGCGACCGCGAGTTTCGCGTGCTGGCGTGACTGGACCTGCGCGGACCGGTCACGTGCCCAGTGCCATAGACGCAGGCCGGGTACGGAGGCGAACGCGTCGGCCGGTTCCCGCCCCGAGAGAAGACCGCGCGCGCCGGCCAGTGTCTCGACCACGATGTGTGTCTCCACGCCCCTGGACGTGGCCTCGGCCAGAGCACGCGTCAGCGCCGGGTACGGGCGGGCCGCGTAGGTCATGGCCAGCAGCTCCTCGCGGGCCTGGTCGATGACCTCGACGAGCACCTGAGCTGTGGCACGCACCGGGACGGCCGGTGTCGAGGGCCCGCTCCACACGGTGCGGACCTGGACCGTGCCCCGCGCCCGCAGCAAGGCGGCGACATATCCCCGCACATAGGCGGCCGCCTCGGCCAGCGGGACCGACTCCGCTTCCATGGCGTCGTACACCTCTGCGACGGCGACACCGACTCCCGGGGTCGCGAGCTCGGTCAACGCCCTTTCTTTGGAACGCCGCTGCGCCAGCAGGCCAACCAGGTCCTTGCCTCGGGACAGTCCGAGGGCCGCCACCGCGGCCTCGACGGCGGCCTCGAACCGGTGCCGGCTCACGGCAGCAGGCCGGTCGGCGTCAGCACCGGTTCCTTTTCACCGGACAGCGGAACGAGGAAGCGGCGGTCCAGGAACCGGTTGCCGCGTTCGCAGGTGGTTTCCGACACAAAGAGGCAGACGTGGCACGCGGCTCCATGGAGGTAATCCTCGGGGTCGTGCGGCAGACGCTCGGAGCAAAGCGGGTCGGCAGAGCAGTGCCCGGCATCCGCCAGGGCACGCCGTACGATCCGCTCGAACTCACGCTCCTCGGCGAGTGAGACCAGGCCTCCGAGCGTTCCCTCGGAGTCCGGAACGGCCGTGTAGATGAGGATGCCCGTCCGCGGGTTCTGGTCGTCTCCCGCGTAGATCCGCTCGGCGAGGGAGGCCGAGTTGTAGCCGCACTCCAGGGCGATGGTGCGGATCAGCAGATGGGAGAGGGTGTGCAGGGCGATGTACCTGGGCCCGGGCCAGCCTTGGTGGGGGTCGAAGTCGCTGGTCATGCGGTCCGACTTGCGGTTGACGCGGAAGCGGCCGTACGCCTCCCGATGTGCCTCCATCTGCGGTGACTTCTCCATGCGGGCAACCCAATCTGCCATCAGGTCGTCCCGGACCCGCAGGAAGATGCCCTCGCCGCGCACCTCACTGGCCGGTACCCACCTCTGTCTGCCGCGGGACAGCTCCACGCGGGTGGCGATCTCCGGCGACTCGGGATCGGGGGCGTCGAGCCGTGTGAACCCGATCAAGGCGCGCGCCTCGCGCAGTCGCTCGACCTGACGGAGGTCGGAGAAGAAGTCGCCCAGGTGTGCGGGAACGGCGACCTGGCGCAGAGCGAAGTCGTCGCTGGGCGTTGGGACGGGGCCGGAAAGCGCGTCCCATTCAGGGCCGAAAAGATCAGCCTGGACCTCCGGTGCGGAGGGTGCGGGCCCCTCACTGCCCAGTTTGCGCGCCACGACGGCCGCCAAGACCGCATCGGCGTCGAACTCCTTCAGGAACCCGTACGCGGGCAGGCCGGCCATGAAGTCGAGCTGGCTCCGGTCCATGACGGTCTGCAGTTCGGGCCAGTGGTCGTCGAGGAGCTTGTCGATGTCCCCGCCCTGTCCCTTGGGCAGGGCCAGGGCGCTGAGGGTGAGCGGGAACCACTGGTTGGACGCGCCCGCGACCATGAGGACCGGGTCGCGGTCGCAGCCGTTCGGCTCGTACGTGCCCAGGTGCGGGTGGCGTCCGCGGCACCGGGGCAGTTTGCGGCGGCCTTTCTCACCCATGGCCTCCCTGATGTTGCGCTTGCCACCGCAGGCCACACACTCGATGGTCACGTTGGCAGCCTGGTTGCCACCGTGGTCCTTCATGCGCAGCTTCGGGCGCGGCATCTTGCCACAGGGCCGTCCATGGTGGACGTAGGCGGTGTAGGGGAACTCGTCGAGGTGGCCGTTGGTACAGACCAGGGTGAAGCGGGCGGCCACCGCGAGCGGCTTCCCGCGCTTGCAGTCGTGGACGAACCGTGCCTCGTGCGGTGCGCGTGGATTGGTGTTGACGAAGGCGAACTCGTCGGAGTCGACCGCCGCCAGGACGTTGCAGGCGGTGCAGCGCAGCCACTGGGGAAACGGTGCGACGGGCACTCCGACTCCCTGGGCGGCGAAGCCTCTGGGGTCCGCCTCCCCGCCCTCCAGCCAGGGCGCGGCGCGCAACTGGTCGATCTGGCCGCGCCCGTAACGCTGGAGGGACCGGTTGACGGCGGCGCGCAGCCGGGGTTCGTCGATGTCGTAGTCGGTGACGCCGGAGTAGCTCCAGGAGTCGAGCCCCCTGACCAGGACGGAGAAGTTCGGCATGTCGACGAGGGAGCCGATGCCGGCGGTGAACATCAGGTGGCTGGGGCGGACCGCGCCGACCCTGCGGTTGGGGTTGCTGCTCATCGCTGTGCCTTCCTGGCCGGGGCGGCGGTGGAGCCGTATTCGTCGCTGTCAACGACGGCTTCCATGTCGTGATCGGTGTCCGGGCCGGTCTCGGACGCGCCGAAATTCCAGTCGGGGCCGGCTCCCGAGGGTTCGTCAAGGAAGCCGCCACCGGGAACGAGAAGGTTGATCTCGTTCTCGGTCTCGCGCATGGACATGCCGACGGTCAGCTCGGTCCACCGGGTGCCGTCGGCCCGCTTCAGCAGTCCGTCCACAGTCGTGGTCTTGTGCTTCTCCCTGCGGTAGCCGAGCGAGGAACTGCTCTCGTCACGCTTGCGCCGCCATTCGTCCTTGAGTCGTTCCAGTCGTTCGCTCAGGTACTGCCGGGCGCGGTCGTTGCCGACGCGTTCGGCTCGTTCCAGGAACCGGCGCTCGACGTCCTGGGCGATCGGCCCGTCCAGATCGACGGTGTGGGCGTCCAGGTTGCGGGAGACGTCGTACGCGGCCTGCCGCAACGCGGCGACGTATGTGGCGGCGACGCCCCGGTCGAGGGCGCGGCGGGTGAACGGGGTGACCGACAAGGCCTCGACCTGGCGGTAGAAGGTGGCGTGGTAGTGCTCGAAGTCCTCGAAGTGGGCGAGATCCCGCGGACGTGACCAGTTGTAGAGGGTGACGACGAGACCGGGGCGGGCAGCGTCACGGCCCACGCGCGAGGACGCCTGGATGTACTCGGCGGTGTTCTTGGGCTGGCCGACGACCAGCATCAGGCCGAACCGGGAGACGTCGACACCGACTTGCAGCATGGAGGTGGCCAGGACGACGTCGACGGCCTGTCGGGCGCTCGGAGTCATCCTGACGCGCGGTTCGCGCTTCTCCTTCATGGCGACCGCGTACTCGCGGAGGAACGCGCGGCGCCGCACGGAGGTGTCGTGCTCGGGGTCGAACTCGGTTTCCAGGCGTTTGAGCGCGGCGCCGATGTCGGCGGAGGAGATGCGTGAGGTCAGTTCCTGGATGTTGAGCATGCCGGCCTTGCTGACGATGCGTTCGGCCAGGGTGTCCTGGCCCTTGCGGCTGCCGTTGGAGCGCACGCGGGTGGTGATGTCGTCATCCATGTACCTGCGCATGCCGGCGAGTTCGCGGGTGGCGTTGAAGTAGGCGACGAGGGTCATGTAGGGGTCGGCCGGTCTGCCGTAGTCGTCGAAGAGCTGTTGCGCCGCGAGCAGGAGGATCTCGGCGACCCGGATCTCCGCGGCCTTGAGGCGCGTGCCGTGCGCGCAGACGCCCAGGTAGCGGCGGCCGGGGTTCTCACGGCTCAGCTCCACCTGGCGGGAGAAGAACGTGTCACCGACGTCCACGACCTGCGGCGGGAAGACGGCGACCTTGCGGCCGAAGACGCCCAGCACCTGGTCGGCGGCCCGCTTGGTGGTCGCCGTCGATGCGACGATCTTGGGCCCGACCTCGTGGCGGTCTCCCCGGGCGTCGGTGAAGCTCCAGGTGCACAGCTGGTCGACGGCGGCTTCAAAGAGACCGACGGTGGTGCCGAGCGCGCCGGAGATGAGGTGCAGCTCGTCCTGGATGATCAGGTCCGGCGGACGCAGACGGGTGACGGGTTGGGCGGTGACGCCGGGAAGGCTGCCCTTGGCGTTGTGGCGGCCGCCGCATCCGGTCTTCGCGTCGAGGTCGTCGTGGCGGTAGCCGTGCCGGGGACACAGCTCGGTGACCCTGCCGAACAGCAGCCCGGCGTACCCGTTCCACGGGAGCTGGGCGAACTTGTCCACCGTCGCGATCAGCAGTGACGGGGCGAGGCGGTAGATCTCCTCGTCGACGGTGAGCACGGGAATGCCTTCACCGGGCGCCTCGCGCCGCGAGAAGGGGCAGCGGTCCTCTCCCTCTCCGCGCGGGCAGTACAGCAGAACCCGGCGCCGTCCCTCGTCGTACTCCATGTGCGCACGGGCGGTGAGCCCGGTCCCGCACCACGGGCAGGTGAGCACTTGCAGCACCCGGGCGTGCTTGTCGCTCGCGCTCTCCCGGGCCTCGGCTATCTGTTCCTTGGCCTCGTCGAACCAGTTGGGCGAGACGGAGGTTCCGACCCAGAGCCCGATGCGGAAGGGGGTGGCGCCCCAGCGGACGTCCCGTACGAACTCCTCCCGGCGCAGCACCTCGCACGCGCTGACCAGGGCCGCGGCGCGCTGGAACTGCTGTGCGGTCAGCAGGCGCAGGGTGTAGCGCATGAGGACACCCACGCCTGCCTCACCGCTTCGGGCCTGCGCTCCGGAGCCGACCGTGCCCTGCAGGCGACGCAGCGCGAAGGTGTAGGCGGCCAGACCGAGGTATGCCTCGGTCTTGCCACCACCGGTCGGGAAGAACAACAGGTCGACGAGTGCTTCGCGGCCGGTCCCGCGGTGCGGGTGCCCGGGACGGCTGAGGGAGTCGAGGTTCAGCAGCACGAAGGCGAGCTGGAACGGGCGCCAGCTCGCCGCCGCCTTGCCCTTGGCGTGGATCTCCTCGTACGCCTCCAGGTATGAGGTGGGATCGTCCTCACGACCGGCTCGGGAGGCGGCTACGGCGGTGTTGCGACGTTGGAGTGCCATGGCCCGGTTGGCGAACCGGAAGGCGTCGAGGGCGGTGTCGTCGGCCACGAGCCGGTCGATGCCGAGCGTTATCCGGTCGCAGATCTCCAGCGCCTGCTCGATGGCGACTTCGGCCGATTCCCGTAGGTCCTCGGGGAGCGAACGGGCGTTGCGCCGCTGCTGTTCGAGCCAGGTGCCGTAGCCGTCGGCCAGCGGGGCGAGAGCGGCGCTGAGTTCGGTCCGGCGGGTGGGCACCGCGAGGGCGGCAAGTTCGTCCATGCCCAGTTCGAGCCCGCGGAGCAGGTCCTGCTCCTCCAGGGTCGGTGCGGTGGTGGCCCGGATGTCGTACTCGGGGAGCCAGGTGGTCGTCAGGCGGTGAGCGTTGCGCTCGCCGTCGCGCACGTGGGCGTGCACGGACACGTTGCGGCCATTGGCGTGGCTGAGGCTGTCCCGGTAGAGGAGGCGGAGCCGTCGCTCCTCGGCGTCCTCGGGCGCGTTCTGGCGGTTGGCCTGATCGAGTGGGTCGTCGACGGGGAGGAAGACGGCTGCCTGGTCGTCCGGAAACGCGGTGACGTCGATCCGGGTCTGGAACAGCCAGTGAGCGTCGCGGGCTTCGCGACTGTCCTGCTGCCGGTTCACGAGAGCGAGTTCGACAACACGCAGGCCCTCGGCTCCGGTCCGGCCCGTGTGTCGTCGTACCTGTACGTCCAGGACGACCGCGTCGCCCTCGAGTTCACGTGTCCGGTTCCCCGTGCCGGTCACATCGACGTCCACCACATGCCGGACGGGCTCGCGCGACCAGACCCGGCGGGTCGTGCCCCGGTCCGTCGCCTCTTCCGACTGCGTGTAACGCCCCCAGCAGACCTCGACGGTGAGCGTGCCGACCGAGGCCGGGACCGTGAAGGACAGCCCCATGGACGACGCCCAAATGTGGCCGGCGGCCTGTGGGCTGAGCCGGTCCTGGAGGCCGGTGTCGTCGCCTTCCTGCTCGTCGCCCGAGTCGCTGTCCGCGCTCTGGGCGGCCGCGCGGGCGATCCGGTCGGCGGTGACGGTGTCGGGCCGGGGCCCGAGCATGCCTGCGAGGTAGCGGTCGCGCGGTCCGGAGGACGCACCCGGCAGGGTCTCCGTCTCTCCGTCCCAGGGCCCGAGCAGGTCGCGGCGAATGTAGGTCACCAGTCCGTCCCGCACCGTGTACGAGTCCCCGGCGCGAAACGTCTGGGGAACTTCGTCCAGCGGGTGCGGGACAGCGGCCTGGGCTGGCTGGGCCGGCATGAGAAGGATCCTTCCGGACGGGTCCGATGGGCGCGATCGCGGATTACTCCGAAGCCATGAGCAATATAGGACGTTGACTCAGTTCACACAACGATTAGGGAAGGCTCCATGGCTCGACTCCGAACCGGGTCTCTAGTCTGGACCCCGACCGCCGTCCGTCAGCGACCCGAGGATGCCCATGCCCCGTCTCGCCCTCTCCGACGACTTCGTCGCGGACCTCATCTCCCTGCAGAGACCCGTCCAGAAGGAAGTCGGCGACGCGATCCAGATGTTCCGGAGCATGACGGTTCCCCAGCTCCATGCCAGCAAGGGCATGCACCTGGAGAAGCTCGAACGGTCGCGGGACCCCCGGATCCGCACCATCCGCATCACCAAGTTCTATCGCGGTGTCCTGCTGGCCCCCGACGACGGCAGCGAACTTTTCACCCTGCTCAGGGTCGCTCCGCACGACGAGGCCATCAACTGGGCCTGCAAACGCGCCTATTCGGTCAACGGCGCCACCGGAGCCGTGGAGGTGCGCAACGTTGAGGCTCTCGAACAGATGGAGACCTATTTCGAGATGAAGGCGGTCGCCGCTCCGACGCGTCTGTTCGCGGAACACTCCGACACCGTGCTGCGCGATCTCGGCATCGACGAGCAGGTCCTGCGCCTCGCCCGGGTCTGTGTCACCGCCGAGGACCTGTCGGTCATGGCACCGCCCATGATGCCCGCCGACCAGTACGAGGTGCTGTGGTTCCTTGCGGACGGCTGGTCGGCCGAGGCGGTCTGGGAGCAACTGATCGCTCCCCGCGGGCAGACGGTCCGCACGGCTGAGGAGCGTCCCGCGGTCACTCTCAGCGAGGCGATCCTCAACACGCCCAACCGCATCGTGGAGGTGACGGGTCCCGGCGAACTGGAGCGCATCCTCGTCGAGGACTTCACCCGCTGGCGTGTCTTCCTCCATCCCGCACAGCGACGCCACGCCTACCACCCCGGCTTCAACGGCCCCGCCCAGGTCACCGGCGGCCCCGGCACCGGCAAGACCGTGGTCGCCCTGCACCGGGTACGGCACCTGCTGCGTACCGGTCTTGAGGGCGAGCGCATTCTGCTCACCACCTTCACCAACGCCATGGCCGCTGCCCTGCGGGACAACCTGGCGCTCCTCCTCGGCGACACCGACGCGCACCTGCTGGACCGCGTCGATGTCACCACGGTGGACTCCCTGGCGGCCCGGGTGGTCCGGGAGGCGCGCGGCAGCGCCCCGAAGCCCCTGTCCTCCGCCGCGGAGAAGAGCGCCTGGACCCGCGCCATCGGACGCGAGGAACTCCCCTGGACCGAGCAGTTCCTGTCCCAGGAGTTGCGCAACGTCGTTCTGGCCCAGGGGCTGCGCACCCCCGAGGAGTATCTGCGCTGTGTACGCAGGGGTCGGGGCACCCAGGTCGGGCGGGTGCAACGGGCGCGGTTGTGGCGCGTCATGGAACGGTTCACGGTGGACCTCGCCTCGCGTGACTCGGCGACGTACACCCAGCTGTGCGACCAGGCAGCCCTGATTCTGACCGAGGGCGGTCCGCGCTACCGCCACGTCGTCGTGGACGAGGCCCAGGATCTCCATCCGGCACAGTGGCGGGTCCTCCGCGCCTGCGTGGCTCCCCAGTCCGACGACATGTTCCTCGTGGGCGACCCGCATCAGCGTATCTACGACTCCCGGGTCTCGCTGCGGTCGTTGGGCATCGGCGTCCGGGGGCGTACGGCACGACTGCGCGTCAACTACCGCAGCACCGAGGAGATCCTGCGCTGGTCCGCCGCGCTTCTCAATGGTCAGTCGGTGGGCCGGCTCGGTGAGGACGACGAGGAGGACGGCGGCCGCGACTCGCTGCGGGGCTACCGCTCCGAGCTGCACGGGCGAGTTCCGGTGGCCCGCGGACACGGCAGCCAGGACGACGAACTGCGGGCCCTGGTCGAACAGATCCGGACCTGGATCGACCAGGACGGTGTCAAGCCGTCCGAGGTGGCGGTGTGCGCCCGCTTCAACACGCTCGTGGACGCGGTCATCACACGTCTGCGCCGGGAGCACATAGCGGCGGTCGCGGTCAAGGACAATCCGGGTCCCGACGCGTCCGGAGTCCGCGTGGCCACCATGCACGCGATGAAGGGGCTGGAGTTCCGGTGTGTGGCCGTCGTGGGAGTGACTTCGAGCGTCCTGCCGTTCGCCCCGCAGGTGACGCCTGCCGACGTCGACCCCGTCCAGCACCAGTCGGATCTGCTTGCCGAGCACTGTCTGCTGTTCGTGGCGTCCACGCGGGCCCGGGACGCGCTGGCGATCTCGTGGAGCGGCGAGCGCAGCCGCATGCTGGATCCGGTCACCGGGTGAGTGGCGCGCGGCCCCGTCGCCCGGTACCCGAAGCACGGGTCGTACGGCGGGGCCGCGGCAAACTCAGTCCGGTCGTACCGCGTGCGTTCAGACCCGGATCTCCCGGACCACGACCGTACGCGAACGCCCCTGCGAGGCTTCGTAGGAGATCTGACGCCCCACCGGCTGCCACATCAGCGCGTGCCCGAGCGGCGACGAGGGAGAGACCATGTCCGCCTCGCCGGTGGGCAGTTCCGTGACCGTGTAGAGCGTCTCACCCTCGGTCTGTCCGTCGAACCCAAGCATGAGCAGCGCACCGGGGAACACGACCCCAGGCACATCCGTCTCTCCCCCGACGCGGACGGCGTCGATGAACGTCCTTAGGAAATTGAGGCGTTGCGTACGACGGTGACGCTGATCAGCCTGCGTCCTCCTGAGGAAGACGAGGTTCGCCGCGTCCACGCCGTCGGGAGTCTCGTCCGGAGCGTCGACGGCGGCCTGCAGCTGCTGCATCTCCCGGACCAGTCGTTGAAAGGCAGCGGGGGGAATCTCCTGGACGGGAAGCGCGCCCTGCCTGGCGGCCCCGGTCGGCGACACCGGAGGGTGCACGGGCGCCGGGGCCGTGTTCCTCGCGGGCACGGGACGCGGAGCCGCGTCAGGACGAGCGGAGGGCGATGGCGCGCGCCCCGCGGGGACGCGAGCCGCCGCATTCCCCGCAAGCGACGACGCCCAGGGAGCGGCATCTCGCGCAGGAACCGACGCGAGTACATCGTTCTCAGCCCGAACGGGCGCCGTGCCACGCTGCTCCGGGAAGTGGGCGAGAAGGTTCGTCGGGCTCTCCGGAGCGCCTGCGGTTTCCTGGGATTCGGCCGCCGGGACCGGGTGGCCCGCGACCTCTCGCTCCACGGACTGTCCCGACTCCTCGTCCCCGCCGTCCGGTTCGCCGGCTGACGAGTCCTCGGGCTGCCCATCGTCTGCGGCCGGCAAGACCGCGGGCACCTCCGGTTCCTCCGGGACGGGCTCGATCCCCAGCCGTTCCAGCTCCGCCCACAGCGGCGCGAGCGCCTGCTCACGGTCGAGGTGGAACCGGCTGCCGCGAATGCGGACGAAGGTCCAGTCGACGCGCTCCAGGTCACGCTGCCGGGCGGCCGCCGTGGGCGCGTCCTCACCCTCCGCGAAGGCGTCACCGTCGCAGGCGACGGCGAGTCTGCGGGTTCCGCCCTCCACGACCAGGTCGATGGTGTGCCGGCCGACCCGGTAGCCGGGCCGCACTCGGTAACCGCGGGTCGTCAGCTCCAGATACACCTTCTGCTGGAAAAGGCTGTCGAACGCTTCGTGCCGTACGTCGGGCCGCACCTCGCCGTCGACCGCGACGGTGTCCTCCTCCGCGGGCCGGGTGAGGTGGTCGAGCCACCGCCGGCGCAGGTCGTTCTCGTGGAACTGTTCCGTGCGGGCGCTGTGGAACACCCACACCTGGTCCTGTGCTCGGGACGCCGCGACGTTGAGCCGCTGCTCGTACGTCTTTCCGTTGAACCCGCCGGGTACGGTACCGGCCGCGGTGGTGGCCGAGTTGACGCAGGAGACGAACATGACGTGCCGTTCGTCGCCCTGGAAGTCCTCGGCGTCACCGACCCGGATACGCCGTTCCTCGCGCTGCTCGTAGTCGAGGCGTTCGGCGAGCAGGTTCTCCAGTTCCGTCAGGTGGCTCTTGGTGCCCCGGAGACTGACGATCCCCATGGTCTTCCCCTCGTACGCGGGGTCGGCGCAGCAGCGCACGACCGCGTCGACGAGTGCTTGGGCCTCCGCCGTGTTGACCAGCCGGTCGTTGCTGCCGAAGGCCTCGCCGTCCTCGACGTACACCGTACGGACCGGGGGCAGCCGGTCGGCGCCGTACTGCCGCAGGGGCTGGAGCCGGCGGTTGTAGCAGAGCTCGTTGGAGAAGGAGATGATCTCCGGCATGCAGCGGAAGTGCTCCTTGAGCATGAGCGTGCCGCGGCCCGCCGAGAGCGCCTCGGTGAGGTCGAAGAAGCTGGAGTCCGGGCCGAACAGGCTGCGCACGTCCGGCTCCAGCGCGGTGAGCAGCCGGTCCCTGAGATGGAAGTACTCGTCCTGCTTGAGGCCGACGTTGGAAGGGCTGACCTGCTTGCTGTCGCCGACGACGACCATCCGGTCGGCGAGCCAGCTCAGCAGCATGGCCTCGAGCCCCGACTGGCTGGCCTCGTCGACGATGACGACGTCGAACATCCCGGGCCGGTCCATGGGCACGGTCTCGGCGACCTGGTGCAGCGGCATGATCCAGGCCGGCACGGCCGTCTGTGCCTTGCGCAGCGCGGCCTGGGCGTCGCGCCGGTAGCGGTGCTGGTACTTGCCCTTGATGCGCCGGGCGGCTTGCTGGTAGGCGCTGAGCGCACGGGACTGGTCACCGGTGAGCAGGCCGAGGCACCGGTGCCAGGCGCGTGCGGCGGCGAGCCGGGCGAGCATGATGCGGGCCTCGTCGTCGGCCTCCGTCAGCCGTCGGCGCAGGGTGCGTTCGGCCTCCGGGTCGGTGAGCCGTTCCATGCGGTCGTGCCATGCGGACCAGGCCCAGGCCTCGGTGAGCGTCGGCAGCCGTGTGTCCCAGGCAGTGTCCTCCGGCGCCTCGGTGATCCGCTCGGCGAGCGCGGGAAACGCCTCACGGACTTCGGTGAGCGCGGTGTGCTGCTCGGCCCGCAGCCCGGCGGCCTCGCGGACCTCGGCGATCTCGTCGCTGAACTCACGGTAGCCGTCGGGGTCCTGGGCCCGCACGGCGTGAAGGGCACGTGCGACGGCGGACGAGACGCCGGGCCGGTCGCTCCAGGAACGCAGCAGTTCCTCGGTGTCCGCGATGAGCCGGCGGGAGCGCTCGGCGGCGCGCAGGGTGGTCGCCGCGCGCAGCAGGGCGCGTACGGCGTTCTCGACGGACGTGTCGTGCCAGGTGGCGACGGCCAGTTCCGGTGAGGTGGCAGCGGCGGTGAGAGCATCGGTGCGGGCGGTGGCAACGGCGCGAAGGGCTTGGAGTACCTCGGCGTCCTGTCGCAGGCGGGCCAGGCGCGGACCGTGTCCCTGCCAGGCGCCGGCCGGGGTGCCCCACTCGGCCTCGACCTGGGCCAGACGCAGTTCGAGCTGGACGCGGGCGACGACGACGGCCGCGGTGGCGGTGTCCTCGGGGGCCCGCCCCTCGACCCGTACAGCGTCAACGAACGCGCCGACGGCCTTGGCCAGTTTCGTGCGCGTGCCGAGCGGCCCGCGCAGCTTCTGTCCCTGGGCGAGCCCGTCGTGCAGGGTGGTGGCCTGGCCCAGCGCACCGGCCGGATCGTACTGCTCCAAACCGCTGACCATCGCGGTACCCAGTGTGGCGAGCGAGGCGTCGACCGCCGCGAGGGCGTCGCTGACGGCGGCCTGCCGGCTGCGCGCCTGCCAGTCCTGCCCCGCGCTGACCTCCCTCAGGAGCGCCCCGGCCCACTCACCGGCGGCGGCCGCGAGCGAGGCGGCGCGGGCCCGGGCGGCGGAGAACGCGTCGAGCGCCGTCGTCAGCCGCTGTTGTTCGGCTTCGCTCAGGCCCCGCACGGCTGTGTCGTACTGCCGGCTCAACGGGTCCTGCCGCACCGCCTCGTGCGCTTCCTCGGCCGACCGTACGACGGTGACAGCCTCCTCGAAGTCGCTGGGGCCGGGCAGTTCGGAGGGGCCGGGCACTTCGGCCGCCAGGGCTTGGTGGTGCGGGGTGTAGGCGCGGGTGGTGTGCAGAAGCCGCAGCGCGTCGTCGGGCCCCAGGATTGGCTGCTCGTGCGGGACCTCGCCGAGCCAGTCGTGCCGTTCCCGCTCGGCGGTGAGGCGCCCGGCGATCTCCTGGAGGCTGCCGGTGTAGTCGCCGATCTCCGCCTCGAAGCGGTGGGTCTCCTGCTCGCGCAGTACCGCGAGGTCACGCAGCATGGTCTGCTGGGCGGACCGGGCCGAGGCGAGCCGTGCCTGGAGGGTGCG
Source organism: Streptomyces sp. NPDC087787 (assembly GCF_044743035.1). Classification (NCBI taxonomy): domain Bacteria; kingdom Bacillati; phylum Actinomycetota; class Actinomycetes; order Kitasatosporales; family Streptomycetaceae; genus Streptomyces; species Streptomyces sp. NPDC087787. The sequence goes on from NZ_JBIUVQ010000002.1 coordinate 233,058, forward strand.
GATCTCCTTCTGGGAGGCTTTCGTGTCGTACCCGGCGTACTCGCTCAGGATCTTCTGCACGGACCCTTCGAGCTCGCGCTGGGCGGCCGCACCGTCCTCGGTCCGGCTCACGCACAGGTCGCGAACGGTCTCCGGCAGCTTGTCCCGAAGCACACGCAGGGCGCGCGGGGTGTGGCTGGTGATGAGGACCCGCTTGCCCTGCGCGAGCAGGTCCGTGACCAGGTTGGCGATGGTGTGCGTCTTACCGGTGCCGGGCGGACCCTGCACGACGACGAGCCGGTTGGCTCGCAGACGTTCGGCGATGGTGCGCTGCTCCTCGTTGGCGGGGAGCGCGAAGTACATCTCGCCGGTGCCCGTCTCCGTTCCGTCGTCCTCGGCCGCCGCGAGATCGGCGGCGGTCAGGGCTCCGCCACGGCCGGCGATGTAACCGAGCAGCTCTGTGGGAGGGGTGCCCGCGTCGATCTGGCGGGCGATGGCCTTGAGTGCGTCGAGCGTCGAACGGCGGTTGCGCTCCCGCAGCACGAGTGCGGGGGTGAACCCGACCTGCGGCACCTCCAGGCTGCGCGGCCGGGCGCGCTCCACGGTGGGCAAGTAGCCGCCGGCGCTGTGCGCGGCGTTGACCCAACTGCGCAGCGCGGTGTGTACGGCGTCGAGGTGGTCGGGGTCGGTCACGTCGGAGGCGCTTTCCAGCACCTCGACGATTCCCTCGCGTACGGTCCCTGGAACGTGCTGGGCACCCTCCAGCATGCCCTCTTCCAGCTCCAGGCCCACGCCGGTCGGGTCCGGGGCAGCGGTGAGCGTACCGGTGGCGGGGTCGAGCTGGATGGTGGCCCGGTGCGTGATCAGATGCCGTTCCACGCGCTGGGCCCCGGCTGTCTGCCAGGTCAGGCGCCCGATTCCGAGCACGAGTTCGTACGCCTCGCCGAGGTTGGCGGCGTCCTCGTGCATCTTGTGCAGGTGGTCGTAGAGCTTGACGACGGGGTCGATCGCCCGGCGTCGCTCCGCCCACGCGAGCCACTCCTGTTCCCAAGCCGCGTACTGCTTCTCGATTTTCTCCTGCTTCGGATGCTCGTCCAGCTCGTGATAGGTCTTCTCGAGCGGGATTCCCCGGGACCAGTCGGGGAATTCGGGCTCGATCCGCCGCCGCAGGTGGGGGGCGCGGGTCTGCTTGAAATCACGGATACACGTCTCGTCCACCCAGGGTGCGAGCAGGGGCTTGGGCTGCGGAGCGTCCTCGCGTTCGGGACGAATAACGGTGAGCCAGGCCGGGTCGTCGGTGGAGAGCACGCCGTCGAGCATCACCGCGACTTCGGAGGCATCCGGCAGCTCGTCGAACCACACGGTGCCGGCGGCGCCGTCGAGCGTGCGGACCGGCCGGGTCTTCGACTCCTCCGCCTCGGCGAGGAACCGGAAGATCTGGCGGACCCGGGTGGCGTCGAGCTCGTTCGGGGACAGCCCCTGCGTCCGGACGGGTGCGGCGTGCGGCATGGCCGACTGGTCCGGACCAGTCAGCTGCGCAGGCACGGCCTGCAGTACAGGTCGGCCCGTGAGCCGGGAGACATCCGCTTCGGCCTTGCCGCCAGGGTCGCCCGTGGATTCCGGATCCGCGTCCGCGAACAGGGACTCCTGCCGCTCCCCGAACAGTGCTGCCTGGTCAGGGAGCTGGGTCGGTGCGGGCGTGGGGCGCGTGGGCACGGTGTGCGCGATCGCCAGGCGGGGGTCGACGGGAGCCGGCGTGGTGGCCGCGGCTGTGGTGAAGGTGATGCTCTCGCGTTCGTGCCCGTACGCGAACCGGACCTCGATGTCCAACTCGTCGGCGGTACCGGCGGGAATGCTGTAGGCCCAAGTCACTGATATCCGGCGGCCTTTGCGCAGCACGCCTTCGAGTGACTCGTCGAGCACCTCGGTCCCGTAGTCCCGAACCTGGCGGCCCGCCTTGCCGTACGGCCCGCTCCGGACGAGGAGGTCGATGCCGTCCACGTCGATGGCCCGGTCGGTGCCGTTGCTCAGGTACAAGGTGCATCGCACCAGGTCGTCGCCCTGTCGATACCCATGCGAGTCTTCAGGATCGACCAGCTCGTACGGCACCACGTCATCGACTCTGACGTGCAGCCCGTCGTCGTACTGGAACACGGACCCGACCGGCTGCACTCCGTCGCCCAGGCCGCTCTCACCCTGGCTCACACGCCACCCCCACTGCTGCCGAGGGCCACAACGGTGGCCCGCCTTGTGAATCCCCGCCCCGGCCACACGCCCGCTGGGTGTGAACTGAGCACACGCGCAGAGGGTAGCAGGACCTCCGACCCCCTCAAGGCCGACTGACCACATCAACGCCCCCCCCCGCCCGAGACGGCCCGGAAGGCGCCACATGAAAACAGAGCCAGGATGCGATCCACGACAGGTTCCGCGTTGACAGAGTTCACACTGCTGGCGCATCATCAGATCGAATGCAACTCGCTTACACCGTCAGAAGGGCCGGCAAACCCATGCGCATGGAAGTGGTCGACGTATCACCGCAGTTGGCGGCCGAGTGGCTCACTCGGAACACCAACAACCGGCCCTTGAGCAAAAGCACGGTCCAACAGCTCGCGGGTCGGATCCAGCGGGGTGAGTGGCAGCTGACACATCAGGGCATCGCTTTCGACGAGGATCAGGTACTCATCGACGGTCAGCACCGTCTGGCCGCCATCGTCAAGGCAGGGCTCGCGGTTCCGCTGACGGTCACACACGGTGTGCCCAGGACCGCGTTCACGGTGATGGACACGGGACGTAAGCGCACCGGCCGCGACGCGCTCGCGCTGGCCGGTGAGGCCAACGCGACGCACCTGGCCGCAGCGCTGCGCGGACTGCACCTGTACCTGCACGCGCCGAACTCGTCGTGGAGCGGCGGATCGTCGGTCACCAGCAACGACCAGCTCCTGGATCTGCTCGGTAAGCACCCCGGCATCCGTGACGCCCTGCACCACGGCATCGCGCTGAACCGTGGATGCCGCATCACCATCACGGCGGCAACCATCGGCTGGTACGTCACGAGCGAGGCGCGGCCCGACATCGAGCAGTCCGCCTGGGAGGAGGGAGTTGTCACCGGCGCGCGCCTGGAACCGGGCGACCCGCGTCTGACCCTGCGCAACACCATGCTCAACCTCGCCCTCGGCAACGCGCACCGGCGCCGCGACGACTCGCGGGAGCACCTGCTGTACTACCTCAAGGCGTGGAACGCCTGGGTAGAGGGCCGAAGCATCAAACTGCTGCGTCGCTCCCCCAACGAGACGATGCCCCGCATCTCCATCCGCTCGGCATTGACATCTTCGGACAACGGCGCCTGAAAAGAACTAGATTCAGCGGACAGCTGTCCCGCAGCGCGAAGAGCGCCGGACATGAACCGGCAAGGTCTGTGCACCCTTTGGGGAAGACCGCTAGGAAAGGAGGCGCATGCGCGCCCAGGAAATCACCTTCCTCAAGCTCGTCCAGGGAGACAAACAGTTCCAAGTCCCGCTCTACCAGCGCACGTACAGCTGGGGCAGGGAGCAGCTGAAGAGACTGTGGGAGGACGTGGGGGAACTCGTCGACCAGCATGTGAGCGGTGAGTCGGCGGCGCCACACTTCCTTGGATCTGTGGTGCTCGCGCCCGGGCAGATCCAGGCCGGCGGCGTACAGCGGTGGCTGGTCGTGGACGGTCAGCAGCGGCTGACCACGCTCATGCTCGCGTTCACCGCGCTGCGCGACCATCTCAGGGAGACGGGCGACGAGCGCGGCGCGGACAGGGTGCACCGCCAGGTCCTGGTCAACGAGTTCCACGAGGGACTGGACCACTACCGGTTACTGCCGACGCAGGCGGACCGGGACGCTTACACGGCGTGCGTCCAGTCCCGGGCCGAGGCGGGCGGGAGCGACAACATCGGCGCCGCCTACCGGTTCTTCCGCGGTTCTCTGGCCGAAGGCCGGGAAGAGGCGGGCGAGGAGCGGTGGATCGGCACCGTCGAGACCGTCCTGAAAGACCTGCTCTCAATCGTCGAAATCACTGCCGAGTCCGGCGACAACGTGTACCGGATCTTCGAATCGATCAACAACACGGGTGTCGGCCTCAGCCAGAGCGACCTGCTGCGCAACTACGTGTTCATGCTGCTGCCCAAGCGCGGTGAACGAGTCTACCAGGAACTGTGGCTGCCCATGCAGCAGAGCCTCGGCCCGAAAAACCTCGAGCTGCTGGTCTGGCTGGACCTGATCGTTCGCGGCCACTACAAGACGAAGCAGAGCGAGATCTACCGGGAGCAGCAGAAGCGGCTTCAGCCCCTGGCCGGCGACGAGGACGCGCTGCAGCGCGAGATCGCGCAACTGGCCGAGCGCGGACGCCGGTTCCTGCGCATCGTCGATCCCGGCCGCGAGCCCTCCCCCGCCCTGCGCGCGGTTCTTGAGCGCCTTGCCGGCTGGGGCGGACAGACCCACTACCCGCTCGCGCTGCACCTGCTGGATCTGGTCGACTCCGGCAGCACGACACCTGGGGACGCGGCCAAGGCCCTGCTCCACGTCGAGTCGTACCTCGTGCGCCGTCTGATCTGCCAGACGCCGACCACCGGCCTCAACCGCATCTTCATGGAGGCTCCCAAGGAGCTGGAGAGCGACCGGCCCGCGGCCGAGGCGGTGCGGCGGTTCCTCTCCGGACGGCGCAGACGCTGGCCGAGCGACGAGGAGCTGCGCGAGGCGATCCGCAGCAAGCCGTTCTACTGGAGCGGCCGTCCCCCGCAGCGCAGTTACATCCTGCGCCGGCTGGAGGAGAGCTTCAGCCCCTCCGAGCCCGTCGACTTCGCCAAGGCCTCCCTCAGCGTGGAGCACATCCTCCCGCAGCGTCCGGCCCCGACATGGTTCGAATTGCTCGCCGAGGAGACCGACCCGAACCAGACACCCCAGGAACTCCACGACCTGCTCGTGCACACCCTGGGCAACCTGACCCTGACCGGCGACAACGCGAAGCTCTCCAACCACCCCTTCGAACGAAAGCAGCAGATCCTCGAATCCAGCGCCCTGCGCATGAACCTCGAGATCGCCTCCGCGAAGCGCTGGGGCAAAGCGGAGATCCTCGACCGCGCCGACCGGCTGACCGAGCGGGCCGTGGAGCTGTGGCCGGGGCCGATCAGCGGGGTCAAGCCCGCAGGCGAAGAGTGGCCGGGCTGGGCCGAGCTGCGCGCGGCTCTGGTGGCGATGCCGAGCGGGACGTGGACGACCTACGGGGACGTCGCCGAACTGATCGGCAGCCACCCGGTGCCGGTCGGCACGTATCTCGGTTCCAACCCGTCGGTGATCGGCGCCTACCGCGTCCTGACCGCAGACGGCAAGGTCTCGCCCGCGTTCCGCTGGGCCGACGGCAGCGACCGGCCTCCGCCGTGGGAACTGCTGGCGAGCGAGGGAGTGAAGTTCGACCCGTCGGGGCGGGCCGATCGCGCGCAGCGCCTGACGGCCGCGGAACTGGCCACACTCCTCGGCAAGGACGTCACGCAGCCGACCGCTCACGATCCGCTGCCCGACGGAGAGGACGCGGCGGCGGCCGAACGGTTCCGCGCGCAGCTCCAGGAACACTGGCCGGAGGCGTCCGCCGGCGTCCTGGCGGCTCTCGAGTTCTGGCGCCACCAGGGTGGCCACGTGAACTACGGCCGGTACGAGGAGACGAGCTGCTTCCCCATGCTGGACGCCGGGACGAGCCGACGGCCCCACCTGCTCTGGCCGGTCGGCATCTACCCGGTCAGCGGAACGGTCGAGGTGGTCTTCCAGTACCTCAAGTCCCGTAGCCCGTTCGACGACACGGAGCAGCGCCGCGAGTTCCTGCACCGCCTCAACAAGATCGACGGCATCGATCTGCCCGAGGCGAAGCTGGAGCTGCGCCCGTCCTTCCCGGTACGGGTCTTCGCGGAGCACAGTGACGAGATCTGCGAGGTGCTGGACTGGTTCGTGGGGACGGCGGCGCTGGATCTGGCGCGGCGGGACTGAAGACAGATCATCGAGTGAGAGGGGCACTCAGAGACATGGACTTTCTGCACGATCTGACACTGGTGCGCAACGACGATCCGGTCACGAACAAGGTGGGCAGGACGTGTACGGGCGAGGAATCCGTGGCGAGCGCCGTCGAATGGGAGCTGCGTCTCCCCGGACGTCCGCGGCTGACCCTGCACGACAATCGCTGGGCGAACGGTGAGCGGGACCTGGTCCTCCACAAGCCCACTGTCGTACCCGAGATGCCGGCCGCTCTGTCCAAACTGCACGACCGGCTGCGCTCCGGTATCACCGTCGGCCGCCGGCATGAGGAGAGGCGTCTGATGGTGTACCCCGCTTGTGTCGATGACCGCGAGCGACCACGTGTCAAGAAGTCGCTCACCACGGCCGAGCTCTCCGGCCACCTGGGCCTGCATCACCTGCGCGAACTGACCGCACGGAAGGGCGTCGAGCTGGACCACGCTTTCGACCGGCCGCGCCTGGACCTGCCACCGGTCGACCTGGACGACCCGCAGGACGAAAAGCGGCTTCAGCACGCCCTGTTCTTCCCCGTGGAGGACGACGAGACCCCAGTGGTCGCCTACGTCCATTTCCGCGTCGCACCCGTTCTGCGTCACGTCGGCTGGCTGTCTCCCGACGACAGCTGAAGCGCGTTTCTGTGAGGCCGCGCAGCCGTGGTCACGGTCGCGCGGCCTCAGGCGTCTCTGTCTCCGCCGTTCACGCGCTGCCCACTTACCGGGCTCGGGCCAGAACCTCCTTCGCCAGCTCACGGAACTCCCGGTAGCAGGTCTGCACGTACTTCTGGGTGCTGCCGAGCGCGCCGTCGGCCGCTTTCAGGTCGAACATGGGTTTCCGCGCATCGTGCGCGAGCGGCGTGAGACTGCGGTAGTTGCGCAAGGTGGCGATGCGGTGCCGGTCGCCACCTTGCTCCGGCGCTCCCTCGCCCAGTACGGCCGCGGAGTAGACCCAGGGGATGCGCTGCAGCCACCGCTCGTACGCCTTCACGGGTCTGTCCAGCCTCATCTCCGGCTGCATGATCACGTAGCCGAGGGGGCGCATCTCCGCGCGCGGCGCGGAGAAACCGGCGGGAACCCTGGGCAGGACGAGTTGCTGCCAGTCCCTGCGCCAATCGCGCAGGGTGGGGCCGAGGTTGCTGAGCCCCTTGAGGGAGAAGAGGTCGGCGGCGAGCGGCATCAGCACATTGTCGGCCGCGATGAGCGCAGCCCTGTTGATCGCTCCGAGGTTGGGCCCCACGTCGATCAGGACGATGTCGGCGTCGATCCCGTCGGCCGCCTGCTCCACCACGCGGTGGAAGGCCGTGGTGGTGCGGATCGCCGCGATGTCACCGGCAAAGGTCTTGAACCACTCGTTGGACAGCTTGTCCTCGAAGCGGCTCAGATCAAGGCTTCCGGCCAATAGCCAGAGCCCCGGCTGGAGTTCGGCCGGCTCGATGGGGGCGACGTCTCCCGTGCCCTCCAGGATGGGCCGCACCGCGTCGGCGATCGTCTGCCCGTTGCGCACCCGGCCTGTGCCGGGCAGCGCGGAGGCGACAGCGCCCTGAGCGATCAACTCGGACTGGTTGTCCCACAGCTCCTCGATCTCGGTCTCGTCCAGGCACATCGAGGTGAGGTTCGCCTGGGGGTCGAGATCGACGGCCAGCACCGTCAGACCGAGCCTGCGGAACATGTGGGCCAGGTGGTAGGTCAAGGTCGTCTTTCCCACCCCGCCCTTGTTGTTGAAGAGCGCGATCGACGTCCGCTTCATGAGGCCCTCCGGAGGATGACGGCCCACGACGACGCGTCGACCTGGAATTCGGCGGGGGGATTCCCGTTGCGCGCGAGCGATGCCCGTACCCGTCCGATCCCCCGCCCGAACCGGTTCACATAGCCGAGCCCTTTCATCGCTGCGGCCAGGGATGGGTTGCGGTAGTCGTTCACCCGGTCGAAGTTGTCGTCCCGGACCTGACCGTAGGGTCCTCCGGGATTGGTCACCTCGATCCGGTCGTCGAACCAGGCGATGCGCACGGGGGCGTACGAGGTCTCGTAGTTGCGGTGCATCAAGGCGTTCATCGACACCTCCCGCAGCGCCTCCAGCGGATAGTCGGGCTGCGGAGTCTCCCGGAATCCCTCCTCCACCAGACGCGTACGAAGGTTGCTGCGCAGCAGCGGTTCGAGTCTGGCCGCCATGCCCACAAGGTTCTCGCGCAGTTCCTGGTCGTCGGTGACGGGCGCGTCGAGATCCACGCCCTGGTACCGGACGAACTGTACGTACGCCCCGGGGATCAGGCTGCCGGGGTCGAGCCCGACAGCGAGCAGTCCGAGGGCGGTCGGCCGACCGTCCGGGGTGGTGAGGTGCAGGGAGGAGAGCTGCTGGTGCACCGGGCGCCCGTTCTCCTCGATGACCTCGGGTCCGACCATGGACGGCAGGTAGTCGCTGCGGAAGAGTTCGAGGTCCAGGTCGTCGAGGGTCGCGCACGGCACGGGCCTGCTGTCGAAGGGACCGTCTCCGGCCCGCCGACGCTCGGTGAGGACTCGCTCGTCCTCACGCGTGGCCTTACGGGTGGTCGGACCGGGCCGCACCCACACGACTCCGTCGAAGCGCACGGGCAAGGCGGCGGATGCCTCCACGTGGATGTGCACCACGGGCTTGCCCCGGTAGGTCGCCGCCCGGACGGTGAAGGACGGCCGGTCCAGGATCCTGCCGTCGTCCCGGAGGTCGGTGAGGGCCAGCAGAGCCCGGTCGCTGACGTCCACGTCGTCGACCGGGGTCCCGTCGTCCGCGACGCCGATGAGGATGTCACCTCCGCCCGTGCCGACGAGATCGTTGGCCATCGCGCAGACGGCATTGCCGATGGCATCACCGCGCTTGCCTTCCCGCTTGGCGGTCCGCTTGAACTCGAGGGTCGGGGTCTCACGGGTCCCGAGGGCGTCGGCCAGATCTACGTCATGTGCGTTCACACAGAGTATTGTGCCGTTCGCCCGACGCCGAATGCCCTTCGGCGGCCTCGCACCTGCCGCACGCTCCTGCTCGGGCTCCGCGCCACCGTGTGATCGAGAACGAACCGGGGTTGACCCTCGACCTTGTGGAGGGCCCAGAGTTCCGGGTGTGGAGAACGACATGCGCAGCATCGGGGAGATGGCCCGGGACAGCGGACTGAGCGTGAGCGCGCTCCGGTTCTACGACCGGGCCGGTGTGCTGGTCCCCGCCTGGGTGGACCCGGTGAGCGGTTACCGCTGGTACGACCCCGAACAGTGCGACGAGGCCGGATTGCTGGCCCGCCTGCGCCGGGCCGGCATGCCGCTCGCCGACATCCGACTGGTGCTGGCCGGCTGGTCCAGCTCCGACACGGACCTGGTGCGCGGGCTGCTGGAGGCGCACCTGCGCCGTCTCGAACTGGGACTGTCCGATGCACGCGGCGAGTTCTCCACGCTCAGAGCACTACTCGATCACAGGGAGAACCCGATGTCTTCGCTCCGCACCGCCACCGTCCGGCTGTCCGTCCCCGCTCTGGAGCTGGCTGCCGCACTGGACGCGGTCCGTTTCGCCGCCAGTACCGACCCGGAACTGCCGATGCTCGGCGGGGTCCTGTTCGACATCGAGGGCGAAGTACTCCGTGTCGTGACCACCGACCGCTACCGGATGGCCGTCGCCCAGGCCCGCACCACCGGGCACGACGGCCCCCGCGCGCAGGCCATCGTGCCCCTCCCGCTCGTCGACGCGATGCGGGCGCTGCTGGACGGCGGGGAACCCGTCCACCTCGCCGTGGACGCCGGCCGTGTGACGTTGGAGGCCGGGGACCGCCAGACGGTCGGCCAGTGCCTCGACCACGACTTCCCCGACTACCGGCGCCTCGTCGACCTGCCCGCCGGGCGCCGGGCGGTCATCGACGTGGCCTCCCTCCGCAAGGCTCTGGAGACGGGCCCCGTCCGTCACGACAGGACGCGCGAGCAGGACGGCGTGTCCTACGACCTCAGCGTGCTCGCCGTGGCGAACGACGGCACGGTGACCGTCCGCGAGGACGGCGACGACGACCGGAACCACGTCGCCGTCAACCGCGAGTTCCTGCTGCACGCCCTCACCGCCGGCGCCAGGGACGAACTGCTCCTGGAGTTCGGCGCCCCCACGGCCCCCCTCGTGATCCGCCGCCCTGACGACGAGCACACATTCTCTCTGCTGATGCCGGTCCGCCTCGACGACCAGGAGTGAGGCCGGCCGTGGGCGGGTGTGCGGCGCGGAAGAACGCGCCGCTCACCCGCCGGGTACCGGACTGAGACAGGTACTCAGCTTGACGTTTAGCGTCGGTGAGCCCGACCGCCTTGGGGTCGCGGACGGGCGACGCCGGGCCGTCGCCTCCCCGCCCCGGCACTCCTGCCGCTTCGGGGCGCACGGGTGTGGCACAGCAACTCCGGTACGCGCCCTGCCATTTCGAGCATGACTGCCCCATACTCCCCAGCAAGAGGGGTTTGCCCCGTGCCATGTCCGGGGCCCGTGGGCTGGGGGGCACCATGGCTGACGCACGCCTTCAGTGGCTTCAGGACGCCGTGTCCGTGTTCGGCGCGGAAATGCAAACGGGCTCTCGCCGGGCCCGGCGACCGTGAGGCGGCGATCCGCGGCCCTCTGGACCAGTTGTTGCGCACCATGGCCGCGAAGCACGCCATACCCGAGGTCAATTGGGTCCCGAGACCCGTATCCCGCACCTCGGAGTCCGACCCGACTACGCCGTACGCGTCGACAGGAACGTCACTGGCTACATCGAGTTGAAGCGGCCCGGGGTGGGAGGAACATCCCGCGCTGGACGAGCTCTTTCCGTGGGGCAGCCCCGGCGTCAGCACGCAGTCCTCCAGGGGTGTCCAGGACACCTTGCGGTTCCGTGCCTCGGCGCCTATATGGACGCGTCGCTCACCGCCGACCGTCTCTCAGCGCACCTGAGGCAGTAGCCGTGGCGGCCGATGAGGTGCTGAGCGATTGGGACCTCGGAGGCAAAGATCCAGTCGATGTCGTCGGCGTCCTCGGCGAGTTCGTCTTCGGTCCGGCGCCAGGTGCGCTAGTCGCCCGTGCTGAGCTGGAAGCGCAGTCGACGCCGACTGTCGGGCAGGTGCCCGTCCACCGCGTCACCGGGCCCGGTACCGAGGTCCCGTGTCCTCACCTGTCCGCTCAGCTTCCGCTGATTGAGAAGGCGTTGCACGCCCTGCTTGATGAAGGGGTGGTCGGCACTCGACTCGTAGACAATTCCAGGGAAAGGCATGTCGATTGACGAACCATCGGCCGGGTCGAGGCACGGACGCCCAACGCACGACTCCCTGCGGTGGCGAGGCCGACGATCCGGCCCCGCCATCGCTCCGCGTCAGCGGCTGCCGCGGTAGTAGGTGACGTCCCAGTGCGAGCCCTCGCGGGCGTAGATGTTCCCCGACGGCGCCTTGTACTGCTTCGCGCGGTCACTGCGCTCGCCCACGTAGCGGAACGTGCGGGTGATGTACGAGTTCACGCACGACGTCAGCTTGACGTCGACCTTGTAGCCGTTCCAGTGGCTGTACGTACCGGAGGCGTGCCCCTTCTCCGTGCCGGCGGTGAGCGTCACCGCGCACTTGCTCGCCTTCTTGAAGTCGATCACCCCATCGACGGTGCTCTTGTTGATCTGCTCGAAGGAGGTGCACCTGCTGTTGTCCCGGTTGCTGCACCCGCCCGACGAGACCCACGTGACACCCGCCCGCTTCAGCTGCTGCTCGGCGGCCGCCTGCGAGTACTTCGCGGGTGCGGCGGTAGCGGCGGGTACGGTCGCCGCCAGCAAGCCTCCGACGAGCAGTGCGGCCGAAGTGGCGAGTGCGGCGGGACGGGCCGTATATGACCTCATGAGCAGTGGCTCCTTTCCTGAGCGCTTCAGTTACGCCTGAGTCACTGCCCGGCGGGCATTTCCGGCATTCCCCCGCAAGGGGGCGCGTAGTGGCACTCCGGCGCGCCGTGATCCCCACCGCGCGCGGCCCTCAGGAGACCTGCGCGCCCCGTGCGCCTCCTGGTCGGCCTGCACGCGCGGCTGGTCACCAGAATTTAACCTTCACCGCCGCCAACTCCATGGGTGCCGAACTCAGTTCGGCGAGAAAATCGGCGGTGTTCACCCGGAGAGCCTGCCGTTCCAGCTTCGAGGGGTGTCGGTTGTGCCCGTCGTCGCACGGTGGACCGCGGAGCTTGCCGTGAGCAAGTCAGATCACAGGGCGACCTGTGGAGTCTTCGTTGGACAGGGGCAGAAAAGAGGGCGCGCCCGGAGTACGAAGTGGGTCGAGTCTCCGAGGCGGGCGCTGGAGCCCGCCGGTGTCAGCAACTCTCGCCGAACTTGACGGCCCCGATCGTCACCGGCTGTCCGTCGAGCTTCTCCCCGGCCGCCGGGTCGGTCGAGCAGACCCTCCAGTTCGACTCGATGAGCACCATCCGGTCCTGGCCGGACACGTCGTCGACCGTGATGCTGGTGGAGCTGTCGAGCGCTTGGCGGGCGACCTTGACGGCCTTCCCCACGAAGTTCGGCATGGTGGAGCCGGCCTTCTCGGGCTCGGCCTGGTCACCACCCGCGGGACAGCTTTCCTCAAGCTTGACGGTACTGAAGTCGACCTTCATGTCCGTCGAGTGCGAGCCGGGCGCGGGGGTCTGGGCGCAGACCTTCCAGCCCCGGTCGAGGATCTGGTTGCGGCCCCGGCCGAGCGCATCGTGCGACGTCAGGTGGTAGAAGCCGGCGGCCTGCGCCTCGTCCTGGGCGCTCTGCAGCCCCTTGCCGACCATGCCCGGCAGGGCCGCGGTGGACTCGGTGTCGGCCGGGGGTTCCTCGGTCGCCTCGCCAGTGCCGGTGACCGGCGCCTTGGGAGTCGGCGGGGCGGTGGACGCGGCGTCGCCCGCACCGGTGTCGGCGGTCGGGCCGCAGGCGGTGAGCGCGGCGAGCAGCAGCACCGTGGCTGCGGAGATGCGGGTGATGCGCATGGTGAACCCCCAGGGACGTCGCAAGATGAGAGTGGCCCGTCGTGCGGACACGGGCACGGCCCGTTGCCCACCGGTCAAGCCCGGCAAGGTGCCCCACCGGTGGCGAATCGGATATCGCTCGGCGGTAACTGCCGACCCGGTATGCGGTTTGTGCACTGAGTTCACAACTCCACGCTGGACACGCTGGAGTACGAGCAGGCGCTGGACGTCGTGGTCGACATCCTGCGGGACCGGGCGCGTGCGGGTGCGGCGCCGCTGTAATGGTGGTCCTCGACACCAACGTCCTGCTCAGAGCGGACGTGGAGGTCGCAGCAAAAAGCGTGGAGCTCGACCGGAGGTAACCGGAACAGCGGCCCGACCTCCTGGCTGACCAACGCCGTCGGGGCGGCCGCTCTTACGCCGCTCGTCCTGGTTGCCGACGGCAGGACCGGGACACAACGGCGCTCGGAGCGCTCGACCCTGCACTGGGCGCTCGAGTGACCCGGCTGCCCTCCTGGAGAGTGTCCCCCCGGCCGCGAATGCGGCTATGGAGCAGGTTCAGAACCTTGCGGGCGTTCAAGCCGGTGCATCAGCTTCCCTACGTGCTCTGCCATTTGGTCAAAGACTGCCTCATACTGCGCATCAGGAGGGGACGGCTCCGTGTCACACCCGGAGCCCGAGGTCTGGGGGGACCGTGGCCGACGCATGCCTTCAGTGGTTGCAGGACGCCGTGTCCGTGTACGGCGCGGAATGCAAACGGAGCCTGGCGGGGCCCGGTGACCGCGAGGCGGCCATCCGAAGCCCCTTGGAGCAACTGTTCCGCACGATGGCCCAGCCGTTGTCCATCTGCGTCTTCGTGCGGCGCGCTGACCACGACTCCGGCAGGTCGGCGCGCATCCGTTACCGGGCTCTGCACGGCAAGCGGGCGGAGAAGTTCGTGCAGCTCCGGGCGGTGCGTATGGATGATGACGGCTGGCGGGAGACACATGGGGAGGGGGTACGGCCGTTCACGCCCGCCACCTTGTCGGGGTGGGAGGAGTATCCGGCGCTGGAGGTGCTTTTCCCGTGGGGCAGCTTGGGCATCACGACGAACAGGTCCTGGGTGAGCTCTCCCTCGGAGAAATCACTTCTCCAGCGATGGGCTCGACTCGTGGGAGAGCAAGACGTGGAGGCCAAGGCTCGGTTGTTCAAAGAGACCCGTGATCGCCGGCTCGACTCGCGAGCGGCTTGCCTTCCTGGGTTTCCACACCCCAACCGAACCATCGACGAGGAGCCCCATAGCCACCCACGACGCCTGCGCATCGCCCTACGAAGCTTCGATCGCCAGTGGCTCATCGCGGACAATCGAGTACTCGACTTTCCGCGGCCCGATCTGTGGGCGTCATTGCAGCCAGGGCAGGTGTTCCTCAACCAGCAAAGCAGCCACGAGATCAGCAGCGGTCCGGCGCTGATGGCAACTGCCTTGCTGCCGGACACACACCACTTCAACGGCCGGGGCGGAAGGATACACCCCGTTCTCCACCCGGACGGCACCGCCAACGTACCCACCGGCCTGCTCCGGCACCTGGCGGGCGTTCTCGGACTGGACGAGGTGACGGCGCACGACCTCGCCGCCTACGCCGTGGCCGTCGCCGGGCACAGCGCCTTCACCGAGCACTTCGCTGAGGAACTGCTCACCCCGGGCGTCCGGTTGCCCCTCACCCGTGATCCGCACCTGTGGAGCGAGGCGGTCCGCGTAGGTCAGGAATTCCTGTGGGCGGCAACCTACGGCGAGAGCGGCGTGCCGCCCGACGCCTCGGCATCCGAGCAGGACGGTGCCGGCTTCTCCCCGGGGGATCCGCGACAGGTGCGGTACATGACGCCGATCGGCTCCGCCGTGCCCGACGCGCTGACGTACGACGAGGAGAACAACACCCTCCACGTGGGGCCGGGCACCTTCACGGGAGTCCCGCCCGGCGTCTGGGCCTACGAAGTCGGCGGCATGCGCGTCGTGAAGAAGTGGTTCGGCTACCGCAAGGCCTCCCCCACCAGCCGGAAGACCAGCCCGCTGGACGACACCCACGTCACGTCCTGGCCGAGCGAGTGGACCAAGGAGCTGATCGACCTGTTGTCCGCCCTGCGGAGGCTGGTCGACCTCGCCCCGGCGCAGCAGGCCGTCACCACGAAGATCCTGAACTCACCGGTCGTCACCACCGTCGACCTCACCTCAGCCGGCGTTCTCCCACCGCAGCCCAGAGCAAGCCGCGCCCGGCGGCGCGTCGTCCTGGACTTCGACGGACCGGAGCAGCAGGCATGAACCGCCGCTACTCGCCGCCGGCACCTCGTACGTGGGCCTCGGCTTGATCCAAGCTCCAGGCTCCCTCCGCCAGCCGCTGCAGGGCGTAACCGGTGGCGTGGGGTGCCGTACCACGCGCCACGGTGTCCGCGAAGGAGGCCACGGCGCTCAGCCGAGCTGACAGTTCGTCGCACTCCGCCGTGCGCAACGCCGCCGCTCCAGCCGTGGTGAGTCTGAGCGTGCCGTGGTCGCCGTCCTGCTGCTCCACCAGCCCGGCCCACAGCAGCGCGGGCAGGGCGTCGCGGACCTCGTCCGTGTCGAGGTCCCGGGCCACGTAGGACTCCGGCGCCGCTTCGGGAGCCGGGAGGTCGCAGAGGTCGAGTTCCCGCAACAGGCGTTGCTGGAGCGGCGGCAGTTGGCCAGTGGGAACGAGCATGGTTTCAGTATGGCCCGCAACGCATGTCCCGCTGGAGTCACGGCACCTCGGGTCGTACGAGCGCCTTGGTGGCCGGCTCGCCGCTGCGCCGAGCGTATGCCATCCGCTCACGGACCTCGCGGAGGCTGCGCGGGCGATATCCGGGCCCGTCGCAGCAGCTCTTGTGGAAGCGGACGCCCGCGTGGAGCAGGACGGACAGGGTCCGCCAGGCCGCGGTGTCCCGGCGCCGGGGCGGCGCGAAGGCGGATCCGACGTGGATCATCGGCTCCGCGCAGCGCGGGCAGAGCCGCTGCGGGCTGTCCCTGCCGTACGGCTTCTTGTACGAAGCCCGGCACGGCAGGCAGACGTAGGAAGTCATCGCGTGGCCCATGTCGCCAGAGTAGGCTCCCGGCTTCGCCGAATTCGACGGGATTTCGGACTCGGACCATCAGGAGCGCCGCGATGCCCATACTGCCCACCGGGACTCCCCTCCCCGACCGCGAGGAGGTGCTCGGTCAGGCGATCCCGTTCGACCGGGCTCGCTGGGTGCCCCTGCTGCCCGATCCCACCTGGTGGCCCGCGGAACTCGACAACTGCCCGACGGTGGCCGGCCGGCCCCGAGTGGACCGCTCCACCGTCTTCGGCATAGCCCGTCGTTCGGACACCGCCGAAGGCCGACGGCACCTCCTGACCGCCGCCCTGGTCTGGGGCACCGGGACCAGAGCCCGGTCGGTCGCCCGGCACGCCCGCGTCTTCGGGGAGTCCTCGGCAGAGGACATCGACGGACGCCTGAAAACCGCTCTCGCCACCCTCCGGGAGCAAGGAGCCGTCGCAGCGTACTTCGCCTTCAACAACGGCCAGCGGATCAAGTACCTCGGACCGGCGTTCTTCACCAAAGTGCTGTACTTCGCCGGCCACGAGCGACCCGTCGGGCCGTGGCGGCCGCTGATCCTGGACAGTGTCGTCGCACGCGCGCTGCGGTCCGCGGACGCCGACGTGAAGTGGCCGGGTGGCGGCTGGACGGCGCCGCGGTACGAGCGGTACCTGTCCCTCGCCCACGACCACGCAGACCGGGCGGGTGTCCTGCCGGACCAGGTCGAGGCCGCGCTGTTCCGACACGGCAAACGACTGCGGTGAAGCACCACGCGTCCCCGCGTCCGGCCGGGCACTCTTCCGCAGCCCTTCGAGTGCCGTCACCGGCTTCTCTTCCGGCGCGGCGCCCCCTGTTGTCGAGCCCCCACACGCGGTCGATTTCGGCGTAACCCGGCGACTTCGACTTGGATTTCCTCTTCTTCCCCGACTGGTTCGCGTTCGCCACGGGCCGAGTCGGCGTGAGGGAGAGCCGTGGTGGCATGACGCGCGGTGGGACCGTGTACGCGGCGAAGGCCCGTTCGGTCTCGACGGCGGCCCAGCGCCGGATGCGGGGCAAGACACCCGCGTACGGGACGCCGAGTCGGGGACAGTACCCGGGCCAGGTACGGAAGCGGTATCGCGGTGCGGGTGGGCATCGGCGTCGGCGCCGTGTTCGGCGCCGTCCCGTGGTGCCGGGCGCGGTGTCGCCGGGCACCACGGGAACCGGACCGCTACCAGATCGCCTCGACCCACTCCGGGTGGTCGATGAACGGGTTCCGGTTGTGCTGGTAGGAGGTGTGGATGACGTCGTTGCGGCGCTTCTCGATCGCGCTCGGCGGGTCCTGCTCGTGCCACTGCTTCAGGACCGAGAGACGGCCGTGGTACGGAGCGCTGCCGTTGGTGACGGAGTCGTTGGGCTCCAGGTCGGGCCAGCCGTCCGTGCCCTCGTAGCGGACCGCCATGTAGAGGATCATGCGGGCCACGTCGCCCTTGACCGCGTCGCGGGGTTCGAAGGAGTCGGAGTCGGTCCGGCTGCCGCCGCTGTCGGTGAACGAGCTGCCACCGTTGTCGAAGTCCTTGTTGTCGCGGATCGAGTTGACCCGGACGTCCTCGGGGCGCAGGTGGTGCAGGTCGGTGCCGGGACCGGTGGATGTCCCGAAGTCACCGTGGGACTTGGCCCACACGTGCTCGCGGTTCCAGTCGCCCGTGTTGCCGCCGTTGAGGGACTTGCTGCGGGAGATGCCCGAGTACAGCAGGATCACGTTGTTGCTGGCAGCGGTTTCTGCCACGGCCGGGGTCGCGCGGGGAGCTGTGATCTCCGCGTCGCGGAGAGTCCCGATCGCCGATGGCGAGCAGAGGTGTCCGCCGTTTATTGAATTGCCGCCGGCCGGCCCGGTCGGATAGGAAGCTCGCATGCTGAGGGGAAGCAAGGTCGGGCTCAGGGCCCGGCACGAGGACGACATCCCGATCCTGCAGACCGAGCTCCACGACGACGTGGTCAACACCTCGCGGGCCGACGGCCGGCCGTGGCGGCCGATCACACCCGGCTCGAAGGACTCGCCGTTCGCGGTGGACGACAAGGAACAGCGGCACGTCCCTTTCTCCGTGGTGGAGCTGGACGGCGGCACGCTGGTCGGCGCCGCATCGCTGTGGGGCATCGACAACCACCACCGGTCCGCGCACATCGGGCTGGGGCTGCTGCCGTCCTCACGCGGCAAGGGCTACGGCACCGACGTGGTCGCGGTGCTGTGCCACTACGGTTTCGTCGTGCGAGGCCTGCGGCGGCTGCAGATCGAGACGCTGTCGGACAACGCCGCGATGCTGCGCTCCGCCGAGCGCAACGGCTTCGTCCGCGAGGGCGTGCTGCGCTCCTCGGCCTGGGTGATGGGCGAGTTCCTGGACGAGGTGCTACTCGGGCTCCTCGTCCAGGACTGGAAGCCGGACTCGAAGGGCTAGGCTGCCGCCCGACGGTCGACGGCGGACGATAGGAACCAGTTCGTAGAGCGATCGACAGAGGGCCCACGTCCGCCGTCGGCCCTCTGCGCCTTTTCACCGGTTTTCTCACCTCTCGATGGATTTCCCGCCGGAAGGACACCGCGTTCGTGCTCGCATCCGTTGCCACAGGATGGCTGTGGCTGATGGCCGCAGCGGCCTTTGTGATCCATTCCTACGCCATGGCGAGGTGGATCCCTCTCCGGAAATTTTGGATGACGTACCCCTTCATCATGGCCGGATGCGGGGTCGGCGCGGTCCTGTTCGGCCAGTGGCGGGGTTTCTCCCTGGCCGCCATGGTGACCGGGTACACGTTCGCGCTCATCGGGCTGACGATCGGGATGTTCCCGACCCGCAAGCGGTTCACGGTGTGGGCCCATGAGATCGAGCACGGAGTGCGACGCGAGAAATACGACTACCCGGCCTCGCACCTCGTTTTCTGCGCGGTCTCCGTCGTCGCCCTGCTCGTCGTCGCACTCGCCCTGACGCGGTGACACGGCCGCGGTGACGGCTGCACCTCGATCCGCAGGCCGTGCGGCAGGAGCAGCAGTGACAGCCGGAAGTCGCGGCCCGAAAGGCTGCCGTGGCGGATCGCGTTGGAGGCCGGCTCGGCCGTGACGAGGGCGACGGTCCGCGCGGGTTCGGCGGCGTGCGGGAGGCCGGTCCACGGCAAACCGGTGGCCCGGTCGCTCACGCGGGGAGCGGCCGGGCCCGGCATGTTCAGCGGTGCCGCGTCAGCAGTTCGGGATCACGGTGCCGTTGTTGTCACGCGCTTCGTCGTTGCCCCAGCGCGACAGGTAGTACGCGGAGACGTACGCCCCACGCCAAGAAGGCCATCCCGCAAGCGCGTTCTGAAACGATCAGTGAGGAGAGACCTCGGCCCAGACGGTTTTGATGTACGCGTCGTGGGCGGTGCAGCCCCAGCGGTCCGCGTACGCCTCGACGAGCAGGAGGCCGCGGCCCGACGTCGCGTCGGCGGGCGGAGGCGGGGCGGCGGGGTGTGGAGGCAGGCGCTCGGGGCGGGTGTCCGTCACCTCGATCCGCAGGCCGTGCGGCAGGAGGATCAGCGTCAGCCGGAAGTCGCGGCCGGGAACGCTGCCGTGGCGGATCGCGTTGGAGGCCAGCTCGGCCGTGACGAGGGCGACGGTCCGGGCGGGTTCGGCGTCGTGCGGGAGGCCGGTCCACTCGGTGAGCTGCTGGACGGCGAGGCGCCGGGCCAGCCGGGCGCCCCGTCTGGTGCCGCTGAAGCGCAGGGTCAGTTGGTGGGTGGCGGGGGTGCGGGACCGCTCCGGCTGCGCCTCGTCGGTGATCTGATGCTGTGTCACGGAGTCAGCGTGGACGGGTGAGGGTGAGGCTGACCAGGTACGTCGGCCGTACGCCGGGCCTGTCGTACGGCCGGGGCGGTTCGCTGGTGCCCTTGTTGTACGGGGGCTTGTACGGGTGCTGTACGGGCCGTACGTCGTGTCCTCGTTCCTGCGGGTCGCGTTGGACATGACCCTGATGGCGTGCGGATGACGAGCGCAGCCGTGAGTGTGGGCGGGGCGGCGACTCAGGGGGCTGGAGGGGCGTGGGTGAAGGCGACACGGGGCACGCGGGCTGCCCTCGTCCCGGGTGCCCGACTCGAAACGATCCTCTTCGGCGAAGAGGTGATCTTCTCCAACAAAAGAGACATGCCTCCTGTACAACCCTTCCTCCCCATGCGGTGTCAAACACGGCACCGGACATGGGACCCGGACCTGTCCGGACACCCCCCGCGCCCCCGAGCCAGCCGGTCGTATCTGAGCCAAGGAGCCGCTCATGCGTATGCACCGCTCGGCCGCCGTCGCGGCGACCTCGTTTCTCCTCGTGACGGGCGCGGTCATCGCGACCGCTCCGAGCGCCTACGCCGGAACACCCGGCGGAACCCACGCCAACGACCGCAACACCGACTTCAACGGCGACGGATACGACGACGTGCTCATCGGCGCCCCCGGGGCGAAGGTCGGCGGGCACAAGGGCGCCGGCATGGTCACCGTGCAGTACGGCGGCCCCAAGGGCATCGGCACGACCAGAGGCAAGGCCTTCAGCCAGAACTCCGCGGGCGTTCCCGGCGCCGCCGAGACCGGTGACAACTTCGGCAAGTCGCTGGCCACCGGCGACCTCGACGGCGACGGCTACGACGACGCGATCATCGGCATCCCCGGCGAGGACCTCGGCGCCGTCGCCGACGCGGGCGGCGCGGTCGTCCTGTGGGGCACGCCGAAGGGCCTCACCGGATCGGTCAGCAACTGGCTGCAGTCCGACGACCTCACCAAGGGCGGCAGGTTCGGCGCCGCGCTCGCCGCGGCCCGCTTCGACGACACCACTCCGGGCGACTCCCTCGCCGTCATGGACTCGGTCGGGCTGACGATCTACACCTTCGAGCCCGCCCCCCAGGCCGCCGCCAAGGGCGGGGACGCGCAGGCGCGGCGGCCGGTGCAGAAGTCGCGCACCACGCTCACCTCGCCCTCGCGGAAGACGCTCGGCAAGGCCTCCGCCGCCGACGCGCCGGGCATCCGGCCCAAGGCGATGACCACGGGCGACTACGACAACAACGGCTTCGCCGACCTGGTCGTCTCCGGCACCAGCGTGGGCAACGAGCCGGGCTACGGCTGGTCGTACATCCTGCCCGGCACCGCGTCGAACGAAGAGCCGCTGCCGATCACCGCGGTGCGCGGCGGCCCGGTCGTCGCGTCCGGCGACATCAACCGCGACGGCTACGACGACCTGGTCACCGGCGAGCCGCACAGCCCGGACGACGGCGGCGAGAACATGACCGGCGGCATGGTCGGCGTCTACTACGGCAGTGCGGACGGCCCCGCCGGCCGCGAGGGGTCGGGTACCCCTCCCGTGTGGTGGACCCAGAACTCGGCGGGCGTGCCGGGCGTGAACGAGCGGGGCGACGGCTTCGGCACCGACCTCTCCGTCGGCGACAGCAACGGCGACGGATACGCGGACGTGGCGATCGGTGTCGCGGGCGAGGACATCGGCACCGTCGCCGACGCGGGCGCCGTCACGGTCCTGCGTGGCTCGGCCAAGGGCCTGACGTCCACCGGCGCACTGTCCGTGAACCAGGGCACCAAGAACGTCCCGGGCGCCGTCGAGAAGGGCGACAAGTTCGGCGGCCAGGTCTCCTTCACCGACCCGAACCGCGACGGACGCTTCGGCCTGCTCGTCTCGGCACCCGGTGAGAACACGAACGACGGCTACGTCTGGGTGTTCTCCGCGGGCAAGTCGGGCCTGACCACCTCCGGCTCCTGGACCTACAGCCTGAGCGCGTTCGGCGGCCTGCGGACGGACGCGCTGTACGGGGCGGCGATCGACGACTAGGCGGTACAGCCGTCGTGGAGCGACGACACCGCGTGCCCCGGCCGCGAGGCCGGGGCACGCGGTGTCTCGTCACGAGCGATGTCGCCCTCCGCGCGCAGGGCGTGGCCGATCCACCGCATCCACCTGCTTCACGCCCCGGACGAGCGGGGTGTTGGAAAGGCTCACGCCTCTATGCACAGCCAGGTGTCGCCCGTGCGGAGCCAGAGGATTCCGTCGCGACCCTGGCCGCAGCGCAGGACGACGCGTCCGGGTACGTCGAGCCTTCGGCGGTCGGTCACCGTCCAGGTGGCGCCGTCAAGCTCGGCGCGGGTGAGTTCGACGGTCCGCCGGTTGTGGTCGCGGCGGGTCAGCACGGCCCGGTTGTCGCGGACCGCGAAGCCGTCCGGATCGGGGACGGGGCTGGGGTAGCTGATCACTTCGCCGGTGGACGGGGTGATCCGGGTCAGGAAGGTGCCAGGTCCACCGCCGGCGTACCAGACCAGCCACACCCGGTCGCCCTCCGTCGCTGCCGTGCAGCCTTCCAACGGGTAGGCGGGCAGCCGATCCCCCGGGGCCCACGTCGCACGTCCTTCGGTGTCCCAGGCCGCGAGACCGGCGCCGGACTCGGGATGACCGCCGTAGATGCCTTCGTCCCCGTAGGCCGTCCAGATCCCTCCGTGGCGGTCGGTGATCAGAGCGGGGATGTCGTCGCCGATGCAGAACTCTCTCTCGGGTGTCCCCGATGCGGAGAACACCACGGCGTTGGGTGTCCAGGGGCCGTCGGTCTCGCTACGAAACGTACGGCCGCTCACCAGCAGGAACCGGGAGTCGGGGAGCAGGGCCAGGTGGCTGGGCCGGACTTGGACGTCCTCCACCATGAGGCGCCGCTCCCCCTGCCCTGTGATGGTGACCAGCTCGCCCGTGAACGGACCCCTCAGCCGCCATCCGGGCCATCCCTTCATGTAGGGGATGCGCTCCAGGTAGCGCCGGTGGACGAGCATGACCGCGAGTTCCCCGGCCGGCCCGGCACTCCACCACAGAGCCTGGTGTCCTCGGGCGGCATCGGCAGCGGGCAGGCTCCACGCTTCCTGCACAGCGATGTCGGAGTGGTCATTCATTCGCTGACGTTTCATCAGGAACGTTCACCTATGGGACTCCAGGGGCCTACGCCTCCCGAAGATCACCACCTTACTGGTCTGGGAGCCGGAGTTGTACGTGCTTTTGTACGGGCGCTGTACGGGCGCTGTACGGGGCAGCGTCGTGTCCCGGTTAACACAGATCGCGTTGAACAGGGTTCTGGCGGTGAGGTCGAGCGCCGATGTGAATGCGGTTGGGCGGGGTGTGCGTTCCGGGACGGAAGGGTGTGGGAGTGTGAAGGCGGTACGGGGTGCGCGGAACAGTCGTGTGGCGAAGCCGAAGGGTGAGGGGCCCGACCTGCCGGGCGTGTGGGCGGCTTACGGGGTGCTGCTCCAGTATCTGCGGAAGCGGTCGGGGTTGAACCAGCAGCAGCTCGGGGACGCCATCGGGTACTCGCTGGAGCAGGTCGCCTCAGTGGAGCAGGGGCGGCGGCCGGCGAAGGCGGCGTTCACGGTGGCGGCGGATCGGGTGTTGGAGGCGGGCGGGGTCCTGGAAGCGCTCCAGGACGAGGTGGACCGGGCGAAGTTGCCTCGTTTCTTCCGGAACGTGGCGCTCTTGGAGGCGGAGGCCCTGAGCCGATTCTCGTACGATCCCCTGCTCATCCCCGGGCTGTTGCAGACCGAGGCTTACGCGCAGGCGCTCCTCGAAGCACACTTCCCGCCCCTGGACGAGGAGATCGTCGAGCAACATGTGGCAGCACGGCTTGCTCGTCAGGCCCTGCTGTCCCGCAAGAGCCCGCCCATGGTCTTCGTATTCATCGTGGAGGAAGGCGCGCTCCGACGATTCGTGGGCAGCAACGCAGTCATGCGTCAGCAGTTGAAGCACCTGCTGACGTGTGCGCAGATGCGCAACGTCGAGCTTCAAGTGATGCCGACCGCACGAGGTGTCCATAGTGGGCTCAACGGGCCTATGGTGTTGCTGGAGTCGATGGACCGCAGGCGGCACGTCTATGTCGATGCGCAGGGTGTGGTGTCTGTCAGGTCCGACGAGGACGAGGTCAGCGAATTCTGGCTGCGGTATGGGATGCTGCGCACGCAGGCCCTCAACACTGAGGAGTCCTCTCATCTCATCGAGCGCATGGCAGGGGAGCTATGAGCACCGACCAGCACACTAATGAGGCCGCTGGACTGGATTGGTTCAAGAGCAGCTACAGCGGGACGAACGGTGGCGACTGCGTGGAGGTCGCCGCTGGCCTGGACGCCGTGTACGTACGCGACTCGAAGGCTGCGGGCGGCGGACCGGTGCTGCGGGTCGGCCGGGGCGAGTGGGCGGCGTTCGTGGCGCTCGCGGTGGAGTAGGGCCGAGTACGTCTGCTTAGCGGATCAATGGGCTCGCTCACGTCACCCGGGGTGAGGTGAGCGAGCCCATTGTCATGCTGTCGGTTCAGAACAGGGCACCCTCGGTGCCCTCACCGAAATCCGACCCGCCTCGCGCGGCGAGCTGTTCCTCGCATTTCCGGACGACCTCAAGAGACGGTGGGGGCAGGTCGGGGTGCTTCTCCTTCGCCTTCTTCTCCGTCACACCCTTGTGGAGACCGAGGTGAACCTCGTCGGCGTACGCCTGGTGGTTCAACTGGCGCAGGCGGTCGATGATCTCGGTTCGGGCGAGGAGACCGATGGTGTAGCGGGTGCCCTGTTCGGTCTCGTGAAAGCCGTGGTCGAGGGGGAACGTCTCGTGGGTTGGGTCTGCGGGCGGGGTCTGCCCGGAACCGTCCAGGAGGTCGTGCCAGCTGTATGCCTCTACGGTCGCCTTGTCGATCTCCTCGTGGATGCGGCGGAGTTCGATAATTTCCTCATCCTGGCAGTCGGGACTGTGGATCAGGTTGTAGGTGGCAGTGAGGCCCATGTTCCGGGAGAACATAAGGTCGCGGCGGTAGCTGTCGAGGCGAGTACCGGCAGCGCGGAGGCGGTCAGTAAGCGAGGGGCGGACGAGAGTTTCGAAGACGTCCGTGGGAGTGTACCGAAGGTCACCCTTCATGGTGGAGGCACGGTCAAGGGCCCACCAGTAATGTGGCGCACTTGACAGAACAGCCAACAGCGCAGTGTCGTCAGACGCAATCACAACCGTGGCATCGCTAAATACTTGACCTGTCGCAACCATAGCGGGCATCACGACGTGCGTATGCCGAGTGATGACCATGCAGCGGCCAAGAGGTTCGATGGCTTTACGCATCTCCGGAGCGGGGCGAGTAAATCGCCACCAGATCTCACGCCGACTCTTATCCTTGCTCTTTTCCCTCTCGGGTTTCACCTCGCGAATAACTTTAGTCATGGCCCTTTCATAGCACTTTGCGTCTTCTAGAGAACGCGCCTGAAAGTCAATAATCCAACGGTCAGTACCATGGCCGGGGTGCTGGTTAACGTCTTGGCCATTGAGATAGGGGAAAAGGATGTCCGCGTATCGACGATCCTCAGCAATCCATTCACGCGCCTCTGACTCTGCCAGCGTGAAACCCATACCCAACACATACGAACCGATAAATGAAACTCCGCCGTTTCCTTTCAGAGACTCTCCCCACGACGCCTCCCTAGTTGCAGGGTTCAGCGACGTCGAAATACCGTTTGGCACCACCGCATCGCCCAGGACATAAGTGGCACAATCCGCCACTGGCACCTTACTGGTCCACACCGCGCAATACTCAAGAACCGCCGAATTGGACGGCCACGGCTTGCTCTTAATGGCCCGGCGAATGGTGATCCCCGCCGAGCCTAGCTTGTCAAGACCAACCTCACGGGAGTCCCCCTGAGCCAGGGTATTCGTCGCGATCAGACCCGTCTGCCCACCAGCGTTCAACAGCTGATGTACCCGCAGCTCGAAGTACGCGACCAGATCGGCACTGCCGCGCTTACCGCTCGCAAGGTAGTCGACCATGTACTCGCGGTACGCCTCACCCATCGCGCCTGTGAGCTTCTGTCCCCCGAGGAACGGAGGGTTTCCCACAATCGCGTCGAACCCACCCCGCAACGAGAACACCTCCGGAAACACCAACGGCCAATGCACCGGCCGCCGCTCCAGCGCCCCCTCCGGCAGCTCAGCTCCCAGCCACTCCTCCACCCTGGCCCGTGCCCCGCCCACCGCTT
The DNA here is from genome assembly GCF_044743035.1 of Streptomyces sp. NPDC087787. Taxonomy (NCBI): domain Bacteria; kingdom Bacillati; phylum Actinomycetota; class Actinomycetes; order Kitasatosporales; family Streptomycetaceae; genus Streptomyces; species Streptomyces sp. NPDC087787. The sequence continues at coordinate 259,063 of NZ_JBIUVQ010000002.1, forward strand.
CGGAGTCGTCCTCGACCCCGTCCTCCATGATCCGCTGGACGATCCAAGCCGCCTGCGGGAACAGGTCCCTGACTCGCTCCCCGCCATCCTCCTCGTACCACGACACCCGTCCCGAAGCACAAGTAGCCAGCGCCGCCCCCGCGATCAAGTCACCCACCAACCGCAGGCGCCGCGAATGCCGGTTGACCTCCTCCAGGCGCTCCCGCTTCTTCTGGAGCGCCGGCAGGTCCACGCCCTTGATGGCGGTGATCGCCAACCGCTCCCGCGTCAGCTGGTCCACCAGCTCACGTGCCTGCTCGGCCAAGATGTCGGCCTGCTGCAACGGCTTCATGTGCACGCCCTGGATCTGGTCCATGCTGTGCACGCCCAGGAGCGAGTCACCCGCCACCAACCGGTCGTCCAGGAACGTGAACGGCCGTTCCGGGTCCATCGACACCAGCCACAGCGACAGCTTGGCCATCTCCACCGCCATGGGGTTGATGTCCACCCCGTACAGGCAGTGCTCGATGATCTGGCGGCGGGCCTCCACCACCACCGGGTCCTGTTCCGCGTCCGCCGCCGTGACGGCTTCGACAGCGCGCCCCGCCCGGTAGACCATCGCGTCCGTGCGGCCCTCGTTCTCCCAGGCCTCTATCAGGCGGTCGCCCAGGTAACGGCAGGCCGCCACCAGGAACGCCGCCGAACCCATCGCTATGTCGGCGACCTTCAGGTCCAGGATCTGATCCGCCGACTTCAGTCGCCACTCCCCCGTGTCCGCCGTCTGGAGCGGGCCCGGCTCATACACCAGGGGCTCCAGCGCGTGCAGCACGACCTCCTCCGCGAGGAAGCGGGGCGTGTAGTGCGTGCCCGTGTTCTTGCGCAGCGAGGACTCCGCGACGTACAGCGTGCCGTTCGGGATGACCGTCGGGAGGCCGCGCAGGTCGTCGCGCAGGATGCCGACGAACGGCAGCAGCCGTTCCGTCAGCGCCGGGTCCTTCGTCACCGCGTTCAGGCGGCGGCGTGCCTCCGCCGTGTCCTCCGTCGACAGCGGGGCGAGCTTCTTCTCCAACTGGCCCGCCGTAGCCGGGGGCTTCGGGTCCTTCCACTTCTCGTGGATGGACTTGGCCAGCGTCTTCAGCGAACCGCCCGCCTTCGCCGCCAGCGACTCCAGCTCCCGCAGCGGGACCTCGTGTTCCAGGCCCTCGGGGCCGATCAGGCCCACCATGTGCTCGGTCGCCCGGCGGCCGTCGTACGACAGCAGGCCCTCGTACACGTAACCGATCTGCTCGACGTCCAGCGCGCGGAAGCTGAGCGTGCGGACCTCGCGGTCCTTGCCCTTGCCGACGCGGACCTCCTGGACCGCCTGGAGCATGTGCAGGACCGTACGGTCGTCGATGGGGAGGAGCGGGGTCGTGCGCTCCAGCCACGGGTACTTGTCGGGGTCGAAGATCGAGCCGTCGTACGCCGGGAGGCGGAAGCCGGAGCCGGGGTGGTCCACTCCCCCGTACACGGCGTGGAACAGGGCGATCAGGCGGTGCCACGCCGACGTCGTGTGCTCCAGCGACGTCTCGCCCTCCTCGTCCGCCCGCGCCTTCAGCTCGTCGCGCAGGAAGCGGGCCGAGTACGACCGCGCGTACACCTCGTTGTCCGCCGGCAGCAGGCCGCGTTCCTCCGCGAACAGCAGGAAGACGACGCGCATCATCACCGCGACCGAGGCCCGGTAGACCTCACCCGCGCTGACGCCGTCCGCGTGCAGGCCGGCGGCGCCGTTCTCGACGGCGCGGACGTCGGCGCGCCCGATCGCGTCGACGAGGAGTTCCACCGCCTGGCGGACCTGGACGCCCAGCGCCTCGGTGACGTCCTCGCCCGCCGCGAGGCTGGCCTTGAGGAGCCCCACCAGCGTCTCGGGCTCGTCGTACTCGAAGAAGCGGCGGCGCCGCAGCAGCGACACGAACGCGCGGACGACGTTCCGCTCCGCCGCCTCGTTCCAGCCGATCGCGTCGAAGACCGCCGTGGTGGTGACGCCGCCCAGCGGGGCCCAGACCAGGCACCACCAGCGGCCGTCCGTCACCAGGCCGAGCGGCACCCCGTGGTGCCGGAGGAGGCGGGCCAGACGGTCGGCCGGTGCCGCAGCCCAGTCGCCGCCACCGCCCGTCCGCGCGGTGGGCGCGGTGCCCGCCGGGACCGTCATGCCCAGCAGCCGCACCCGCTTGGCGGCGGCCTCGGTGCTGGGTTCGGCCGCCAGGTCGGTGCCCGGGTCGACGAGGGCGAAGTCGGGGCGGACTTCGGCGTTGTGCTCGGGCACGCGCAGGGTGAGGCGGTCCAGGCCGTGGTGCTCGGTCTCGCCCACACGGAGGGTCAGGGCGTCGTTCCAGCCGAGGAGCCGGGTCAGGATGTACGCCACCCACTCGTCGCGGCCCGCCGTCGTGTCGGTCTGCCAGTCGGCGTGGCGGGCGCGCAGGCGGGCGCGTTCGTCCTTTTCGAGGGTGTCGAGCTGGGGCCAGGTCCGCAGCAGGACGGGCATGGTGAGGAAGGGGCCGGAGACCTCGGTGAGGTCCAGCCACTCCTGGTGCTGCCTGCGGCCGTCGGTGGCCTTGGCCTTGGCGGCGGCTATTCCACTGCTCGCGGTGCGGCGGGGGCTCATCGGCGGGCTTCCTTTGCGGGGACGACGAAGACGACGGCGGCGGGGAAGAGGTGGGAGCGGGGTTCGCGGTAGCGGGCGGCGATGGCGGCGAGTTCGCGTTCGCGCTCGACGGGGAGGCCTTCGAGGCGTTCCTGCCAGCGGCGGCGGTCGTCCTCGAACTGGCGGCGCTCGTGGCCGGTCAGCTCGTGGGTGGAGAGGAGGGCCAGCTGCTCGCCTTCCCCGTCGCCCTCCTCCGCGAGCTTGGTGCGCAGGGTGGCCTCGAAGCGGTCGAGGGTGGCGGTGATGCGGCGCTCCTCCTCGGTCCGGCGGTCGGCGAGGCGGCTCTCCAGCTGGCGGCCGAGTTCGGCGGCGCGGGCCTCCAGCGACTTGAAGAGGGGGTCGCGAAGCTTCGGCCAGGCCTCGGTGAGTTCCTTGCGCAGGTGCGGGGCGGCTTCGGTGCCGTCGGTGAGGGCCTGGGACAGGACCCGGCCCTGTTCGCCGACCGACTCCCAGCGGCGGAAGCGTCCGGTGTCGCCGAACCAGCCGCCCGCGTACAGGACTTCCTCGTGCAGGCGGGTGCCGTCGGTGCCGACGAGGACGTAGCGCGCGTAGGCGGAGACCAGGGTCGTGGTGACGGCCGGGTCGTCGGAGACGACGGCAGTGACGCGGTTGAGGCCGACCGAGTCGGCGTTCCAGACGGCGGCGGTGAGCAGGCGTGTGGAGAGGGCGACGAGCGGGTGCTTGAGGTGGGCGAGGACGACGTCGTCCCGGGCCTGGGCCGCCGCCACCGGGGAGAAGGTGAGCGGGCGCTGCTCACCCTCGCGCAGTTTGTGGGCGAGGCCGCGGGTGGCGCGCTCCCAGCTTCCGGAGAGCGGCTGTACGTCGAAGAGGTCACCGGGCTCGAAGTGCTCGGCGCGGAACGCGGACGGCAGCAGTGGGGGCTGGTGGTCGAGGGCGAGGGCGGTCTCGACGACGCGCTTGATGTTGGCCGGGGTCAGGCCGAGGGCCGACACGGTGCCCTCGTACTGGTCGGCGAGCCTCTTGGTCTGGGCGGTGACGTTCTGCTCGGGCGCGACCTCGCCGCCGGTGCGGCGGCCCTTGATCTGCTTGGGCTTGGCGTTCTCGATGTCGACGGGGGCGGTGTCGCCCGTCATGCGGCGCTGCACGGCGTCGGCGAGGACGGCGTTGACGGAGCCGAGGTCGTGCTCCATGCGCGCGACCTTCTTGGCGACGCGGGAGAGGAATTCGAGGTCGGCCTCGTAGGAGCCGGCCTGCGCCTGCTGCCATCCGGAGCCGATGAAGTGGCTTATCTCCGGGTCGTGCTTCTGGCCCCAGCGGTCGACGCGTCCTATTCGCTGTTCGAGCTTGTTGGGGTTGAAGGGTATGTCGTAGTTGATGAGGCGGTGGCAGTGGTTCTGGAGGTCGATGCCCTCGCCGGCGGCGTCGGTGGCCAGGAGGATGCGTACCTTGCCCTCGGGCTGCGAGGGGTCCGCCTGGAAGCCGAGGCGGATGCGCTCGCGTTCCTCGGCGGACAGGCCGCCGTGCAGGCGTTCCACGCGGCCGCCGTCGGTCAGTCCCTCCTGCTGGAGGAGGTCGTGGAGCCACTCCTGGGTGTCGCGGTACTCGGTGAAGACGACGACCCGCTCGTCGGTCCAGTGCTTGCCGTCGGAGGTCCGGCAGACGGCCTTGAGTTCGCTGATGAAGGTCTCGGCCTTGGAGTCGGGGGCCGCTTCGTGGGTGAGGGCCCAGCGCTCCATCTCCTGCAGCAGTTCCAGTTCCCGGCCGTCCTCGGCGGGGGTGAGGGAGGTGGAGCGGGTCAGGGCGTCGTCCTCGGCGTCGACCAGGCCGGTGTCGTCGAGGTCGGCGACGAGGTCGGCGAACTCCTCCAGCCATTCGGGGACTTCGGCGGCCGCCGTACGTCCACGCGCCGGACCGGTGTCCTCCAGGTGGGAGAGGTAGACCTTGACGGTGTGCAGGAAGGCCGCCGGGGAGGAGAACAGGCGCTTCTTCAGCAGCAGCGTCACCAGGTCGGCGGCGCGGCGGCCTCCCCGGGCCTTCGGGGTGAGCTTCTTGCGGCGCAGCTCGGCGAAGGAGCCGAGCAGTTGGTGGATCTCGCGTTCCTGCGGGGTGTAGTCGACCGGGAGTTCGCGGGTCCTGCGGGTACGGAAGCGGGGCGTGCCGTCGGCGTTGGTGACCGTCGACTTCAGGCGTCGTACGACGGTGTCCTTGAGGGCTTCCTCGTCGGGATCGACGCCGCGCGCGAAGCGCTGGTCGTCGATGAGTTCGAGCAGAGCCGTGTACGACTCGGGGTAGCCGTTGTGCGGGGTGGCGGAGAGGAAGAGGCGGTGCTCGAAGTGCGGGACGAGGCGCCGGATCAGCTTGGTCTGCTGGGAGTCGACGGCGTACACCTGCTTGGGCGCGGCGGGTGCGACGTGGTGGGCCTCGTCGAGGACGAGCAGGTCGAAGAAGCGCTTGCGCTCGCCGTCGGGGCTCGTCTCGGGGGCGCCGATGACCTCGTCGAGGAGGCGCTGGGCCTTCTGGCCGCGCAGCCAGGGCAGGGAGACGATGGTGAGCGGGTGGACGCGGAAGGGGTTGGCCGCCGTTCCGTGGGTGCGGCGCAGGCGGGCGCAGTGCTCGGAGTCGACGATGGTGAACTCCAGGCCGAACTTCTCGGCCATCTCGTCGCGCCACTTGAGGGTAAGGCCGGCCGGGCAGACCACCATGGTGCGGCGGGCCCGGCCGCGCAGCATGAGCTCCTGCACGACGAGGCCGGCCTCGATGGTCTTGCCGAGGCCCACGTCGTCGGCGAGGAGGAGGTTGACGCGGGGCGCGCCGACCGCTCGCGACACCGGCTCCAACTGGTACGGCTCCACGGCGACGCCGGAACGGAACGGCGCCTGGAGGGTCTTGGCGTCGGCGGAGGCGACGGCGGACCAGCGCACGGCGTCGAGGAACGCGGCGAGGCGGTTCGGGGAGTCGTAGGCGCCGGTGGAGGCGTCGGGCAGGGAACCCGCGGGCAGCACGCGGCGGCCGGGCTCCACCTCCCAGATGACGGAGAGGGTGTCACCGAAGCGGCCGTCAGCCACGGACTGGAGATGGACCAGGGTCGCGCTACGGCGGTTCTTCTCGCCGTCGGCGGCCGGGGAGGGTTCGACGCGGGCGACCACCCAGGACTGGCCACGCACCTCGACCAGATTGCCTTCCTCGGGCAGCACTTCCGCCCCCGTCCGTTCGGTCGCACGCTGAACTGCAGGCGTCATGGGCGCTGTTCTCCTCGGCGTCTTCCCACGCCGCCCGTAGACAATGCCTGTCTCCCCTCCGGACGCGCGTGCGACCGGAGCGTAACACGATCCGTCAAGTGTGAACAGAGATTACAAAGTTGGGGTTCGTGCGGGGGCGGCGTCGGCTCAGGCCATGCGCTGCAGTCGGGCCAGCAGGGCTCGACTGCGTCCGGGCCCGGACTCGGCCGGCAGGACCCTGTCCTCCTCCTCGGCCAGCCTGCGCAGCAGTTCCGCGGCCGCGTGGCGCTCTCCCGTGCGGACCAGGAGTACGGCGATCTCGTAGCGGGTGTCCAGCACGGCCCGGTCACCCGGGCCGAGCAGGCTGCGCTGTTCGGCCAGCACCGACTTCAGTTCGTTCAGGGCTTCTCGGGTACGGCCCAACGCGCCGGCGCACAGGGCTGCTCCGGCACGGGCGGCGAGGAGGTCGGCGGGTGCGAGGCCCGGTGTGGCCATGAGTTGCTCGTACTCCTCCAGGGCGCGGGCGGGGCGTCCGGAGCGGCGCACGGCGGCGATCTCGGTGAGGCGCGGGTGCACGGGCGGTGCGGGGGAAGCCGGAGCCCGCCGGGGAGTCCAGGCGGCGAGCAGGGCGGCCAACTCCAAGGCCGAGGCGGGGCGGTCCTCGGGCTTCTTCTCCAACAGCCGGTCCACCAGGGCCCTCAGCCCGTCGGGGATGTCGGAGCGGCGGTCGGTGAGTGGCGGCACGGGTTCGGTGGCGTGCCGGTGGTACAGCACGAACTGGCTGCCGTCGGTGAACGGCGGGGCGCCGGTGAGCAGTTCGTACAGCACGCAGCCGAGCGAGTACAGGTCACTCGCGGGGACCGTCCTGCCGACGGCCTGCTCGGGTGCCATGTAGATGACCGTGCCGGGCGTGGCGTTGGGCGCGGTGAAGCGGGTCTCGCCCGGCTCGGGCTCCAGGGCGGCGGCGACGCCGAAGTCCAGGACCTTGATCTCCCCGTCGGGGGTCATCATCAGGTTGGAGGGTTTGAGGTCGCGGTGCACGACGCCCTGGCCGTGGGCGTGGCCGAGGACCTCGGCGGTGCGCCGTGCGATGTCGGCGGCCTGCTCGACGGGCAGCGGGCCGTCCCGCTTGAGGACGGCGTCGAGAGCGCTGCCGGGGACGAGGTCCATGACCAGGTACAGCTCGCCGTCGTGGCTGCCGTGGTCGTGGACGGTGGGGATGCCCGGGTGGTGCAGGCGGCTGGTGAGGCGGATTTCGCGGAGGAAGCGGCGCTCCAGGGTGCTGGGTTCGCCGCCCCGGCCGCGCGGCGCGAGGACCTTGACCGCTACGTCGCGGCCGCGGGCGGCGTCGTACGCCGCCCATACGACCCCCATGCCGCCCCGGCCCAGTTCACGCGTGAGTTCGTACCGTCCCAGGCTTCGCCGCATTGCGCCCGTCTCCAGTCCCGGCGCCCGCGGGCGCCCCTCCCAGCCCCTGGCCGGGAGCTTCGCGGCGCCGCCCGGCCGGAGTGGTCATTGTCTCATCGTTCACACGGGCCTCGGACCCTGCGGGAGCAGGAACGGGCGCCGGGGATCTTCGGGCAGCCCGGGACGGGTGGCGCGTGCGGGGTCCGGGTCCGGCAGGTGGGGGCCCAGGGCCGCGTAGACCTCGGCGGCGGAGGAGGGACGGTCGTCCGCGCTCTTGGCGAGCAGCGCCGTGATCAGCTCCTGCAGGTCGCGGGGCACCTTGACGCCCGCGTCGGCGACGAGGGGCGGGGGTGCGCTCAGATGGCGGGAGGCGAGGAGGGCCGGCTGGTCGGTGGCGAAGGGGGTGTCACCGGTGAGCATGTGGTGCAGGAGGCAGCCGACCGCGTAGAGATCGCTGCGGCCGTCGAGCGGGTCGCGGCCGGACAGCAACTCGGGCGACGCGAAGGAGATGTTGCCGACGCCCTCGCCGGTCATGGTCAGCCGGGGGTCGGCGTCGGAGAGCAGTTTCACCAGGCCGAAGTCGAGGATCTTCACCACTCCGTCGCGGCGGACCATGACGTTCTGCGGTTTGAGGTCGCGGTGGACGAGCCCGGCGGCGTGTGCCGCGGACAGTCCGGCGCACAGCTGGGCGGCGACGGCGGCGGCCGAGGCCACGTCGAGCCGGCCGTCCTCGTGCTGGTCGAAGAGGTGCTCCAGCGTCGTGCCGTCGATGAGTTCCATCACCAGCCAGCAGACGTCGTCCGTGATCGACGCGTCGAAGACCGTCGTGACGTTGGCGTGGTCGAGGCGGGCCGCGGCCCGCGCCTCCCGGTGGAAGCGGGTCAGGGCCGCCTCACGGCTCCACGGTACGGCCAGCAAGTCCGCTGCCACGGTCTTGATGGCGACGGGTCGCTCCAGACGCTCGTCGCGACCGAGCCACACCTGGCCCATGACACCTCGGCCGAGGATCGACGCCAGCTGATAGCGGTCATGGAGCACCATTCCCGGCTCGGGGCTCTGCATTTTCCCGTCCTCCACATTTTCCACACAGATGTTCGGGGCTTCGGTCTGTGAACAAAGTCAATGAGCGTAGTAGCCTGCCATGCACTACGGCCGCTGGGGCGCCGCCCAGCCCGGCGGCCACACACCCCGGAGAGCCTTCGATGAGTACAACCGACGCCGTACCCGTCAGCCTGGCCGAAATCGCTCGGATCGCCGGAGTCGGCCGCGCCGCGGTGAGCAACTGGCGACGCCGCCACGACTCGTTTCCCACCCGTATCGGCGGCACCGACGTCAGTCCGCAGTTCTCGCTGGCGGAGGTCGAGCACTGGCTGCGCGACAACGGCAAGCTCAAGGACGTCGGCGGCCGTGAACTTCTGTGGCCGCGTTTCGAGGCGCTGGGCAGCAGGGACGAGTCAGGGCTGGCCGTGGCCGAGGCGGCCCGCCGGATGCGCTCCTCCCGGACGCGGACCACTCATCCTCAACTGTCCGCACAGGCCGGTGAGTTGGTGATCGAGGCGGCCAAGCTGGGGCGCAGGGAGGGCCCTCGCGAGACTTTCGAGTTCCTGCTGCAGCGGTGGCTGGAGACGCATGTACGGCAACTCAGCACCACACCGGCACAGCTCGCCGCGCTGATGGCACGGGCAGCACTCGCCGTCCGGCTCGACGGTGACGAGGAGGGGCTGACGGTCCTCGACCCGGCCTGCGGCACCGGGCACCTGCCCGCAGCGGTCGCCCACGAGTACGACGGGACCGGTCTGACGGTGCTCGCCTGCGAACGGGACCCGGCGCTCGCAGCGCTGACCTCCGCCCGTCTGGGCTTCATCGCCGACGACCGCGACATCCGTACGGAGGTCGCCACGGCCGACGCGCTGCGCGAGGACTGCTTCGCCGGGACACTCGCCGACATAGCCCTGTGCAATCCGCCGTTCAACGAGCGCGACTGGGGCTACGAGGAACTGGCAACGGACCAGCGCTGGACGCACGGTCTGCCACCACGCACCGAGCCGGAACTGGCCTGGGTGCAGCACCTGCTGTCCCACCTCAGGCCCGGCGGGACGGCGGTCGTCGTCCTGCCGCCCGCCGTCGCCTCACGCAAGGCGGGCCGCCGCATCCGGGCCTCCCTGCTGCGCACCGGTGTGCTGCGGGCGGTTGTGGCGCTGCCGCCCGGGAGCGCGCAACCGCACAGCGTCTCCCTCCAGTTGTGGATTCTGCGCGCCTTGCCGGACAGTCCCTCCGCGACTCCTGTCGGGCAGGACGCCCTCCTGGTGGACGCCACGCGGTTCGCCAGGCCCGGTGCGCGCGAGCCCGGACCCGACTGGGAGGCCCTCCGATCGTTCGTCCTCGCCGCCCTGGAAGTCGTCGACCAGCCGGACCGGAACCCGCCGGAGGGCGCCGTACGGGTTCCTCTGCTCGATCTTCTGGACGACGAGGTCGACGTCACCCCGGGCCGCTACGCCGCCTCCGGCAAGGAGCCCTCCCACGCTGAACTCGCGGCTTCCTGGCGCGAGCTGACGACCCGTCTGGCCGACCTCACGGGATGCGCACAGTACCTGGCCGGACTGGACCTGCAGCCCCGGACACCGCAGACCACGGCCACGGTCGGTGACCTCGTCAAGGCGGGCGCCCTCACCCTGATCGCCGGGCAGCAACCGGCGGACGGCGCCCCCTCGTCCGGTGCGGCCGGACTGCCCCTGCTCACCGTGTCCGACCTGCTCCTGGACGGCGTCCCCAGCGGGCGTGTCCCCGAAGGGTCGGCCCATGCCGTGGCCGAGGAGGGCGACGTGGTGGTCGCTGGCGTGATCAGGGCCTTCAAGGCCTGGGTGCACCAGGGGCCGCCGACGGCACTGGGCACGCAGCTCTACGCGCTGCGGGTGGACCCGGAGAAACTGGACGCCCACTTCCTGGCCGGCTGCCTGCGCGCCCCCGCCAACGGACGCCAGGCCGGCACCCACGCCTCCAGCTCGTCCCGGGTGGACATCCGGCGCCTGCAGGTGCTGCCCCTGCCGCTGGCGGAACAGGCCGCCTACGCCGCAGCATTCCGTCGCCTCACGGACTTCGACGACCTCCTCTCGCGCGCCGAGCAGCTGGGGCGGCGGCTGGTGAGCGACGTGAGCGACCGGCTCGCCGCGGGTGGGCTGGGCGGCTGACGACAACGCTCGCACAGTATTGCGATGGGTGGACGTCGACTTTCTGACTCAACACCCAGGTGTGCGGACGGTGCCGCCCACTTCCGGACGCTCCTTGTCGCTTGCTGTTCTCAGTGGTCGTACTGGGTGTGGGCCGCCGCCAGCAACTTGCCGGCCTCCGACTTGCCCGACCCGGCGCATCCCGCGACGAGAGCCAGGGTGAGCCGTTCCGTGCTTGAGCTTGTGGTTGGCACTCGGCCCTCCAAGAGTGTGGTGTGGACGGCAACTTGTCTCCCGCGCCCGCCCCACGCACGCTGGGAACGGGCGGGCAGCGGCGTGCGGGGATCGTCGGGCTGTCCTGCGGCGCGAGCGGGGCGTGAGGGGACGGTTACGCGCAGGGGACCGCACCGGGTCTGTTGCGCCCGAGTCGTTCGTGGGCGCTGACGAAATGCCCGGAGACGGCCGCCGAGACCGTCGAGAGGTCGAGGGCGAGTGCGAAACCGGCGATCACCTCGGCCAGGCGGACGGCGCTTCCCTTCCCCGTGCAGCCCATCATCTCCAGGAGTTCGCGCTGGGCGGGAAGGTGGGTGCCGCCGCCGACCGTCCCGAGCGCCAGTCCGGGGAGGGTCATGCTGGCATAGACGCCGCCGTCCGATGTCCGTTCGAGGATGAACTGCCCCACGCTCGACTCGTGAACGCATGCGATGTCCTGACCCGTCGCGGTGAAAATGGCCGCCACGATGTTGGCGGCGTTCGCGGTGGAGCCCAGCACTCCGCCGTGGACGGCCCCGGACGCGATGTGGTGGTAGCCCATGGTCAGTTCATCCGGCGTCGTGTTCAGGACACGCTTGACGATGCCTTCGGGAAGGACGCAGTCGGCGGTCACCCGGATTCCGCGGCCTTCCGTCATGCTCTGGAAGGACGCCTTTTTGTCGCCGGAGGTGTTTCCCTCGATGATGAAGGACTCCAGTTCCTGGCTGTCCACCAAGTGGCCCTGTTCCAGGATCCATTGGCAGGCATGCCAGGTGCAGGCAGTGGTCATGTTCTGGCCGGCCGCGTCACCGGTGGTGTAGGTGAACTTCAGGTGGACGGTCCTGCCCAGCACGGCGGGCTCGATCGAGACGAGTTCGGCGTGCTTCGACACCTGCCGGACGACGGTTCGCAGATCGTTGAGGTACTGGCTGATCGTCAACGCGAAAAGCCTGGCTGCCGGCATCCTGGAGAAGGCGAACACCGGTGCGCGGGTCATGCTCTGCGCGACGGCACAGGTGCTGACACCGCCCGCCATGGTGACGGCCAGCGATCCACGGGTCGCCGAAGAGACCAGGGCGCCCTCGGTGGTCGCCATGGGCGCGTAGATCTCGCCCTGTACGTTCTCCCCGCGGAACAGCAGCGGCCCTGCCAGGCCGACCGGGATCTCGACGCTTCCGACGAACCCCTCGATGTTCCCGGTCAGTCTCCCGGCGTCGAGTCGCGTCCGATCCATGGAAGGCAGACCGGTCCCGGTCACGGAGCGGATCCAGTCGAGCCGTTGAAGCCGAGCCGACTCCGTATAGATTCCTCTGGCGGGAACGTACCTTCCGACGGAACGGACCGGGCGAGCTTCACGGAGATCGTCTCGCAGGCTCATGCGGCATCACTTCCCTTTTCTTGGCTGGTGTTCACTGACGGGTCTCTTCGCGGCAACGTGATCACTCAGGTCCGTTGACAACGTCTTCGTGCGGCGGCTCGCGGCTCCCCCGGACAGCCCAACGAGCACACCCCGTCCACGTCACCGACACTTCTTCCGCCCCTGCCGGGCGGCCGGCCGCGGGTTGCATAGAATTGCGGGGTTTGCCCCCCTGCCGCCCGCGCCTCGTACGGAGCCCCTCCATGCACAGCCCTCACGACCCGTACGTCCGTGTCCGTGGTGCTCGTGAGCACAACCTCCGAGGGGTGGACGTCGACGTTCCGCGGGACGCGCTCGTGGTGTTCACGGGGGTGTCGGGGTCGGGGAAGTCGTCGCTGGCGTTCGGGACGATCTACGCGGAGGCTCAGCGGCGCTACTTCGAGTCGGTGGCGCCCTACGCGCGGCGGTTGATCCACCAGGTGGGGGCGCCGAAGGTCGGGGAGATCTCCGGGCTGCCGCCGGCCGTGTCGCTGGAGCAGCGGCGCGCGGCGCCGACGTCGCGGTCCTCCGTGGGCACCGTCACCAACCTGTCGAACTCGCTGCGGATGCTGTTCTCCCGGGCCGGGGACTATCCGCCGGGGGCCGAGCGGCTGGACTCGGACGCGTTCTCGCCGAACACGGCGGCCGGGGCCTGCCCCCAGTGCCACGGTCTCGGGCAGGTGCACCGGACGGAGGAGTCGCTGCTGGTGCCCGACCCCTCGCTGTCGATCCGTGAGGGCGCGATCGCCGCCTGGCCGGGTGCCTGGCAGGGCAAGAACCTGCGGGACATCCTCGACGCGCTGGGCTACGACGTGGACCGGCCGTGGCGTGAACTGCCCGCCGGGCAGCGGGAGTGGATCCTGTTCACGGACGAGCAGCCGGTGGTGACCGTGCACCCGGTGCGGGACGCCGAGCGGATCCAACGTCCCTACCAGGGCACGTACATGAGCGCCCGGCGGTATGTGATGAAGACCTTCGCCGATTCGAAGAGCGCTGCCCTGCGGGCCAGGGCCGAGCGGTTCCTCACCGCCGCGCCCTGCCCGGCCTGCGGCGGCAGCCGGCTGCGGCCCGAGGCGCTGGCCGTGACCTTCGCGGGGCACACCATCGCTGAGCTGGCCGCACTGCCGCTGACCGAACTCGCCGGGCACCTGCGGGGCACGTCCGAGGCCGCTCGCGTCCTCACCGAGGATCTGAGGTCACGCATCGTGCCCGTCGTGGAGCTCGGGCTCGGTTACCTCAGCCTGGACCGGTCCACGCCCACGCTGTCGGCGGGCGAGTTGCAGCGGCTGCGGCTCGCCACACAGCTCCGGTCGGGGCTCTTCGGGGTGGTGTACGTGCTCGACGAGCCGTCCGCGGGGCTGCACCCGGCGGACACCGAGGCCCTGCTCACGGTGTTGCAGCGGCTCAAGGCGGCGGGCAACTCGGTGTTCGTGGTGGAGCACCATCTCGACGTGGTACGCGGTGCCGACTGGGTCGTCGACGTCGGTCCGCTGGCCGGTGAGCGCGGCGGGCGGGTACTGCACAGCGGGCCGGTCGCCGAGCTGGCGCAGGTCGCGGAGTCGGCGACGGGCCGGTTCCTGTTCGACCGCTCCCCCGCGCCGGTGCGGGAAGTGCGCCGTGCGCGCGGCCAGTTGACGGTGGGGCCGGTCACCCGGCACAACCTGCGGGCCGTGACGGCGCGGTTCCCGCTCGGCGCGTTCACCGCGGTCACCGGGGTGTCGGGGTCGGGCAAGTCCACGCTCATCGGTGCGATCACGCCGGAGTTGGCAGGGGTCGGGCGGCTGGTCTCGGTGGACCAGAAGCCGATCGGGCGCACTCCGCGTTCCAACCTGGCCACCTACACGGGGCTGTTCGACGTGGTGCGGAAGGTGTTCGCGGACACCGGCGAGGCGCGCGGGCGCGGTTACGGGGTCGGACGGTTCTCCTTCAACGTGGCGGGAGGCCGGTGCGAGACCTGCCAGGGCGAGGGGTTCGTCAGCGTGGAACTGCTGTTCCTGCCGAGCACGTACACCCCGTGCCCGGACTGCGGCGGGGCACGCTACAACCCCGAGACGCTCCAAGTGACGTACCGGGGGCTGAACATCGGCCAGGTGCTCGGCCTCACGGTGGAGAGCGCGGCGGAGTTCTTCGCCGACGTCCCGGCCGTGGCCCGCAGTCTCGGCGCCCTGCTCGACGTCGGCCTCGGCTATCTGCGCCTCGGTCAGCCCGCCACCGAGCTGTCCGGCGGTGAGGCCCAGCGCGTCAAGCTCGCGAGTGAACTGCAACGCGGCCGCCGCGGCCACACCCTCTACCTCCTCGACGAGCCGACGACCGGTCTGCACCCGGCCGATGTCGAGGTGCTGATGCGGCAGTTGCACGGTCTGGTCGACGCCGGGCACACCGTGATCGTCGTCGAGCACGACATGTCCGTCGTGGCCGGCGCCGACTGGGTCGTCGATCTCGGGCCGGGCGGCGGCGACGAGGGCGGCCGGATCGTGGCGGCGGGCCCGCCGGCCGAGGTCGCCCGGGCGGCGGGCAGCGCCACGGCTCCTTATCTGGCACGGGTGGTACGGCGGAACGGCGAGGGCCCGGCGCCAGGCCCGGCCGCCCAGCGCCCCCGTACATGAGGGTCAACGCCCCCGTACGTGAGGCGGACGAGCACGGTCGGATGCTGGTGCTGCCCGGGATTTTCGACCTCGGCTACACCAGGTCCCCGAACACCGCGCGCCGCTCCTGCGACGGCACTCGGGGCCGGGGCACCGGGGTGGCAGCCACGTGAACAGCGGTCGCGTGCTCGCAGGTTGCCGTGGAGCGCGGGCCGGCACCCCGGTCTTCGCCGCCGGGGTCGTCCTGCTGCGCCGCGCGGGCCAGCGTGCGGCGGTCGGGGCAGGTGCCCGGGGGAAGCACGGGGCGCACGTCGACCTCGGCCACCAGGTCGCGTGCCGTGGCCACCCGCCACAGGGACGTGATCAGGGAGTCGTCGCCGACGAAGGCGGGGGCCGTGCTGGCCGCTCCCCCGGAGTGGCTCAGGTAGCGGATGCGGACCGGCTGGACCGGGACCCCGGCGTCGAGGGCGGCCTGGAAGACGGCTCGGTGGAAGGTGCCCTGGGCGCGGCCGCACCAGGTGCTGCCCTCGGGGAAGGCGGCGACCGCGGCGCCGGCGCGCAGTTCCCCGGCGATGTGCGCCACCGTCGCGGGCAGGGCGCGCAGACGGTCCCGTTCGATGAACAGGGCGCCGCCGCGCGCGGCGAGCGCGCCGGCCACCGGCCAGCCGCGGATCTCCGTCTTGGCGAGCATCCGGGCCGGGCGCACGGCGGCCAGCAGCGGGATGTCCAGCCAGGAGATGTGGTTGGCGACCAGCAGGAGGCCGCCGGTGGGCGGAGCGGTGCCGGTGATGCGGACCCGGACCCCGGAGGCCCTGACGACCGCCCGGGACCAGCGCCGCACCCAGCCGGCGGGGATCCTGGCGCCCAGCGGCGACAGCGCGACCCCGGCGAGTACGAGGAACACGACCAGCGTCAGCCGCACCACGGCGCGCGGTACGGCTGTCGTGTACCTCGTTTCCGTCTCCACGCACGCGCTCGGGGTGCAGGGCGCGCTGGGCAGCCAGAGGCTCATCAGGCCGGTACGAGGGAGAGGAAGTGCCGCAGGTAGCGGGGGCTGACCCGGCGCATCGAGAGGAGGACGTAGAGGTCGGCGACCCCGAAGTCGGGGTCGTGCGCGGGAGCGCCGCAGACCTGGGCGCCGAGCCGGAGATAGCCGCGCAGGAGGGCGGGCAGCTCGGTGCGGGGGGGCGGCCGGGAGGTCGGTCCGCGGGATCCACGGGAGCAGCGGGCGCACCCGGCGCTCCTGAGGTGCCAGGTTCTTCTCGCGCACCCGCTCCCAGGTGGCGGAGGCGAGGGCGCCGCCGTCGGCGAGCGGTATGGAGCAGCAGCCGGCCAGCCACTCGTGGCCGCGGTCCACCATGTAGCGGGCCAGCCCGGCCCAGATCAGCCCGATCACCGTGCCGTCGCGGTGGTCGGGGTGCACGCAGGAGCGGCCCACCTCCACCAGGCCGGGGCGGATCGGGGCCAGCGCGGTGAGGTCGAACTCGCCCTCCGCGTAGAGCCGTCCGGCGATCGCGGCGCGCTCCGGCGGGAGCAGCCGGTAGGTGCCGACGACCTGGCCGGTGGTCGTGTCGCGCACGAGCAGGTGGTCGCAGTAGGCGTCGAAGGGATCGACGTCGTGTCCCGGCTGCGGGGTGGACAGCAGGGCGCCCATCTCCCCGGCGAAGACGTCGTGCCGCAGCCGCTGCGCGGCCCGCACATCCGCCTCGTCACGGGCGAGGGCGACGGTGTAACGGGTGGGCGGCGCGGGCTGCGGGGGGCTTTCGAGGGTGGAGACGCCGGTCATGTTCTCTCCTGGTCGTGGACCCGGTACGGAAGAGGGACGGCGGACCGGCGGTGCGGTCCGTCGTCCCTGTTCTTCCGATGCCGGCTTGCGTCCGCGTGACCTGTGCCGGGAGAACGGATGTGGGGATGTTGAACGGCGCGGGCGGTTGCCCTCAGGAGAATTCGAGGCGGGGCCGGGGATGAGCACCACTCCCGGCCCCGCCCGTCCGCCCCCTCGGCGAACGTTCTGCGATGGGCTACCGCTTGGACGCCTTGCGGGTCGCGCGCAGCCACTCCTTGTTCATGCTGGTGATCGACACGAGGGGGATGCCCTTGGGGCAGGCGGTGGCGCACTCGCCGGCCAGGGTGCAGCCGCCGAACCCCTCCTCGTCCATCTGGGCCACCATGTCCAGGACGCGGGTCTCGCGCTCGGGCGCTCCCTGCGGCAGCACGTTGAGGTGGTTGATCTTGGCGGAGGTGAACAGCATCGCCGCGCCGTTGGGGCAGGCGGCGACGCAGGCGCCGCAGCCGATGCATTCGGCGTGCTCGAAGGCGAAGTCGGCGTCCGGCTTGGGTACGGGCGTGGCGTGGGCCTCGGGCGCGGCTCCGGTGGGGGCGGTGACGTAGCCGCCGGCCTGGATGATCCGGTCGAAGGCCGAGCGGTCGACCACCAGGTCCTTCACCACCGGGAAGGCGGCGGCGCGCCACGGCTCGATGTCGATCGTGTCGCCGTCCTTGAAGGACCGCATGTGGAGCTGGCAGGTCGTGGTGCGTTCGGGGCCGTGCGCGTCGCCGTTGATGACCAGGCTGCACGCGCCGCAGATGCCCTCGCGGCAGTCGTGGTCGAAGGCGACGGGGTCCTCGCCGGAGAGGATGAGCCGTTCGTTGAGGACGTCCAGCATCTCCAGGAAGGACATGTCGGGCGAGATGTCGTCCACCTCGTAGGTGGACATGGCGCCGTCGGCGTCGGCGTTCTTCTGCCGCCATACGCGCAGGGTGAGCCTCATGCGTAGCTCCGCTGGGTGGGGTGGACGTACTCGAAGACCAGGTCTTCCTTGTGCAGGGTGGGCGGTTCGCCCGTGGCGGTGAACTCCCAGGCCGCCGCGTAGGAGAACTGCTCGTCCCTGCGGGCCGCTTCGCCGTCGGGGGTCTGGGACTCCTCGCGGAAGTGACCGCCGCAGGACTCGGCTCGGTGCAGCGCGTCGAGGCACATGAGCTCGGCGAGCTCCAGGTAGTCGACGATGCGGTTGGCCTTCTCCAGGGACTGGTTGAACTCCTCGCCGGTGCCGGGCACCTTGATGCGCCGCCAGAACTCCTCGCGGATCTGCGGGATGCGGTCCAGTGCCTTGCGCAGGCCCTCTTCGGTGCGGGCCATGCCGCAGAACTCCCACATCAGTTCGCCGACTTCGCGGTGGAAGGAGTCGGGGGTGCGGTCGCCGTCGACGGACAGGAGCAGGTTGAGGCGGTCCTCGGTCTCGGCGACGGTCTCCTGGACGGCGGGATGGTCCTCGGTGACGGCTTCCTGGTGCGGGTTGCGGGCCAGGTAGTCGTTGATCGTGGCCGGGAGGACGAAGTAGCCGTCGGCCAGGCCCTGCATCAGCGCGGAGGCGCCGAGGCGGTTGGCGCCGTGGTCGGAGAAGTTGGCCTCGCCGATCGCGAACAGTCCGGGGACGGTGGTCTGGAGGTCGTAGTCGACCCACAGGCCGCCCATCGTGTAGTGCACGGCGGGGTAGATCCGCATCGGCACCTCGTACGGGTTCTCCGCGGTGATCCGCTCGTACATGTCGAAGAGGTTGCCGTACTTCTCCTCGACCTTCCCCCTGCCCATGCGCCTGATCGCGTCCGCGAAGTCCAGGTAGACGCCCTGGCCGCCGGGGCCGACGCCGCGGCCCTCGTCGCAGACGTTCTTCGCGGCGCGGGAGGCGATGTCGCGGGGGACGAGGTTGCCGAAGGAGGGGTAGATCCGCTCCAGGTAGTAGTCGCGCTCGTCCTCGGGGATCTCGTTCGGCGGGCGGTTGTCGCCCTTGGCCTTCGGGACCCAGATGCGGCCGTCGTTGCGCAGCGACTCGCTCATCAGGGTGAGCTTGGACTGGTGGTCGCCGGTGCGCGGGATGCACGTGGGGTGGATCTGGGTGAAGCAGGGGTTGGCGAAGTACGCTCCGCGCCGGTGCGCCCGCCAGACGGCGGTCGCGTTGGAGTTCATGGCGTTGGTCGACAGGTAGAAGACGTTGCCGTAGCCGCCGGAGGCGAGGACGACGGCGTCCGCGAAGTACGTGTCGATCTTCCCGGTGATCAGGTCGCGGGCGACGATGCCGCGGGCCCGGCCGTCGACGACGATCAGGTCGAGCATCTCGGTGCGCGGGTGCATCTCGACGTTGCCCGCGGCGATCTGCCGGGACAGTGCCTGGTAGGCGCCGAGCAGGAGCTGCTGGCCGGTCTGGCCGCGGGCGTAGAAGGTGCGGGAGACCTGGACGCCGCCGAAGGAGCGGGTGTCGAGCAGTCCGCCGTACTCGCGGGCGAACGGCACGCCCTGCGCGACGCACTGGTCGATGATCTCCACCGAGATCTGCGCGAGGCGGTGCACGTTGGACTCGCGGGCGCGGAAGTCGCCGCCCTTGACGGTGTCGTAGAAGAGGCGGTGGACGGAGTCGCCGTCGTTGCGGTAGTTCTTCGCCGCGTTGATGCCGCCCTGCGCGGCGATGGAGTGGGCGCGGCGCGGGGAGTCCTGGTAGCAGAACTGGACGACGTGGTAGCCCTGTTCGGCCAGGGTGGCGCCGGCCGAGCCGCCCGCGAGGCCGGTGCCGACCACGATGACCGTGTGCTTGCGCCGGTTGGCGGGGTTGACCAGCCTGGCCTCGAAGCGGCGCTTGTCCCAGCGCTCGTTGATCGGCCCGGTGGGGGCCTTGGTGTCGGCGACCGGCGCACCGGTCGCGTAGTCGGCGTAGGAGGTCATGTCAGCTCACCACTCCGGTCATGACGCCCACCGGGACGGCGATGAAGCCGGCCGTGAGCAGCAGTGCGAGAACGTTGGCGGCGGTCTTGAGGGCACGGTCGCGGGTGCGGCTGCCGACGCCGAGGGTCTGGGCGGCGCTCCAGAAGCCGTGCCGGATGTGCAGGCCGAGCGCCAGCATGGCGACGATGTAGATGACGTTGCCGTACCAGGTGGAGAAGGTGTCCACGACGTTCTGGTACGGGTGGGCCGGCTGGAATCCGCCGGAGTGCACGGTGCCGGTGGTCAGGTCCAGGATGTGCCAGACGATGAACAGGGCGAGGATGATCCCGCCCCAGCGCATGGTGCGGGTGGCGTAACTGGCCCTCGGCCTCGCGTGCACGTACTTGCTGGGCCGCGCCCTGATGTCGCGGCGGCTGAGCTGGTAGGCGGAGACGGCGTGGGCGACGACGGCGACCACGAGTACCGCGCGGACCAGCCAGAGCGTCCACTCGTAGTGCATGAACGGCTCGCCGACCGTGCGCAGCCAGTGGGCGTAGTGGTTGAACTCGCCCGCCCCGAAGAAGATCTTCAGGTTCCCGATCATGTGGACGACCAGGTACAGCAGCATGATCAGGCCGCTGACCGCCATCACGGTCTTCTTGCCGACGGTCGAGCCCCACACGGTGCGTGCCATGGACGGCCGTCGGTCCGTCTCCGTTGCCAGTGCCATGACTCAGCACGCTAGGGCCGAAGGACCCCATCGGTCCAAGACATGGTACGGCTCGTTTCGATAGGGACTGGCTATGCTGGTCTCGTGCAGTTCCAGCAGCTCCAGTACTTCGTGGCGGTCGCCGAGACCCGGCACTTCACCCGCGCGGCCGATCTCGTCCATGTCGCCCAGCCGTCGCTGTCGCAGCAGATCAAGGCGCTGGAGCGGGAGTTGGGGGCCGACCTGTTCCTGCGGGCGCGGGGCAACATCACGCTCACCGACGCCGGGGAGGCGCTGCTGCCGCTGGCCCGGCGCATCCTCGCCGACGCCGACACGGCGCGGCACGAGGTGCAGGAACTGGTGCAGCTGCGCCGGGGCCGGGTGCGGCTCGGCGCCACCCCGAGCCTGTGCACCGGCCTGCTGCCGGACGTGCTGCGCGCCTTCCACGACCGCTACCCGGGCATCCGGCTGCTGGTCGAGGAGGGAGGCTCCCACGACCTGGTGCGGGAGCTGGCCCGCGGCGCCCTCGACCTGGCGCTGGTCGTGCTTCCGCTGCCCACCCCGTCGCCCGCCCTGACCACGGTGGAGCTGCTGCGCGAGGACCTGGTGGTGGTCTCCTCGCCGGAGGCGCCGGCGCCCGGCGGACCGGGCCGGCGCCCGGTCGGCATCGCGGACCTGGAGGGTGAGCGCCTGGTGATGTTCCGGCACGGCTACGACCTGCGGGAGCTGACGGTCGCCGCGTGCCGCGCGGAGGGCTTCGAGCCGGACCTGGCCGTCGAGGGCGGCGAGATGGACGCGGTGCTGGGGTTCGTGCGGGCGGGGCTCGGGGTGGCCGTCGTCCCGCGCATGGTCGCGACGCGCTCAGGCCACGGCCTGCGGGTCACCCCGCTGGCCCGCCCCGGACTGCACCGTACGATCGCGCTGGCCCACCGCAGCGATGTGGCTCCGCCGAGGGCCGCGAGGGAACTCCAGCGGATGCTGCTGGAGCGCTGAGGCGGTGTCCGCTCCCAGGGACGTGGCGGCGGTGCCGCGGGTTTGAGTGAGACGGGTTCGAGTGACGCGTTCGCGGTCCTGCCGACGGGGTGTCGGCAGGACCCCGACCGTGTCGCGCCCGCGCCCCCGAAAGGCCACCGGCGGTGCCGGTCAACTCGTCGTGTCCGCCAGGGCCAGGTCGTGCAGGCGGTCCGGGGGGCCGGGGCGGGCGTAGTACCAGCCCTGGGCCGTGTCGCAGCCGAGGACGCGGAGTTGTTCGGCCTGGGCGCCGGTTTCCACGCCCTCCACGGTGACCGCCAGGTTCAGGCTGTGGGCGAGGGCGACGATGCCCTCGACGATCTTCAGATCGACGGGGTCGGCCGGGAACTGCTGCATGCCCTGCGTGAAGGAACGGTCCAGCTTGAGCACGCTCACCGGCAGCCGGCGCAGGTTGGCCAGGTTGGAGTAGCCGGTGCCGAAGTCGTCCAGGGCTATGTCGATGCCCATCTCGGCAAGCCGGCGCAACGGCTTGAGCAGGTCGTCGTCGGCGCCGATGAGCGCCGACTCGGTGACCTCCAGGCACAGCGCGTCCGGCTGCACACCCTCGCGCTCCAGGATGTCGACGGTGTCCTGGACGAGCCCGGGGTGGGTGAGCTGGCACGGCGAGAGGTTGACGTTGATGCGCAGCGGACCCTCGCCGCCGTCCCCGTGCAGTTCCCGCCACCGGCCGGCCTGGCGCACCGACTGCTCCAGGACCCAGCGGCCCAGCGGGACGATCAGCCCGGTGTGCTCGGCGAGCGGGATGAACCGGTCGGGACCGAGGACGCCGTGCTGCGGGTGCAGCCAGCGCACCAGCGCCTCGGCTCCGCGCACGCTGCCGTCGCCGAGGCACACCAGCGGCTGGTACTCGATGAAGAACTCACCCCGGTCCAGCGCGGTCGGCAGCGCCGTGGTCAGTCCGTGCCGGGTGATGGCGCGGGCGTCGGCCTCCGGGTCGGCGAGCTCGAAGCGGTTGCCGCCGGCCGACTTGGCCCGGTACATGGTGATGTCCGCGCTGCGCAGCACCTCCGCCGCGCTGCGCTCGCCCGCCGGCCCCTCGACGATGCCGATGCTGCCGCGCACGGCCAGTTCCCGGCCGTCGATGCGGACCGGGGCGACCAGCGCGTTCGTGATCCGCGCGGCCAGCTCGTCGACCTCCTGCCGGGTGCCGGGGCCGGTGGTCAGCGCGACGAACTCGTCGCCGCCGAGCCGGGCGACCATCTCGCCGGGCGCGGTCGCGCACGCCTGGAGCCGGTCGGCGACCTCGACCAGCAGCCGGTCCCCGGCCGCGTGGCCGAGGCTGTCGTTGATGGTCTTGAAGCCGTCCAGGTCGAGGTAGCACAGGCCGAAGCGCTGCCCCTCTCCCGCGTTCAGCGCCTTCTCCAGGCGCTCGAAGAACAGGGTGCGGTTGGGCAGTCCGGTCAGAGCGTCGTGGGTGGCCTCGTACCGCAGCCTCAGGTTGAGCAGCCGCCGCTCGGTGGTGTCCTCCATGAGGGCGAGCTGGTACTGGGGACAGCCGTCGGCGTCGCGGAGCAGGGAGACGGTCAGGTTGGTCCACAGAACCGTTCCGTCAGGCCGGTAGAAGGCCTTCTCCACGTGGTAGTGCTCGCGCTCGCCGCGCACCAGTTCCTCGTACAGCCGGCACAGATGCGGGGCGTCGTCGGAGTGGGTCCACTCCCGTACGTTGCGGCCGCGCAGGGTCTGCTCCGCGCCGCCGAACATGCGCAGCAGCGCGCTGTTGACCTGGAGGACGCTGCCCTGGAGGTCGGCGATGGCGATGCCGATCGCGGCGCCTTCGAACACGGCGCGGAAGCGGGCCTCGCTGGCGTGCAGCGCCAGTGCGACCACGCCCTGGGCGCGCAGCGCGGCCTGGGCTATCGCCTCCTGCTCGGCCAGCGTGCGTTCGCGCAGCGCCCGCGCGAACCCGGCCGCCATCGAGTGCTGCAACCGCGCGGACCGTGCTCGCAGGTCCTCCTGGTCGCCGTCCTCGCCGCAGTACAGCACGAGGTAGGCGTCGAGGCAGTCCAGGGAGTGGCTGAGCGCCTCGGGCGCGGTGCAGTGCGCGTCGACCAGTGCGGCGCCGACCGCCTCGCCCTCCCGCGCGTCGAAGACCCGGTCCCGCAGCGCCGATCTCAGCCGGCGGGCGAGCGGCAGGAGCAGTTCCTCGAACTCCGGGCGGGTCAGCGACGTCGAGGTCACCGGGAAGACGGCCCGGCTCCAGATCGTCGTCAGCCGGCGCAGTCTGCCCTCCGGCCCGTCCGATTCCGCGATCACGCCGTACGCCCCACGCCCGCGAAACCGGAGAAGGCATAGAGGTCCTCGTCCTCCGGCGCCGTACGCGGCCGCCAGTTCGGCATCGGCACCAGCCCGGGTTCCACCATGTCGTACCCCTCGAAGAACCGCGCGATCTCCTCGCGCGAGCGCATGATCAGCGGGTTGCGAATGTTTTCGTACACGTCCACCAGGGACCGGCTCCGCTCCGCGGGGAGCGGGATGCCCTCGTACGAGGCATGGGTGAGGACGAGCAGGCTGCCCGGCGCGAGCGCGTCGCGCAGCTCTGCCACCGCGCCGTAGGGGTCGTCCGCGTCTTCCACGAAGTGCAGTATGGCAACGAGAAGCAGCGCGACTGGCCGATTCGGGTCGATCAGCCGCCCCAACTCGGGGCTCGCGAGGATTTCCTGGGGCTTGCGCAGGTCGGCCGCGACCACGTCCGCGTCCTCGTTGTCCGCCAGAACGGCCTTGCTGTGGGCCACCGCCACCGGGTCGTGGTCGACGTACACCACCCGAGCGCCGGGCCGGGCGGCCTGGGCGACCTCGTGGACGTTGCCGAAGGCGGGGATGCCGGACCCGATGTCCAGGAACTGGGTGATGCCCTCCTCGGCGGCGAACTCCACGGCCCGGCGCATGAACGCCCGGTTCGCCTGGCTGATCCTGGGCAGCCCCGGCATGAACTCCATGGCCCTGCGGGCCGCTTCCCGGTCGACCTCGAAGTTGTGCGAACCGCCCAGGTAGAAGTCGTAGATGCGGGCGACGCTCGGCACCGAGATGTCGATGCTCCGCGGAGCCCAGGCGGGACGCTCCATCCATCTCTCCAGTGCGTAGGCGATCCGGTGTTCGAGCAGAGGCTACTGATCGCCCGCCGAACGGGCGAGTGGAAACGGAAATTGACCATCCGTTCCCGGTCACCACCTGCGCTTCCGGTCCGCCCTCGCATCCGCATCGCGGTGAATTGCCATGGTCTGAGCACACGATGGACCGCCCCCTCCGTGCGGCGCGGAGGGGGCGGTCCGGTTCGGGTCCGGTCTGCCGGGGGCGGTTGTCCCTACTGCGGGGCGCCGATCGCCTTTCCGTCGGGGGAGACGGCGAACCAAGTACCGCCGATTCCCTGGCCGTTGACGTCCCCGGGCGCCTTGTCCCCGGAGAAGGTGTAGAGGGGCCAGCAGTTGATGGTCATCTGCTTGACGCCGTCGGGCCGGGTGAAGGGCATCATGCCCTTCGTCAGCACGCCCTTGGTGTCGTTCACGGCGACGGGGGCCACGGCCGGCCACTTCTCCAGGCAGGAACCGGTGCAGGCGGAGACCGACTTCGGCCACGCCTGGTCCTTCGAGAAGCGGTAGACCGTCATGCCGTTCCGGTCGACGACGACGTTGCCCAGTTCGGTCTTCTTCACGGACAGGCCCGGCAGGTCCGTCAGTGAGGCCTTCTTGCCGTCGGCCGCCAGAGCGAACCACTTGTCGTTCACGCCCTGGCCGTTGACGTCACCGACCTCGGTGTCCTTCGCGTAGCGGTACGCGGGCCAGCCACCGATGGTGAGCTGCTTGGTGCCGTCGGAGCGGGTGACCTCGCCGAGCAGGGCCTTGTCGATACCGGGGCCGGCGGCGGCGTCGTCGGCGGGAACCGGCGGCCAGGCCGTGGCGCAGTCGCCCTCGCAGTTGGACGTGGGCGGCTGGGCCGTGTCCGCGTCGAAGCGGTACAGCGTCATTCCGGCGCTGTCGGTGACCACCTTGCCCAGCTTCACGTTGGTGGCGACCGTGAGCTGCCCGGCGGGCTTGGGGGCGGCCTGCTGGCCGTCGGCGCCGTAGCCGTTGCCGGCGGTGCTTCCGGGGGCGCTTCCCGTGGCGGTGCCGGCGCTCGTCCCGGCGCTGCCGAATCCGCCGGCCTGGGCGGTCGCGCCCACGTTCTGGCTGCCCACCGAAGGGGCGCTTTCCTGACCGCACGCCGTCGTCAGCGCCAGCACGGCCGCGGCCGCCGCCACGAGTGAGGCGCTCCGCCAGGAGGTGTTCATCGTCAACTCCCCATAATCCTTATGGTGTTGCAGCGCCCTACTGCGCCACCGCACGACACTGGGTACGGATGGCACAGGCGGTTGTGTTCAACCGCGGCCGCGATTTCTTTCCGCGACCTGTGACGCGTCTCGTGCCACCCCGTACGCGCGTGCCCATCGGCGGCGGCGCACCGGACCGCCGATCAAACCCTCCGACCTGCGGCTTCCCCCCTTCGGGGCAATCCGCGCCCACCGCGGCGTGCCCTGGTCCGCGACAGCTCATGATCTCGCTCGTGCAACGACCCGAACCGACGCGATCCGCCCTGTTGCTGCGGGTGTTGGCGCCGGCCCTGCTGGCATGGACGTGTGTGGGCGGAGCCGCCCCGGCCGCGGCCGACGCCTGCGCGTACGCCTCCACGGGCCCGGACGGCATGGAGGCGGTGGCGGTGGCCGGCGGCTCCTGGCCCTCCTTTCCGCCCCTTCCACCGCCGTGCCGGAGGCCGACACCGACGCCGACGCCCAGCCCGAGTCCCACCCCGACACCGACGCCCACGCCCATGCCGACGCCCACACCGGCGCCGCCCCCGCCCCCGCCTCCGCCTCCGCCTCCCGAGCCCACACCGCCACCGAAGCCGAGGCCCACCTCCACTCCCGAACCCCCGCCACCCCCGCGCCCGGCCCCGGCCGCTCCGCAGCCCCGGCCCGCTCCCCCACCACCCCCGCCGCCCGCACCGCCTCCGCCGCCGGCCCCGGAACCGGCCCCCAAGCCCCGTCCCAGCCCGTCCGTGGCGCCGGTGACCTACCCGCGCCACCACGCCCAGCCGCACCGGCCGACACCCCGGCGCAGTCCCTCGCCCCTCACCTACGTCCTGCTCATCGCGGTGCCCGCACTGGCCGCCGTGGCCGCGCTCCGCCCGCGCTGACCCCTGGAGGAACCCGTTGTCGGAATGGCTTGTTCTCCTTCTCGCGATGCTGGCCGCCTGTGCGGTGGTCGTCGTCATCACCGTCCTGCGGCACCGCACGAAGGCCGTGGACGACGATCCCAGCGAGACTCCGGACGTCATCGAGTACATGACCATGTGGATCGGCGTGGTCTACGCGATCGTGCTGGGTCTGGCCATCGCCGGAGTCTGGGAGGCGCGCGTCGCCGCCCAGGACCACGTCCAGGCGGAGGCCCAGGCGCTGCACGAGGTCTCCGAACGCGTCCGCGTCTATCCGCCCGACGTCCGCGACCGTATCCGCGCCGACGTCGACGCCTACGCCGGACACGTCGTGACCACCGAGTGGAAGACCATGGCCGACCACGGCCGCGTCACCACGCGGGGCGACGAACTGATGGAACGCGTCCGCGCCGACGTCACCGACTACCAGCCCAAGTCGGACTTCGAGGCGCAGGCCTACCAGCCACTGGTGGACCAGGTGGCCGCCGCCTCCCAGGCCCGCACCGCACGCGCCGGCTCCATGGGGGCGACGATGCCGGGGGTGGTGTGGTTCGGCCTGCTCTCGGGGGGCGTCATCACCATCGGCATGGTGTTCGCGCTCCAGATCCGGCGCACCAGGCGGGAGCTGATCCTCGCGGGGCTGTTCTCCGCGCTGATCACCTTCCTCCTCTTCCTGATCTGGGACTTCGACGCCCCCTACAGCCGCGGCGTCTCGGCCACCGCCGGACCGTTCCTGGACCTGTTCCCCCATCTGACGCGGTGACGTGAACCGTGAATCCCCTGGGCGGCGCAACCGTTGCCCCGTTCGCCCGAGTGCGATCGCGGCGCGGTGCGCACCTCCCTAGCGTTTTGGTCAGCGAGGCGCATATCCGGCACAAGCGGAAGAGGTCCGCTGCTGCTCCTCGGGGACCGGAGGACCCATTCATGCGCGTAACAGGTGTTGTCCCGGCCGCACTGCTGGGCGTCTGCGCCCTCACCTTCTGCGCGCCGGCCGCCGTCGCCAGCGCCGGTGACAGCCACTCCTACGGCAGCGGCGACGGCCGCTCGTACGGAGGTGGAGGAGGTGACGAGGGCCGCTACTCCGGTGGAGGCGGACGCTCCCACGGCGGCGGCAACGGCCGCTCCGGCTACGGCGATGACGACGACGAGGGCCGCTTCGGCGGCCGCCGCGGCGGCGGCGGATCGGACCACTACCGGCACGGCGTCCGCGCGGGTGTGGGCGGGACCGTGGGCGGTTTCGACCTGAAGCAGATCGGCATGGGTACCGCGCTCGTCGGCGGCTCGCTCGGCACGGCGTACTGCCTCTCGCGCCGGCGCACCGGTGGGGAGGGCGCCGCCTGACCGCGCCCTCCCCACCGACAGGCCTTGGCCCCGGACCTTTCCAGGTCCGGGGCCAAGGCCTGTCGGTGCGAGCGGACGCCTCCCGGGGCGCCCGGGCCGGGGACGAAGTCCCCGCGGGCACGGGGAGATCCGGCCCCGCACAGGGAGCGAGGCCGGATCCGGGGCGGGGCCGTCAGGAGCGCTTGTCGGAGCGGCGCCGCATCCAGAGGACGCCGCCGCCGACCGCGCCCGCGGCCATCAGCCCGCCGCCGATGGCCATGTCGGCCGGGGTGGCACCGGTGGTGATGCCGCCGCCCACTCCACCACGGACACCGCCGACGACGGTGAAGGCCGCCGGCCGGGTCAGCCGCCGGCCGTTGCAGTCGACCGTGATGTCGTACGTGCCGGGACGGGCGTCGTCGCGGATGGTCACGACACCCTGCGCGCGCTCGCCGTCTTCGTCGAACGGCCGCACCGTGGCCCGGGAGAACACGTTCGACGACATGGTCCCGCCGTCGCGGCAGCCGTCGATCGTGACCACCAGCTGCCCGCCGCGTGCGATCACACCGGGCATGGGCACGATGCTGTTGAGGCCGCCCGCACCGTGACCGGGAGCACCGCCGCGACCGACAGCACCGTTCCCGGGACCGACAGCACCGTTCCCGGGAGGGACGCCGAGACCGCCGCCAGGAGCGACGCCGGGAGCCGCGCCCTCGCCTCCCTTGTCGAAGCCCCCCACGCCACCGAGCCCGCCGGGACCGCCCGGACCGCCGGGACCGCCCGGACCGCCCGGACCGCCGAAGCCGCCAGGACCACCGAAGCCACCAGGACCGCCGAAGCCGCCGACTCCGGGCCCCGGACCGAAGCCGGGGAACTCGCCGAACCTCTCGCCCCGGCCGGGACCGCGCCACTCACCGAAGCCACGGAACTCACCGAACCGGTCCCCCGGGCGACCTCGGAACTCGCCGAAGCCACGGAACTCGCCGAACTCGCCGAAGCCGCGGAACTCGCCGAAGCCGCCGACACCGGGACCGAATCCGAACCCCGGGCCGACACCGGGACCGAATCCGAACCCCGGCCCCACTCCGGGTCCGAACCCCGGCCCGAATCCCGGACCCACTCCAAAGCCGCCTCCAGGTCCGCCCCCTGGTCCACCTCCGTGGCCGCCTCCGTGGCCACCTCCTCCGGGGGCGCCTACCACCGCGCCGTCCCGTGCCACGCCGGGGACATCGCCGCCCTTCGCCGCGGTCGCCGGGGCGGCGATCCCGACCGCGGCGACCGCCGCGGCCAGCACCACCAAGGGGACCGAGGGGGCCAAGAGGGTACGAGCAGTACGCATGTGATCCTCCGCGGAAGGCGCCCCGGGGACCCGTACCCGGTCGATCGGTGAGAAAGCACCTCCCGTCACCGACCCTCGGACGCACTCCACGCGGGCGCATTTCGGGGCTGGTCCGTCTCGGTGAGCGAATCCACCGGCACCTTCACCCCATTGAAGATCGACGCAGGTCACGGACCGTCAGGAATGACCCGTACGGACCGTCTCGGATGGCGCACGGGAAAACCGCCCCGCCACCCGTTCGCATGCGCCACGTCGCCGGTTGCGCGCGCCCGACTTAGCGTTCTCGCATGCGCGACTGACACGGCGACGGCCGGGTCGAGAGGGGTTGTCGAATGCCTGCGAGAGAGCTGACCGGATTCATCGAGGAGGAGGAGCGGGAGCCACGGAGGAAGCGTGCGCCGTGGGGCGTGATAGCGCTGGCCCTGCTGACCGGACTCGCCCTGATCCGCAACGGCTCCGGGGAGTTCGACGTCGGCCCGCCCCAGCCCGCGACGGCGGCCGCGCCGGACATCAGGCACACGCCGCTCCCCTCGGCGACGGGCCTTCAGTCCGTGTCGCGCTCGGTGCCGGACCGGATCAGGATCCCGGTGATCCAGGTCGACGCACCCGTCACACCGGTCGGCGTGGACCCGGACGGCTGGGTCGCCGCGCCGCCGCCGGAGGACCCGAATCTGGCCGGCTGGTTCAACGGCGCGGTCACGCCGGGGGAGAACGGCACGTCGGTCGTCGTCGGCCATGTGGACAACAAAGCGGGACCCGCCGTGTTCTACGGGCTCGGCGCCCTGCAGAAGGGAAACCGCGTCGAAATCGACCGCCAGGACGGAATGACGGCCGTATTCGAGGTGTACGGCGTCGAGGTGTTCCAGAAGGACGACTTCCCCGGAGACCGTGTGTACGGCTCGAAGGGAACTCCGGAACTGCGGGTCATCACCTGCGGCGGCGGTTACACGAAGCAGACCGGATATCAGGGGAACGTCGTCGTGTTCGCCCGCCTGGTCGAGGTCCGCTGAGCGGACCCCGGCCGGGCGGGCGGCGGGCCGTGCGCGGGGCCCGGCTCAGGTGTACTGCCGGCGGGGCACGGTGAAGTGGCGGCCGTCGTCGAGGAGCTTGGGGAGGTACTTGCGCAGCGCGCGGACGGTCTGCGAGCGGTCGCCCCCGGCGTCGTGGGAGAGCACGACGACCCCGGGGGCGGCGCCGCGCTCGATCCGGCGCACGATGGCGCCGGTGCCGGGCGTGGTCCAGTCGAGGCTGTCGACGCTCCAGGCCAGCGGCTCCATGCCCAGTTCGGCGTTGAGCTTGAACACGTCCCGGTTCCAGGCGCCGTAGGGGGCGCGGAACCACAACGGCCGTTCGCCGTAGGCCTTCTCGATGACGTCGCTGGTGCGTTCGAGCTCGCTGCGGATGCCGCGGCGGTCGAGCTGGGTGAGCAGCGGGTGGCTCCAGGTGTGGTTGCCGACGACGTGTCCCTCGTCGGCCATCCGGGCCAGCAGGTCCCTGTTCCAGTCGGCCATCTCCCCGCAGACCATGAAGGTGGCCCGGACGTCGTACTGGGCCAGGATGTCCAGGACGTGCGGGGTGAACTCGGGGTGGGGTCCGTCGTCGAACGTCAGCATCATGGTGTCGCCGCGTCCGGAGAAACGCAGGATCGGCGAGGTCCGCACCTTGGCCGGCAGCGGCGCCGCCCGCTGCGGGGCGTCGCCGGCCAGGGGGCTCAGACGGTAGGCGGAGGGCTTGAGGGCGCTGCGCGCCTCGGGGCCCGCGGCGGGGGCGGGCGGTACCGGTGTGCCGGAGGAACCGGAGAGCAGCAGACCGGCTGTGCCGGCCGCTCCCGCCGCTCCGAGCGCGACGGCGCCGGCGAACAACGCCCGGCGCCGGGTAAGCAACTGATCCTTCTTCATGAGTCATCAGTGTCCGGGTGTTGTGCCTCTTCCCCGGGACGGCGCGACGAAAGCACCCGCCCGGCCCAGCGCCCGGCGGCAGTTGCGCGCGGGTGCCTCGACGGGAGCTTCGGCGGGTCCCGCAGATGTGCGGCGGAGGGTGACTCAGCGGTGGCGCACGAGCGGGAACGGCAGCGTCTCACGGATCGTCAGGCCGGTGAGGAACATGACCAGCCGGTCGACGCCGAGGCCGAGGCCGCCGGTGGGCGGCATGGCGTACTCGAGGGCGTCGAGGAAGTCCTCGTCCAGTTCCATCGCCTCCGGGTCTCCCCCGGCGGCGAGCAGGGACTGGGCGGTCAGCCGGCGGCGCTGTTCGACGGGGTCGGTGAGCTCGGAGTAGGCGGTGCCCAGTTCGGTGCCGAAGGCCACCAGGTCCCAGCGTTCGGCGAGCCGCGGGTCGGTGCGGTGCTGCCGGGTGAGCGGGGAGACCTCGGTCGGGAAGTCCTTGTAGAAGACCGGCGGTCCGGTGCACTCCTCCACCAGCCGCTCGTACATCTCCAGGATGATCTCGCCGGGTGTGTCGTCCGCGGTGTACGGCACGCCGGCGCGGTCGCAGTGCCGGCGCAGTGCCTCCGGGCCGGTGCCCGGGCCGATCTCCTCCCCGAGCGCCTCGGAGATCGCGCCGTGCACGGTCCTGACCGGCCAGGGCCCGGAGATGTCGTACGCCGTGCCGTCCTTGTGGGCGACCGGGCTGCCGAAGGCGGCGGTGGCGGCGCCCTGGACCAGTTCGCGGGCGAGGTCGAGCATGACGTCGTAGTCGGCGTGGGCCTGGTAGGCCTCCAGCATCGTGAACTCGGGGTTGTGCTTGGGGGAGACGCCCTCGTTGCGGAAGGTGCGGCCCATCTCGAAGACCTTCTCCAGACCGCCGACGCACAGGCGCTTCAGATAGAGCTCGGGTGCGATGCGCAGGTACAGGTCGAGGTCGTAGGCGTTGCTGTGGGTGGTGAAGGGCCGGGCGTTGGCGCCGCCGTGGATCTGCTGGAGCATCGGCGTCTCGACCTCCAGGAAGCCGCGCTCCAGCAGTCCCCGGCGCAGTGCCTGTACGGCGGTGGAGCGGATGCGGACGACCTCGCGGGCCCGGGGGCTGGTGACCAGGTCGAGGTAGCGCAGGCGCACCTTGGCCTCGGGGTCGGCCAGTCCGCGGTGTTTGTCGGGCAGGGGGCGCAGGCACTTGCCGAGCAGCCGCCAGGAGGTGACGAAGACGGTGGGTTCGCCCTGGTCGCTCCGTCCGGCCCGGCCGGTGGCGGTGATGTGGTCGCCGATGTCGGTGTCGGCGGTGAAGCGTTTCAGCGCGGCGGGCCCGGTCCGGTCTCGGGTGAGGGCGAGTTGGTGGTCGCCCGACCAGTCGCGGAGCACGACGAAGACGATGCCGCCGAAGTCCCGGACGAGCAGGACGCGGCCGGCCACGGTGAGCTGCTCCCCTTCGCGGACCTCGGCGAGGGTGCGGGTGCGGGTGTTCGTCCCCACCGGGTAGGGGTCGGTGCCGGCGGCGCGCAGCCGGTCGAGTTTCGCGTGCCGGACGCGGACCTGTTCGGGCAGGCCGGCGTCTGTCCGGGCGGCTTCGGCCCGTGCCCCCGCGTCGAGTCCGAGCGCCGTGAGCGGGGGCAGGCCCTCGGTGGTGGCCGGGCGCGGTCCGGTGGCGGGGTGGGCCGGGTGGCCCTTGCCCCAGAGCTTGCGCAGCGAGGGTACGGCGACGAAACCCTCGGCGATGCCGGAGGCCAGGCCGATCCGGGCGAGGGAGGCGGTCTCGCCGTAGCAGAGGAACCTCGGGTACCACTCGGGGTGGTACTTGGCGTTGGACCGGTACAGGGCTTCGAGCTGCCACCAGCGGGAGAAGAACAGCAGCAGGCCGCGCCACAGCCGCAGCACCGGTCCGGCCCCGATCCGGGCGCCCTCCTCGAACGCCGAGCGGAACACCGCGAAGTTCAGCGAGAGGCGGCGTACGCCGAGTTTCGGGGCGGTGGCGCAGAGTTCGGCCACCATGTACTCCATGACGCCGTTGGGCGCGGCGCGGTCCCGGCGCATCAGGTCGAGGGAGGCGCCGTCGCGGCCCCATGGCACGAAGGACAGCAGGGCGAGGAGCCGGCCCTCCGTGTCGAGGGCCTCGACCAGGAGGCAGTCTCCGTCGGCCGGGTCGCCCAGGCGGTCCAGCGCCATGGAGAATCCGCGCTCGGTCTCGGTGTCGCGCCAGGCGTCCGCCTTGTCGACGATCTCCTCCATCTCGGCGTCGGTGAGGCCGGCGTGCCGGCGGATGCGGCAGGTGGCGCCGGTGCGGCGGACGCGGCGCACGGCCTGCCGGGTCACGCGCATGTCCCGGCCGTCGAGGTCGAAGGCGGCGACGTGCACGATCGCCTCGTCGCCGAGCTGGAGGGCGCCGAGCCCGGCGCGGGCGTAGGCGCGGGCACCCTCCTCGGAGGCGCCCATGACGGCGGGGGCCCAGGCGTGGCGGCGGGCGACGTCCAGCCAGGCGGCGATGGCGTGCGGCCAGGCCTCGCGGTCGCCGACGGGGTCGCCGCTGGCGAGGCACACACCGGTCTCGACGCGGTAGGTGACGGCGGCCTTGCCGCTGGGTGAGAAGACGACGGCCTTGTCGCGGCGGGTGGCGAAGTAGCCGAGGGAGTCGTCCTCGCCGTAGGCATTGAGCAGGGCGCGGATGCGGGGTTCCTCGTCGCCGTGCAGGGCCGCCTCGAGGCGCTGCGAACGGAACAGCGTGGCGGCGGCGTTGAGCAGGGCGAGTGCTCCGAACAGGCCGAGCAGGAAGGTCACCGGGCGCGGCGGACGGCCGGCGAAGTCCTGGGCGGAGACGAGTCCGCCGAGGACGCGGTTGGCGGACCACGCCAGGTGCAGGCCGGGGGGCAGGGTGCCGGGCAGGAGCGCGACCAGGCCCCAGCCGGCCAGGACGGCCACGGCGAGGCCGGCGGCCAGTACGGCCAGCGCCCGCCACCAGGCGCCTCGGCGGGAGGCGGCGTAGAACTCGCCTCTGGCAGCGATCAGCAGCAGCAGTGCCAGGCCGCACAGCACGAGGGACGGCGCCGACTCGGCGTACTCGCCGGCGGCGAGGCCGACGACGTCGCCGAGGATCACCAGGCCGAGGTAGCCGACGACCAGCCACCAGGCGACCTTCTTGCGGGCGGCGGTGGCGCCGGCCAGCAGGACGAGGAAGACGGCGTAGGCGAGGTTGACGCTGACCGGGACGAGGAGCAGGTCCAGGAAGCGGACGACGGGGTGGAGCAGGACCCGCAGCGGGGCGATGAGGTCGAGCAGCGCGCACAGCACGGCCAGAGCGCCGAAGAAGGTGGCGAAGCCCTGCGGCACCCTGCTGAGGAGGCCGTTCCTGCGCGGCGGCCGGGCGGGGTCGGCGGCGCCGCGGGAGGTGACGGCGCCGGTGGCGGCGCTCATGCTTCCGACTGTAGGAACAGGGCGGGCGGGGCGCCCGTCGGAGCGTTGCCCCGGGCGGCGGTGGGAACCGGGGATTCCGATAGCCTCGCACATGTGACGGAACAGCACGAGGAGCACGAGCGGCACGCGCACCGGTTCGAGCGGGGCACGGACGGGCCGAAGGTCATCGTGGCCGGCGTGGACGGCTCCGAGTCCTCGTTGCGGGCCGCCGCGTACGCCGCCGGTCTCGCCCGGCGGCAGGGCGCGCTGCTCGCTCTCGTGTACGTGCAGCCGGTGATGACGGCGGGGGCGGCGCTCGGGGCGCCGGTGGCGGAGACGACCGACGAGATCGCCGAGGACCTGGTGCGGTACATCCGGGAGTCCACGGAGCGGCTGAAGGGGATATTCGAGGTCCGCTGGGAGTTCCACACCTTCCGCGGCGACCCGTTCAACGGGCTGGTGAAGGCCGCCGACGAGCTGCGGGCGGACGCTGTGGTCGTGGGCGCCTCCGAGCAGGCCGGCCACCGGATCATCGGCTCGGTCGCGGTCCGCCTGGTGAAGGCGGGACGCTGGCCGGTGACGGTGGTTCCGTAGGTACCCTCCCGGTGTCCGGACACCGCGACGGGCGGCCGCCGGGCGGCGTCGGATCCGTGCGTGGCGTCTTCCGTACCCCGCGGTTCCTGGGTCATCATGATCCGGCGTCAGCCGTTTGCCGTACGGGAAGAGGTGAGACGCATGGCCGGGCTCCGGATGGGTGAGGGCATTCTCCGCCGCAAGCCCATCGAACACATCGAGGAGACGGGAGCCGGCGAAGGACCACGCCTTGAGCGATCACTCGGGTTGTGGCAGCTGACCGCGATCGGTGTGGGCGGCATCATCGGCGCGGGCATCTTCACCCTCGCCGGCACAGTGGCCAACGGTACGGCGGGTCCCGCGGTGCTGGTGTCCTTCCTGATCGCGGGTGTGGCCAGCGCGGCGGCGGCCCTGTCGTACGCCGAGTTCGCGGGCCTGATCCCGAAGGCGGGCTCCGCCTACACCTACGGCTACGCGGTGCTCGGCGAGTTCGCCGGCTGGTTCATCGGCTGGGACCTGCTCCTCGAGTACACGGCGATCGTGGCGGTGGTCGCGATCGGCATCTCCGGCTACTTCAGCTTCCTGGTCGAGGACATGGGCGCGCATCTGCCCGCCTGGATGCTGGGCGCGCCCGGTACCGGCGCCGGGCACAGGGTCGACCTGTTCGCGGCGATCCTGTGCCTGCTGATCGCCTGGCTGCTGAACCTCGGCATCCGCAGCGCGGCCCGCTTCGAGACCCTCGTGGTGGCGCTGAAGGTGGTCGTGGTGCTGGTGGTGATCGTGGTCGGCGTGTTCCACATCAACACCGCCCACTACCACCCGTTCTTCCCCTACGGCGTCGGCGGGGCGTTCACCGGTGCGGCGACGGTGTTCTTCGCGGTCTTCGGCTATGACGCGATGTCGACGGCGGCCGAGGAGTCCAAGGACGCGCGGCGGCACATGCCGAAGGCGATCATCTACTCGCTGGCGATCGCGATGGTGCTCTACGTGGCGGCGTGCCTGGTGCTGACCGGCATGCAGAACTACAAGGACATCAACAAGGAGAGCGGCTTCTCCACCGCCTTCAAGTCGGTGGGGCTGAGCCGGCTGGCGGACGTGATCGCGGTGGGGGCGATCATCGGCATCCTTACGGTCATGTTCACGTTCATGCTGGGCGTGACCCGGGTGTGGTTCGCCATGTCCCGGGACGGGCTGCTGCCCAAGTGGTTCGCGAAGACGCACCCCACGCGGCACGTGCCGACGCGGGTGACGTGGATCGTCGGGGTGGCGTCGGCCGCCATCGCGGGGTTCCTGCCGATCGCGGAGGCGGCCGAACTGACCAACATCGGCATTCTGCTGGCGTTCGTGGTGGTGTGCACGGCGGTGATCGTGCTGCGCTACCGGCAGCCGGACCTGCCGCGCGGGTTCCGTACGCCGTGGATGCCGTTCGTGCCGGCGCTGGGGGTCGTCTTCTCGCTCTGGCTGATCACGTTCCTGAAGTGGGAGACCTGGGTGCGGTTCGCCGTGTGGTTCCTGATCGGGTGCGTGATCTACTTCGGGTACTCGTACAAGCGCTCGGAGCTGGCCCGGCGTTAGCGTCCTTCGTCCGGATCAGGCCGGGAGGGCGCGGAGGAAGTCCGCGACGATCCCGTTGAACTCCTCCGGCTTCTCCAGGTTCGGGTAGTGGGCGGTGCCCTCGATCGTGACGGAGCGTCCGTCTGGGACGGTGCCGGCGAGGCGTTCGGCCTCGGCGATGAGGTCGGGTGTCTCCAGGGCGCCGTTGACGGTGAGCACGGGGACGCCGATCTTCGGCACGCGGTCCCAGGTGCCGGTCAGGGGCACGTGCCAGTTCTTCTCGTCGGCGGTGTGCTTGGACAGGGTGTGCAGGGCCATGTCGCGCAGCCGGCGCAGGATGTCCTGGTCCACGTCGTCCGGGGTGCGGTGCGGGCCGGGCGCGAAGCGCAGGAAGGACGCGAGCCAGCCCTCGATGTCACCGGCGCCGAGAGCACGGGCCGACTCCTCCTGCGTCTGCCGCGCCCAGGGGTCGGTGTACTGGAACTCGCTGGTCGCGGCACCGCAGACGACCACCCCGCGGACCAGTTCCGGGTACTCGAGCACGGTGTCGGTGGCGATGGCGCCGCCCATCGAGACGCCGACGAGGGCCGCCGGGCCGGCGTCGAGGTGGCGCAGCAGCGTGGCGAGGTCGTCGGCCCAGCGGAACGGCCTGGTCGCGTTGGCGGAGCAGCCGTGGCCGCGTACGTCCGGGGCGACGACCCGGAACTCGGCCGCGAGGGCCGAGGTCGCCGCGTCGAGGACGCGGTGGTCGACCCAGCCGGAGTGCAGCAGGACCACCAGGTCCCCGCTGCCGGTGTCGAGGTAGGCGAGGTCGCCGTCGGAGGACGGCGCGAAACGTAGATCCGCAGCTGCATTCATGACAACCAGGGTGTCATTGTGGGGACCAGTTTGGCAACCAAGGTGTCATGATGGTGCGATGAGCGACATCGACAGCGACCTCGACGACGGGCCCGACGCCCCTCTCCCGCCGGACGAACTCGGCCACCGCCTCACCGAGGTGTTCGATCTGGTGGGCCCGCTGTACCGGCGGGTGCAGCGCAAGGTCGAGCAGGGCGAGGCCGTCGAGGGGCTGTCCGTCGGCGTACGGGCCGTGCTCGACCTGCTGCACAAGCACGGCCCGATGACCGTCCCCCAGATGGGACGCGCACAGGCGATCAGCCGCCAGTTCGTGCAGCGGATGGTGAACGACGCGGCGGCCCGCGGCCTGGTGATCAGCGTCCCGAACCCGGCACACCAGCGCTCGTCGCTGATC
Organism: Streptomyces sp. NPDC087787; assembly: GCF_044743035.1. Classification (NCBI taxonomy): domain Bacteria; kingdom Bacillati; phylum Actinomycetota; class Actinomycetes; order Kitasatosporales; family Streptomycetaceae; genus Streptomyces; species Streptomyces sp. NPDC087787. The sequence continues at coordinate 296,685 of NZ_JBIUVQ010000002.1, forward strand.
CGGCTCACGGACGCGGGCCAATCGGCGATCACCTCGGTGCTGGACCGTGAGCACCTGCTGCTGCGCCGGGTCGGGGGCGATCTGACGGACTCCGAGGTACGGGCGTGCCTGCGTGTGCTCGGTGAGATGCTCGACCTCTTCGAGCACGTGGACGTCGACTGACCGGCCTCACGCCCGGCCGGCCGGCCCCGGTGCCGCGGCCGACCGGCCGGTCCCGCTCCCCCGGCCGGCCGGTCTCACTCCCCCATGACGAGCCCGTCCTTCGCCGCGCCCCGGCTGAGCACCGCGGTGCGGATCCGGTCGCGCACGCCCTGGAGGTCGGCGCCCCGGGCGATGGCCTTGCCGAGGTTCACCACCCGGCCCGCGTCGAGGTCGAACACCTCGGGGACGAACTCGGCCCGGGCCACCTCCCAGCGTCCGCCCGGCTTGGCGGGCGGGGAGAAGGTGAAGCGCGCCAGCGTGCTCTGGTTGGCGCGCGGGTTGCGCCGGCCGCTGTCGTCGGTCGTGGCGCCGGCGATCTGGTCGCCGAGGCCGTAGACCACCCAGGTGCCGTTGACCTTCTCGTAGGCCTGCGGGACATGGGCATGGCTGCCGAGGATCAGGTCGACGTCGGGCCGGCCGCCGGAGTGCGAGGCGGTCAGCTTCCGCGCGAGGTCCAGTTGCTGGGCGTCGGGCGCGTCCTGCCAGGCCCGGCCCCAGTTCAGGGACACGACCACGACCTGGGCACCCGCCTTGCGGGCGGCTCGGGCGTCCTCGACGATCCGCTTCTCGTCGATCACACGGACAGCCCACGGCTGATCGGGCGGGAGGGCGTCGTTGGTGCCGTAGGTGTAGGCGAGGTGGGCCACCACGGCGCGCCCGGCCTGGAGGAGGGTGCCGCGCGCCTCGCCCTCGCCCCGCGCCGAGCCGGCGTGCCGCAGGCCGGCGCCGTCGAGGGCCTCCAGGGTGCGCCGGACGCCGTCGGCGCCGTCGTCCAGGGTGTGCTCGGAGGCGGTGGCGCAGCTGTCGTAGCCCGCCGCGGCGAGGGACGACGCCAGCTCGGGCGGGGACTTGTAGCGGGGGGCGCCGGTGTAGGGCGCGCTCGCCCCGAAGGCGGTGCCCAGGTGACACAGCGCCAGGTCGGCCCGGGAGACGATGTCCTTGACGCCTTCAAGCATCGGCCGGAAGTCGTGGCCCGCGCCGCCCGCGTCGAAGGCGGCCCGCTCCAGCACCGAGGCGTCCGGCAGGATGCCCCCGGAGGCGACGAGCGTGAACGCGCCGGGCGCGCTCGCGGAGTTCGAGGCGGTCGGGGCGGCTCGTCCGGGCGGAGTCTGCTGTTCCCGTTGGTGGGCCTGGCAGGCGGCGGCCGCGGTGAGGAGGGCCGTCACGACCAGGGACACCTGCTGTCTGCGTGCGATCATCAGTTCACCCCATGGCGGTCGTATGGACAGACAAATGGGTACGAATCTGACGGCTTTCGCAAACGGTATCGGCCCTGCGTTGGCCCGTTCGTGTAGGACAAGGGGCCTGACGGACCGTTCGTCGTACCGTTCGCCGACGCGATCGACCGTCCGTCGCACAGCCGTGTGCACGCTCTGTCCCCGCGCGGCCCCCTGCGATGCCATACGGCCATGACGGCCGGAACCACCCTCCCGCACGGGACGACGACCGCCGAGCACGAGCTCGCCGCGCTGCAACGCGAGCACGGCCGACCGATCTTCGCGCTGCTGCTGCGCCTGTGCGACGGCGACCGCCAGCGCGCCGAGGACCTGCTCCAGGAGACGCTCGTGCGCGCCTGGCAGCACCCCGAGGCGCTGCGCGCCGACGCCTTCGACTCGGTGCGGCCCTGGCTGCTGACCGTGGCGCGCCGGCTCGCCATCGACGCGCGCCGCGCCCGGCAGGCCCGGCCGCCGGAGGTCGGGGACGCGGACCTGGAGAACGCGCGGGTCATCGCCGACCACGCCGAGCGGTCCGCCGCGACGCTCGACGTCCGGGAGGCTGTGAAGACTCTCACTCCCGAGCACCGTGAAGTCCTGGTGATGGTGTACTTCCGGGGGGCCAGTGTGGCGGAGGCCGCCCAGGCCCTGGGCATCCCGCCCGGTACCGTGAAGTCCCGCGCCTACTACGCGCTGCGCGCCTTGCGCCGGATGCTTCCGGGATACGCGGCCGACCTGCGGTGAAACCGGCCGCCTGGTCAAACCTCCGTAAAGCGCCTTGCCGTGGACCGCTGTTGAGTAATCGGCTGTCCTCATCCGTGTTCCGACAGGGGGCGGGACCCCGGGACCCGGGGTCGGGCGAGGAGCGCGCACCGGAGGAAGGCAGGAAGGGATGCTGCACAGAGGTCACGAGAGCACGGACGGCCCGGACGGCGGCGAACTGGCCGTACCCATGGCCTGGTTGTACGCCGAGTACATCGCCGACGAGCTGCTGCGCACCGGCGATCTGATGCCGCCGACGTCGTTCGAGTTCCGCGCCGGGCGGGACGCGCTGGCGCTCACCATCTTCCTGTCCGACACCGGCGGCGAGCTCTCCCGCGTCCGGGTGGTCTCCCAGTTGGAGACCTGGCTGTCGCTGACCGCGTACGACCAGCCGTGGCAGGACTGGGTGTGCGAGCGGATGGCCGGCCTCGCGGACGAGGCGGACGCCCGCGGGATGCCCTCGCCCGACCTGGCGCTGGCCGAGGCGGCCTGGCGCTGGCTGGAGGAGACCGAGCTGCTCGCGCCCGATCTGGACGCGGTGCCGGGCGGCGCGGGCGTGTTCGGCGAGGACGAGGGACCGAAGGTGTGGATGCCCGCCTGGCAGCTCGGACTGCCCCTCGGACATCTGGCCATCCACCTCTTCTAGATCCGGGTCCTTCCCGGATCCGGGCCCTTTTGGAGCGCGGCCGGATTCCGACCAATCCGCGGGACCGGCCGCTCCGAACGTCTTGATTACGATTCGGAACGCGGCTGAATGATTCCGGTGCCGGGCTCGTACGGGTGGGAGCAACGAGTAACCCCACCCGCACTCACAGGCACGAGGATTCGGCATGAGGTCCCTGGAACGGCATCGCGACGCCGGCGCGTACGCGCTCGGCATGCTGGACGAGGCGGACGCCTTCCGCTTCGAGGACCACCTCGCGGAGTGCCCTCGCTGCGCGGCGCACGTCACCGAGTTCGGGCCCACGACCCGGCAGCTGATGCTGTACCGGCGGGCCACGCCGCGCTTCGTGCACCCGATGACCCGGCCCGGCCCGGGGCTGCTGGACCGGCTGGTCGGCGAGGTCGCCCGGCGGCGCCGGGCCGGACGCCGGCGGGTCCTCTACGGTCTGGCCGCCTCGGTGGTGCTCGCCGTGTGCGGACCCGCGGTCGCCGCCGTCGCCGGACACCACGGCGGCCCCGCCCGGTACGCGGCGACCGACGCGACCACGGGCGTGTGGGCCGAGATCAGGGCCGCCGACCGGGACTGGGGCAGCGATCTGGAGGTGCGGGTCAGGGACGGCTCGGGTCCCCATTCCTGCCGGCTCGTCGTGGTCGGCCGCGACGGTTCGGAGCAGACCGTGACCACGTGGAACGTGCTCGCGCACGACGCGGGCACCAGCACGGTGGCGGGCGGCACGACGATGCATCCGGGGCAGATCGACCGCTTCGAGGTGCGCACCGCGGACGGGCGGCCCCTGGTGACCCTCGACTCGCGGTGAGCCGCCGGCCGGGCCGTCACTTGAGCAGACGGGACAGGCGCCGGTCGGCCAGCGGTTTCCCGCCCGTCTGGCAGGTCGGGCAGTACTGGAGCGAGGAGTCGCTGAACGACACCTCGCGGATGGTGTCCCCGCACACCGGGCAGGGTTCGCCGGTGCGGCCGTGCACGCGCAGGCCGCCCTTCTTCTCCGCTTTCAGCCGCCCGGCCGCGAGGCCCCTGGAGCGCGCGACCGCCTCCGTCAGGGTGGTGCGCAGTGCCTCGTACAGGGTGTGCGTCTCCTGCGGGGTCAGGGAGGCGGCCAGCTTGAACGGGGACATCCTCGCCGCGTGCAGGATCTCGTCGCTGTAGGCGTTTCCGACGCCCGCGATCAGGCTCTGGTCGCGCAGGGCCCCCTTGATCTGCCGCCGCTCCCCCGCGAGCAGCCGGGCGAACCGCTCCTCGTCGAAGCCGTCGGCCAGCGGGTCCGGGCCGAGGCGCGCCACCCCGGGCACCTCCGCCGGATCCCGTACGACGTACACCGCGAGCCGCTTCTGGGTGCCGGCCTCGGTGAGGTCGAAACCCGCGCCGGTCTCCAGGGCGACGCGCAGCGCGAGCGGGCCTTTGCCGGGTCGGGGCACGCCGTCGGGCAGCGGGTCCTTCCACTGGAGCCAGCCCCCGCGGGCCAGATGGGTGACGAGGTGCGGGCCGCCGCCGGTTTCCAGGTCAAGGAACTTGCCATGCCGGTGCACCGCGGTGACCTCGCGGCCCTCCAGGGCGGTGACCGGCGGGTCGTACGTCTTCAGCACGCTGATCGCGACGGGCAGCACGCGCACGATCTCGTGGCCGACCAGGTGGTCGGTCAGGAAGTCCTTCAGCGCTTCGACCTCGGGCAGTTCCGGCATAGGTCCAGAGTGCCACCGCGGCCGCCGGGCGCCACGTCAGCTCTCGCCGGGCACCGCGAACTCGCACCACACGCACTTGCCGCCGCCGCGCGCCTCCACGCCCCACACGTCGGTGAGCCGGTCCACGAGCAGCAGCCCCCGGCCGGAGACGCCGTCCGCCCCCGGTTCGCGGCGGCGCGGCAGGGCGCTGGAGGAGTCCTCGACCTCGATCCGCAACCGCCGTCCGGACCCGCTGAGGACCCGCAGGGTGACGATCGCGGCGCCCTCGGTGTGCAGCAGTGCGTTGGTGATCAGTTCGTCGGCCACGAGTTCGATCTCGTACGAGTCCTCCTCGGCACCCCAGGCCCGCACCGCCGTGCGGATCATGTGCCGGGCCCGGGTGAGGGCCTCGGGGTCGCCGGGGGCCACGTACTGCTGGAGCCGGCCGACGGGCTGCCGCTCGGCCGGAACCTGGCGGCGCAGGACGAGCAGGGCCACGTCGTCGTCGCCGCCGCGCGCCTCGGCCATCGTGATCAGCCGGTCGGCGAGGTCCCGTACGTCGTCGGGCCCGTCGGCGACGGACCTAGCCAGCGCCCGCATGCCGTCGTCGAGGTCGGCGCCGGGCTGTTCGACCAGACCGTCGGTGCACAGCACCAGGGTCTGACCGGGGTCCAGCTCCATGGTGCCGACGGGGTAGTGCAGGCTGCCGAACTCGGCGGACAGGCCGAGCGGCAGCCCCCCGTCGACGCCGACCAGGTGGCAGCTTCCGTCGCTGTGCCGGACCAGCGGGTCGATGTGCCCGGCCCGCACCAGCTGCACGACGCCGGTGGACAGGTCGGCCTCCGCGTACAGGCAGGTGGCGAAGCGGTCGGTGTCGAGTTCGTGCAGGAAGACCGAGGCGCGGGCCATCACGGTGGCCGGTGCGTGACCCTCGGCGGCGTAGGCGCGCAGCACGATGCGGAGCTGGCCCATGACGGCGGCGGCGTGCGTGTCGTGTCCCTGGACGTCGCCGATGACGGCACCGACCCGGCCACCGGGCAGCGGGATCAGGTCGTACCAGTCGCCGCCGATGTCGCGGCCCAGGGAGCCGCCCGCGTAACCGGAGCGGTAGCGGACGGCGACGTCGGCTCCGGGCACGCTGGGGATGGTGCGCGGCAGCATGGCCTGTTGCAGGCCCTGGGCGAGGTCCTTCTCCTGCTCGTAGAACATGGCCCGCTGGAGGCTCTGCGCGATGCTGCTGCCGAGGGCGATCAGGACATTGCGCTCGTCCGGGGTGAAGCCGCGCCGGTCGCTGTAGAGCAGGCCCATGCCGCCGATCGGACGAGCCTGGGCGATCAGCGGCAGATAGGCCGCCGAGGTGATGTCCAGTCCGGTGATGTGCGGCCACAGGACGGGGTAGCGCTCGGCGAACTCCTCCGGGGACTCGATGAAGCGGGGGCTGAGGGTGCGCACGGCCTCGCTCATCGGGTAGGGCTCGTCGATCCGGGTGACGCGGGTGCCCGGCACGGAGGAGCCCTCGGGGCCCTCGGCGACGATCCGGATGCGGCCGGCCTCGACCAGGCCGAGAACCAGGCTCTTGGAGCCGAGAAGTGCCAGCCCGTGGGAGTCCTTGACGACCTCGATGACGTCCTGCACGGTGCGCGCGTGGGCGAGGGCGGCGGTCGCGGCCTCCACGACGTTGGTCTGCCTGCGCCGGGCCGCGGCCTGGGCGGCCCGCTCCCGGCGGGCGGCGATGTCGCCGAGCTCCTCGGAGGCGTCGCGGAGGATCCCGGTGATCCTGCGCGGCCGGCCCGTCCCGTCGCGCTGGATGTAGCCCTGCACGTGGGCCCAGCGCAGGCCGCCGTCGCGCAGGCGCAGGCGGACATAGGTGCCGTAGTTCTGGCGGCCCTCCTTCACCGCCTGGGCGACCAGGGCGTCCAGACGCTCGCGCTCGGACGGCAGCAGCCGCTTGCCCACGGTGCCGGGACGGCGGTCGTTCTCCTCGGGGGTGAGGTCGAAGATCCGGTGGGCCTGGGCGTCCAGGTGCACGAGCCGGGCGTCCAGGTCCCAGTCGAAGGTGCCCATGCCGTTGAGCGCCAGAATGGGATCCGGGCGGGCGGGCCAGTCCTCCGGGAGTGACAGGGCGGGCGCTCCCTGTTCAGCCATGCAGGACACCTTGCCAGGGATCGGCTGATTCTTCGAGCCGGGGGTGGGGTACCCGGGGCCCGTGACTTTCCCGGAGGACGAGAGGAGAGGAGCGCTCGACCGTGGGTTGGTTCACCGCACCCGAGTACTGGCTGAGCCGGCTGGTCTTCCAGCGCGCGCTGGCCGTGGTGTATCTCGTCGCCTTCCTGACGGCGGCGCTCCAGTTCCGCGCGCTGCTCGGCGAACGGGGCATGCTGCCGATCCCCCGTTTCCTCCAGCGGGTGCCGTTCACCCGGGCGCCGAGCCTGTTCCACCTTCGCTACTCCGACCGGCTCTTCGCGGCGGTCGCCTGGACCGGGTGCGCGGTGTCGGCGGCGCTGGTCGCGGGCGTGGACTCGCTGATGCCCTTGTGGGCCGCGATGCTGCTGTGGCTCGTCCCCTGGGCGCTGTACCTGTCGATCGTCAACGTCGGGCAGACCTGGTACGGCTTCGGCTGGGAGTCGCTGCTGCTGGAGACCGGGTTCCTCGCGGTCTTCCTCGGCAACGACGACGTTGCCCCGCCCGTGCTCGTGCTGTTCCTGCTGCGCTGGATCCTCTTCCGCGTCGAGTTCGGCGCGGGGCTGATCAAGCTGCGCGGCGACGCCTGCTGGCGCAAGCTGACCTGTCTGAACTATCACCACGAGACGCAGCCGATGCCGGGCCCGCTGAGCTGGTTCTTCCACCATCTGCCGGGGCCCCTGCACAAGGCGGAGGTGGCCGCCAACCACGTCACGCAGCTGATCGTGCCGTTCCTGCTGTTCACTCCGCAGCCGATCGCCACGATCGGTGCCGCGCTGATGATCGTCACCCAGTTGTGGCTGGTGCTGTCCGGGAACTTCTCCTGGCTGAACTGGATCGCGATCGTGCTGGCGCTGTCGGCGGTCCGGTTCCCGGGGAGCGCGCCGTCCGGGCCGGCCGCGCCGCTGTGGTACGAGGTCGTGGTCCTCGCCGTGGCCGCGCTGCTGGTGCTCCTCAGCTACCGCCCGGTGGTCAACATGGTCTCCCGCCGCCAGGTCATGAACCGCTCCTTCGACCCGCTGCACCTGGTGAACACCTACGGCGCGTTCGGCAGCGTCAGCCGTGTCCGCTACGAGGTGGTGGTGGAGGGCACGCTGGACGAGGTGCCGCACGAGGAAGCGGACTGGCGGGAGTACGAGTTCCGGGGCAAGCCCGGTGATCCCCGGCACTGGCCGCGCCAGTTCGCGCCGTACCATCTGCGTCTGGACTGGATGATGTGGTTCGCCGCGCTCTCCCCGGCCTACGCGGGGCTCTGGTTCGGCGCGATGGTGGAGCGGCTCCTGGAGAACGACCGCGACACCCTCAGGCTGCTGCGCCGCTCCCCCTTCCCGCCGGACGAGCCGCCGCGCTACGTCCGCGCCCGGCTGTTCCGCTACCACTTCACGACCTGGCGGCAGCTGCGGGCGACCGGTGCCTGCTGGGACCGCTCCTACGTGCGCGATTTCCTGCCGCCGACCCGGCTGGACACCGGCGCCCGGGATCCGTGACCGGTTCCCGTCAGGTCCCGGAGGCGGGCAGCAGACCGGTGTCCCTCAGCTCCTGCCAGAAGGCCGCGGGCACATGTGTGGCGAACTGCTCGGCGCAGTCGCGGACTTCAGCGGCCGAGCGGGTGCCGACCAGGACGGAGGCCACGGCCGGGTGGCCGGCGCAGAAGCGCAGGGCCGCGGCCCGCAGGGTGATCCCGTGCCGGCCGGCCACCGCCTTCATGCGCTGGGCACGCTCCACCAACTCGGGCGGGGCGCTGGCGTAGTTGTACGTCGCTCCCGGTCTGGGGTCCGCCAGCAGGCCGGAGTTGAAGGCGCCGCCGACGACGACGGACACGCCCCGCTCGACGGCCGCGGGCAGCAGCTCCGACTCGGCGCGCTGGTCGAGCAGGGTGTACCGGCCGGCGCACAGCACCACGTCCACGTCCGTGTCGCGGACGAAGCGGGTCAGCATCTCCGACTGGTTCATGCCCGCCCCGATGGCCCCGACCACGCCCTGGGCGCGCAGTTCCTCCAGCGCCGGGTAGCCCTCGCGGAAGGCCTGCTCGGCGTGGTCGTCGGGGTCGTGGAGGTAGACGACGTCGACGCGGTCCAGGCCGAGCCGTCCGAGACTGGCCTCCAGACCGCGCCGCACCCCGTCCGCGCTGAAGTCCCACACGCGGCGGTGGGCGGCGGGCACGGCGAAACCGTGGGCGAGATCGCTTCCGCCCGTGTCCGCGGGTTCGAGCAGCCGGCCGACCTTCGTGGAGACCGTGTACGCGGAGCGCGGAAGGCCGCGCAGGGCCGCGCCGAGGCGGCGTTCGGACAGGCCGAGTCCGTAGTGCGGGGCGGTGTCGAAGTAGCGGATGCCCTGCTCCCAGGCGGCGGCCACGGCCGCCCGTGCCTGCTCCTCGTCCACCTCGGTGTAGAGGTTGCCGATGGCGGCGGCGCCGAAGCCGAGGGCGCTGACCTCGACCCCGCTCCCGCCCAGCGTCCTCACCGGGCCTCCTGGCACGGCTGTGGGCCCTGACCACCGTCGGGTTGGTGCGGGGCGGGATGACGGGTGTCGTGGGCGTCACGTGCGCGGGCGGGCGTCGGGGGCACGGAGGTCCTTTCGGTCGAGGGGAGGAACGCTCGCGGCCGTCCCCGGGTTCCGGTCGTGGTCAGGGGCCGGGGGCCGGCAGTGGTGGTTCCGGGCGACGGGTCCGGGAATCGGACCATTCGCGCAGTTCGTCGGCGCCGACCTCCTCGATCACGTGCCGCAGGGTCTGCCGGGCCGCGGCGTCGCGTTCCGCTTCGGGCAGGAGCAGGTAGCGGTCGACGGCCCGGCGCAGGGTCTCGCGTGCCTGCGCGGTGAGCACCCAGCGGGAGCCGGGGTCGAACAGCTGGCGCATGCCGGTGAAGAACACGGCACCGCCCGCGATCATCGCGGTCAGCCAGGCCGGCGCGTGCAGACCGGCGGCCACGACCGTCACCGAGGTGGTGGCGAGGGCGCCCAGCTCCGTGCCGCGGTGCAGCCGCCTGGCGCGGTCGCAGGACCGGCTGTAGAACGCCAACTCGCGTTCGGCCAGCGCCAGCAGGGGGTCCGGCTGGGCGGCCCAGGAGTGGTCGGGCACCGTTCTTCGTGTCATCGCCACATCATCGTGGCCGCGCGCCCCACCGGGAAAGAGCGGCACGGCGCGATCCCGCCGAGTCGCCCCTGTTGCAGGACCTCACGCGCGCCGCAGCCGCAGCGTCATGAGCTCGAACGGCCGCAGCCGCAGGGCGATCCGGCCGCCGTCCCGCTCCGGCGCCTCCTGAGGCAGGGGCCGCTCCAGCAGGTCCGTCACCGTCACGTCCGCGACGTCGAACCCCGCCGTGAGCGTCGCCCGCGCCCGGCCGCCGTGCGCCTCGTGGAAGCGGACCACCACGTCACCGCTGCCGTCGTCCGCGAGTTTCACCGCCGTCACGACCACCGCGTCCTCGTCCACCGTCACCAGCGGAGCCACGTCCTGGCCGCCGGTCAGTCGCCGCTCGGGCAGGTTGATCCGCCAGCCCTCGCGGACCGCGTCCCCGATGTCCGCGCCCGGCACCAGGGCGTGCCGGAAGCGGTGGACGCCCTGGTCGGTGGCGGGGTCGGGGAAGCGCGGGGCACGCAGCAGGGACATCCGGACCGTGGTGGTGGTGCCCCGGTCGCCGTCGGTGCGGACCGTGCGGGTCACATCGTGGCCGTACGTCGAGTCGTTGACGACGGCGACGCCCCAGCCGGGCTCGGCCACGTGCACGAAACGGTGGTTGCAGGCCTCGAACCTGGCCGCGTCCCAAGAGGTGTTGGTGTGGGTAGGCCGGTAGAAGTGACCGAACTGCGTCTCGGACGCGTACCGTTCGGCGTGCACGTCGAGCGGGAAGGCCAGCTTGAGGAACTTCTCCGTCTCGTACCAGTCCACCTCGGTGTCCAGCACCAGCCGCCGCTCCCCCGCCGGAAGCGACAGCACCTGGGTGACGCGGGAGTCCCCGAAGTTCCGTACGACCTTCACCGAGGCGCCGTCCTCGCGGGCCGTGACGGACTCGGTGCCGGTGAGGTCGGTGACCGTGTTGCGGTAGAACTCGTCCACGTCCCAGGCGTCCCACATGTTCGGGAGGTCCGGGTGCAGTTGGAGGAGGTTCGCGGCCCGGCCCTCGGCGATCGTCTCGCGGCCGGCCTCGATGTCGTACGCCGAGACGACCAGGCCCCGCTCGTCGATCCCGATCCGCAGCAGACCGTTGTCCAGGACGAATCCCCCGCCCGCGCGGGGCCTCAGCTCCGTGCGGCCCTCGGTGACCGGGGTGGCGGCGCCGCCGGCCGGGACGCACGCCCGTGTGTGCGGGGCCGCGTTGAAGACCAGCGGTACGGCGCCCTCGCCCGCCAGCGCGCGCTGGGCCGACTCGACGATCCGGTTCAGTTCCCCGGCGATCCGCTCGTAGGTGGCGCGTGCCTCGCGGTGCACCCAGGCGATGGAGGAGCCGGGCAGGATGTCGTGGAACTGGTGCAGCAGCACCGTCTTCCAGATCCGGTCCAACTCGTCGTAGGGATAGGCGAATCCGGTGCGTACGGCGGCCGTCGCCGCCCACAGCTCCGCCTCCCGCAGCAGGTGCTCGCTGCGCCGGTTGCCCTGCTTGGCACCGGCCTGGCTGGTGAGGGTGGCGCGGTGCAGTTCCAGGTACAACTCGCCGACCCAGACGGGTGCTTGCGGGTACTCGGTCTGGGCCCGGTCGAAGAACTCCCGCGGTGTCTCCCACACCACCCGCGGCGAGCCCTCCAGGTCGCGCAGCCGGGCCGCCTTGGCGACCATCTCCCGGGTGGTGCCGCCGCCTCCGTCGCCCCAGCCGGTGGGGGCGAGGGAGTGCCGGGCGGCGCCCTTGTCCTTGAAGTTGCGTGCCGCGTGGGCGAGTTCGTGGCCCGTCATGGAGCAGTTGTAGGTGTCGACGGGCGGGAAGTGCGTGAAGATCCGCGTGCCGTCGATGCCTTCCCACCAGAAGGTGTGGTGCGGGAAGGCGTTGGTGCGGGACCAGGAGATCTTCTGTGTGAGCAGCCGGGTGGAGCCCGCCGCCCTGACGATCTGCGGCAGCCCGGCGGCGAAGCCGAAGGTGTCGGGCAGCCAGGCCTCGTCGTTCTCGATGCCGAACTCGTCGAGGAAGAACCGCTTGCCGTGCACGAACTGCCGGGCCATCGCCTCCGAGCCGGGCATGTTGGTGTCGGACTCCACCCACATGCCGCCGGCCGGCACGAACCGCCCGTCCGCCACGGCCTTCTTCACCCGTGTCCACACCTCGGGCCGCCGCTCCTTGAGCCACGCCCACTGCTGGGCCTGGGACATGGCGAAGACGAACTCGGGCTCGTCCTCGAGCAGCGCGGTCATGTTGGAGGCGGTGCGGGCCACCTTGCGCACGGTCTCGCGCAGCGGCCACAGCCACGCCGAGTCGATGTGGGCGTGCCCCACCGCGCTGATCCGGTGCGCGGAGGCGGCGGCGGGCGCGGCCAGCACCTCGGTGAGCCGGGCCCGGGCCCGCCCGGCGGTGCCGTTCACGTCCTGGAGGTCGACCGCGTCGAGCGCCCGGTCCACCGCGCGCAGGATCTCCCAGCGGCGCTGCGCGTCGGGCGGCAGCTCGGCCATCAGCTCCCCCAGCACCTCCAGGTCGATGACCAGCCGCCATACGTTCTCGTCGAACACGGCGAGGTCCATGCGCCCGAGCGTGTACTGCGGTTCGTCGCCCGCCGTCTCCGGGTCGCCGAGCGGGGTGGGCACGAAGCCGGGGATGACGGGGTTGGAGGCGGCCTCGATGTGCAGGCGCACCTCCTCGCCGCCCCGGGCGGGGGCGGCGACGCGGACCCAGGGGGTGCGCGGGTTGAGCCCTTTCACCGGGGTGCCGTCCGGCCGGTACACCAGGCCCTCGCACTGGAAGCCGGGCATGTTCTGGTCGAAGCCGAGGTCGAGGAGCGCTTCGACGGTCCTCCCGGCCCATGCGTCGGGCACGGTGCCGGTCACCCGGAACCAGCTGGTGCCCCACGGCGCACCCCACCGGGTGCCCGCCTCGATCGGCTCGGGTTCGGCGGCCAGGCCCTCGGCGACCGGTACGGGTTCGCCGGGCGTGTGCCGAACCGCGACCTCCAGCGGGACGGACTCGGGATACACGGCGGGACGGATGCGCTCGTCGAGCACCCGCCTGAGGCGGGCCTCGACCAGGCCGGGGTCGTCATGCATGAGTCACGCTCCGTGGGGTGGGCGGACGGCGGTTCGGCCCGGCGCGGGACCTCAGCGGGTGCGGGGATCGGGCCGCTCACCGTCGGACGCGCCCTCGCCCGGTTCCTCTTGCCCGGTGCCGGGCCGCGGCGCGCTCGGGCCGCGCAGTGCCGGCCTGCCGTCGCCCTCCTCGGGGCGGGCGCCGCCGGGGTGCCGATCGCCCTGGCCGTTCAGGTTCTGCCGGACCGAGTCCAGGATCGTCAGGCCCTGGGCGACCAGACCGGCCGCTATCTCGCCGAGTCCGTCGGCACCGTTCAGGACGTTGACGTTGGCCCCGGAGAGACCGCCCGCGGCCTCCTTCACGATCAGCGGGAGCTGGTCGATGAGCATCCGGTCCAGGGCGACGCGGTCGTACGACGCCGCGGCCTCGGCCTGGACCTTCATCCGCTGCGCCTCGGCGGCGGCGAGGACCCGGACACGCTCGGCCTCGGCGGGCTTCACGATCTCGGCCACCAGCTCCTGCTGGCGCAGCCTGGCCTGCCGCTGGGCCAGTTCGGTCCGGGCGTCGAGCACCTCCTGCCGGGCGTGCGCCTGCGCCAGCGGGCCGGCCTGGGCCGCCTGCGCCTGGGCCCGGTCCACCTCGGCCGAGTACTCCGCCTTCACCACCGCGGTCTGCCGGGCGTACTCGGCCTGCTTGCGCGCCGCCTCCCGCTCGGCCTGGGCGGCGGCCTGGTTGGCCTGGGCCTGGGCGATCTGCGCCTGGCGCCGGATGGCCGCCTTGTGCGGCGCGGACATCGCGTCGATGTAGCCGGTGTCCCCGTCGTCGATCGACTGGTCTGCAGCGAGTCCACGATCAGGCCGATCTTCGCCATCCCGGTCTTGGAGGTGTCCAGCACCTCGGCGGCGAGCTTCTGGCGTTCGGTGACGATCTCGTCGACCGTCATCGAGCCGATGATGGCCCGCGTCTGCACGACCTCGGATTCGCACATCGACAGGGTCAGGAAGCGGACCTTGCGCAGGACGGGGAGCACGAACTTCCCCTGTCCCGTCACCACCCGGAACGGCGCACCCCCCAGTCCCCGCCTGCCTCCGGAGATCAGCATCGCCTCGTCGGGGGCGGGAACGCGGTAACCGAACATGGCCTTGTTCTCCTTAGCCCGGGTCAGCCCGGGATCAGCCCGGGGCTCACCCCGGATCGACGGGAACGTCCCGCAATCTCTCCAAGGGGTCGCCCCACGCGATGACGTCGACCTCGCGGCGTCCGCGTGACTCGACCACGAGCACCGTCGCACCGATCGGCAGCGGTTCCTGCGACCAGGCGAGGAAGGTCTCGCAGCCTCCTCTGACCCGCACCAGGATCTCGCCCGGGCCCGCGGAACCGCACGTGCCGATGAGAATCTCCCCCGTGCAGCCGATCACGGCCTCGTCCTGTGCCATCGCCGACCGGTTCCCCTCGTACGCGTCCTCCGCCTTCGACCTTAGACCCACTCGGACGGCCCGCATACGGCGCTGCACGGGCCTTTCCACCGGCCCTTTCCACCGGCGGGAACCTCTCGACGCGGCACCTGCCGCCGGGCACGGTCGTGCCTGCATACTCGCGAGTACCCAACCGTCCGTCCCCTTTCCGAGGAGCGCCCGTGACCAAGTGGGCCGGCCGCAGTGCCGCCGAGATCGCCGCCGCCGTACGCGACGGGCGGGCCACGCCCCGCGAGGTGGTGGCCGAGCACCTCGCCCGGATCGAGCGGCTCGACGGTCGCGTCGGCGCCTTCCGCACCGTCCGCGCCGAGGCAGCGCTCGCGGAGGCCGACGAGGTGGCGGCCCGCGGCGATCTGGCGGGACTGCCGCTCGCGGGCGTGCCGGTGGCCGTGAAGGACAACCTGGCGGTGCGGGGCGAGTCCAGCCGCGTGGGGTCGGCCGCGACCCCGGACACCCCGGCCGCCGGCGACCATGTCACCGTGGGCCGGCTCCGAGCGGCGGGCGCGGTGGTCGTCGGGCTGACGAACGTGCCCGAGCTGTGCGTGTTCGGCACCACGGAGGGCGTCCACGGCATCACCCGCAACCCGTGGGACCCGACCCGGAACGCGGGCGGCTCCTCGGGCGGCAGCGCGGCTGCGGTCGCCGCCGGCATGGTCCCGCTCGCCCTCGGCAACGACGGCATGGGCTCCCTGCGCATCCCCGCCGCCAACTGCGGCCTGGTCACCGTCAAACCGGGTCACGGCGTGGTGCCCGCCGGGATCAGCGAGGGCGACTGGTTCGGCATGTCCGAGAACGGGCCGCTCGCCACGACCGTCGAGGACGCCCGGCTGATGCTCTCCGTGCTGGCCGGCACCGAGGCCGAGGGCGGTCGGAAGGCGAGCCCGCGGACGATCGCCGTGTCCGTGCGCAGCCCGCTCGCCGGGGTGGTCGTGAGCGGGCCCTACGCCGCTGCCACCAGGGACGCGGCGCGGCTGCTGGCCGGGGCGGGTCACCGGGTGCGCCGGGCCGAGCCGCCGTATCCGGTGTCGCTGGGAGTGACGGCTCTGCGGCACTGGACGGCGGGCGCGGCCGTGGACGCGGCGGGCCTGGACCCGCGGCGGCTGACCCGGCGCACCCGGGTGCACGCCGCCCTGGGGCGCCGGTTCCTGAAGGGTGTGCACACGGACACGCGCCGGGAGGAGCTGCGGCGGCGGATGGAGCCGTTCTTCGCCGAGTACGAGGTGCTGCTCACCCCCGCGCTGGCCCGCCGCTCCCCGCAGGCCGGGCCCTGGCACGAGCGGGGCTGGCTGCGCAATGTGCTGGCCGACACCCTCTATTCGCCGATGACCCCGCCGTGGAACCTGGCCGGATGGCCCGCGATGGCGGTGCCGTTCGGGACGCTGCCCTCGGGCGCCCCGTGCGCCGTTCAACTGGTGGGGCGTCCGGGCGCGGAGGCGGATCTGCTGGACGTGGCGGAGCAGATCGAGCGACTGCGTCCCTGGCCGAGGACGGCGGACCTGCCGCCGGGGTCGTAGTACCGGGTCTCCAGAGCGCCTCGTCTACAGGGCCCGGTACATGATGTGCAGGCCCACCGGGCCGTGCCGGGGGTGCTCGTAGGCCTCCGGCACCGTGCCGAGGATCCGGAAGCCGAGCGAGGTCCACAGCCCGACCGCGGGGTTGGTCTCCACGACGGCGTTGAAGACCATCGCCCGGTAGCCGGCGGCCGTCGCGGCCTGAAGGACGTGCTCGGCCAGGGCGCGGCCGATGCCCAGGCCGGACCGGTCGGGGTCGACCATGAAACCCGCGTTGGCGACGCGGGCGGCGGGGCCGCCGTAGTTGGGGGTGACGTAGGCGGAGCCGACGACCGCGCCGGTGTCGTCCTCTGCGACGTACACGCGTTTGGCGGGGCCCATCCACAAGGCCCGGGCATCCTCCTCGGAGGTGTCCGGGTCCCAGGCGTACGTCTCGGCGGCGGCGACGATCCGGTGCCAGAACGGCCAGATCCGCGGCCAGTCCGCGGCCGTGGCTTCTCTGATCAGCATGGGCGTGAGTCTGGCACGCCCATGCGGTCGGCGATCGCGACGGGTTCTGGCCGCTCAGTCCACGCTGGGCAGGATGTGGGGCTCGGCCAGGTCGTCCTCGTAGCCCGCCAGGCGGATCGGTGCCGAGCGGGCCCACACGTCGAGGCTGCCCAGGTCCGCGGGCCTTCGGCCCGCGCGCTCCATGCGTTCGTTGGGACGCTGCTCGCGATTCGTCTTCTCCGGTGTCACCGCGCACTCCTTATGTGTCGGTCACCCTCGGGGCATGCGGCCGGACGCACCGCGCCGCCCAAGCCCGCTCGGGTCTGGTTGGTATGCATCTCGGACGCGGTGGCGTCGGCAACTGAGGTGCGAGCAGGCCGTGGTGCACCGGCTTGCCCCGGGACGGACCATGGGTGTGGATGGAACCCGTAGTCGCTGTCCGTCCACCCCAGATTAACCAAATGAGCGGCCTCCCGCTCGATAGCGCGGCAAAGTCCAGGTAACTATCTGACGTCGCGCGTGTTGATTGGACCACTTGCGGGGTGATTTGTCGCATCATGTGCCGGGCGGGGTTCAGGTTCCGTTGGCCGCGCCGCAAGCTCGCCATGATCTGCTGACCCACCACGACGGCTTTCTCGCGGGAGGACCGACGCATGGAGCTGCGCAGCGCCGAGGAGCTCATGGACCTGCTGTACGCCTGCCCGCCCGACGCCCGCGCCCACGCGTTGCGCACCGCCGCCCTGCTGCGCCGGCGCCACCCGGCCGACAAGGAGCTCCAGGTGGCGGGCCTGGTCCACGGCATCGGCCGGCTGCTGCGGCCGGACGGCGGCGACGGTACGGCCGACCCGGCGGCGGACGCGGTGCGCGCCCTGCTCGGCGAGCGCGTCTCCCGCCTCCTGCGACGGCATGCGGCGCCCGCCGACGGCCGCCTGTCCGAGGAGGACGCGGCGGCGCTGCGCCAGACGGCCGAGGAGGCCCGCACCGCCGGCTTCGACGCGGGCGTCCTGGAGGACTGGCGCACGGTCCTGGAACTGGTCGCGGCGGGCAACTACCGGCTGAGGACCGTGGACTGACACCTCGTCAGAGGCATCGGGCCGGCGGCCGGCTCACCACTTGCCCGGCGCGTAGTCCTTGAGGAAGACGCCGTACAGGTCCTCGCCCGCCTCGCCGCGCACGATCGGGTCGTAGACGCGGGCGGCGCCGTCGACCAGGTCGAGCGGGGCGTGGAAGCCGGCCTCGGCGAGGCGGACCTTGTCCGGGTGCGGGCGCTCGTCGGTGATCCAGCCGGTGTCGACGGCCGTCATCAGGATGCGGTCCTTCTGGAACATCTCCTCGGCGCTGGTCCGCGTGAGCATGTTCAGGGCGGCCTTGGCCATGTTGGTGTGCGGGTGTCCCGCGCCCTTGTAGCCGCGGTTGAACACGCCCTCCATGGCGGAGACGTTCACGATGTAGGCGCGGCGGGCCGCGGCGGCCGCCATCGCCGGACGCAGGCGGCTGATCAGGATGAAGGGCGCCGTCGAGTTGCACAGCTGGACCTCGAGCAGCTCCACCGGCGTGACGTCCTCCACCGCCTGGATCCAGCTGTTGGTGTCGTGCAGGTCGGGCACGAGACCGCCGGCGTCGATGGCCGTGCCGGCGGCGATCCGCTCCAGGGACGCCGAGCCGGAGACCAGGGCCAGGTCGGTGACGTCCTGGGCGGTGAGCGCGCCGCCGCCCGCCACCGGCAGCTCCGCGACCGCCCCCGAGCCGAACGTGCCGATCACCTCGGCCGCGGGCAGCTCACCGGCCGGCAGCGGGGCCGACTCGGCGGCGACCAGCTCGCTGTAGGCCTGCGGGGAGCGCCGTACGGTCTGGGCCGCGTTGTTGATCAGGATGTCCAGCGGTCCCTCGGCGGCGACCGAGTCGGCCAGGGCCACCACCTGGGCCGGGTCGCGCAGGTCGATGCCGACGATCTTCAGCCGGTGGATCCACTCGTCACTGTCGGGCTGGGCCTTGAAGCGGCGGATGGCGTCACTCGGGAACCGGGTCGTGATCGTGGTGTGCGCGCCGTCGCGCAGCAGCCGCAGCGCGATGTACATGCCGATCTTGGCGCGACCGCCGGTGAGCAGGGCGCGCTTGCCCGTGAGGTCGGCGCGGGCGTCCCTGCGGGCGCGGTTCTCGACCGCGCACCGCGGGCAGAGCTGGTGGTAGAAGTAGTCGACCTCGACGTAGCGGGTCTTGCAGACGTAGCAGGAGCGCGGGCGCTGGAGTATCCCCGCGATCTGTCCCGCCCCCGTCGTGGACGAGGGCAGGATGCCCTCGGTCTCGTCGTCGATGCGCTGTGCGGATCCGGTGGCCGTGGCCTCGGTGACCGCCTTGTCGTTCGCGGTCTTGGCGGCCCGGCGCTCCTGGCGGCGGCGCTGCTTGACCGTGCGGTAGATCTGCGAGGTGGCCCGGCGCACGGCGACGGCGTCCGGGTGGTCCACGTCGATCCCGTCGAGCTCCTTGAGCACTTCGAGGCACACGGCCAGGCGTTCGGGGTCGATCCCGGGCCCGTACAGCACTTCGTCCGTGGCCGTCGGGCCCTCGTCTGTCACCGTCATCGCGCTGCCGTTCCCTGATCACCGTGCGGCGCTCCGACTCGCGCCTGCTTTCGAACGGGGGATTTTACGGCAGCGCCGGGCCGGTAGGCCAAACGCAGGTGATCAGGATCCGCAGACCGTGATCAGGGTCTCCACCTCCTCGGTCACGGCGCGGGCGAGCCGGTTCAGGTCGGGCACGGCCTTGGCGTCCGCGACGAGCCCGTAGTGGACCTGGCTGCGGTAGGTGGAGATCGCGACGGCCAGGGACTGGCCGCGGGCCAGCGGCGCGAAGGGGTAGACCTCGGTCAGCGGGTGGCCGCCGAGCCTCAGGCCGATGCCGGGCAGCGGCACGCTGGTGACCAGGATGTCGAACCACAGCCGGGCGGCCTGGGCGACCAGTGGTCCGCCGAGCCGGTGGCCGAGGGCGGGCACATGGTCGGCGAGCAGTGCGACGGCGCCCGCGCCCCGGTTGGGTCCGGCGTCCTTGTTGCGGTCCATGGCCGCGCGGACGGCGGCGAGCCGGCGCAGGGGGTCCGCGTCGCCGACGGGGAGTTCCATCAGATAGCCGGAGAGCCGGTTGCCCTGCGGGTGGGCGGTGCGCGAGCGGCGCCTGGAGACCGGGATCAGGGCGCGGGGCGCGATCCCGTCGGTGCCCTCGCCCCGCTCGTCGAGCCAGCGCCGCAGGGCGCCGGCGACGACGGCGATCAGTACGTCGTTGACGGTGCCGCCGACGGCCTTGCGGACCAGGTGCACGTCGTCGATGTCGACGACCGCGCCGGCGGTGCGGCGGGTTCCGGTGGGCTCGGCGGTGAGCGCCGGGGTGGACCGGGTGGCGAGGGACGAGCGGGCGACCGAGGTGCCGATGTCCAGGGCCCGGCCCACGTCGGACAGGGCGCCGCGCAGTGCCTCGGGCAGCTTGCGCACGTCGGGGAGCGGACCGCGGGCGGGCGCGGCCGGGCGGGGCCGCGGGGTGGGCATGTCCATGGGGTCGAGGACGGCCGCGGCGAGGGTCAGGGCGCGCAGGCCGTCGGCGAGGGCGTGGTGGAACTTGAACAGCACGGCGAAGGAGACACCGTCCTCGCCGGGCAGCACGTGCGCCTCCCACGGCGGGCGGTTGCGCTGCAGCGGGCGCTGCATGAGCCGGCCCGCCTCGGCGTGGAAGTCCGTGGCCGGGGCGTGCAGCCGGACGTGGTTGAGCGGGTCGAAGCCGGGGTCGGGCTCGCGGGCGGCGCCGCCGAAGCCGAGCGGCGGACGCAACGCCTGGGCAAGGGGCAGGCGCAGGTCGAGCGGCCGCCACACGTCCCGGATCCGCATGCGCAGGCCGGGCACTCCTGCCGCGCGGGCGGCGAGCAGGTCGGCCGCGTGCGCTCCGGCGGTCGGCGAGTGGGCGGAGAAGACCCCGAGGGCGCCGAGGTGCATGGGGTGGTCGGCGGACTCGATGTTCCAGAACGCCAGGTCGAGGGGAGCGAGCAGGTCGGGAGTCAATGGCTTGCCTCGCATCGGCGGTGGGTGTTTTGGCAGTCAACCGCCCTCGACTGATTACAGTCAAGTACGATCAAGCTACGCTCAGTTAACAACAGATTAAGTCCGACCCTGGGGAAAGGGGTGGGACGCATGGGGCCTTTGAGGTCACTCAGGGGCCCCGCAAGGGTTACCTCAGGGCGGGTGGCGCGGCCTGCGCGGCCGTGCCCCACGCCGAGGGGCGTGGCCCCACGGTGTAGCGCAGGGTGCCGATCGACCGCAGGGCGCGGGTGGTCAGATACGTCCGGTCGTGCGGCACCCCGCCGGCCCGGACCGACCGGATGTACCGGTCCTTTGTCGAGGTGCCCGGCGCCGTGATGGTCAGGCTGCGCGGGTGGTGGCCGTCGTCCAGGCGCAGGTCGACGCGTTCGAAGACGGGCGTGGACAGGCCCCAGGTGGAACAGCCCGGCTGGACGGGGAACAGGCCGATGGAGGCCAGCACGTTCCAGGCGGACATGGTGCCCAGGTCGTCGTTCCCGCTCAGCCCGGCCGGTTCGTCGGTGAACAGGGTCAGCGCGGCGTGCACCACGTCGGTGGCCTTCCACGGCTGCCCCGTCGAGAGGTAGGCGTACGGCGCGGCGAGGTCCGGCTCGTTCATCGGGTTGTACGTGGCCCTGCCGTAGTAGGCGTACGGCCCGCGGACCCAGGTCTCGCGGACGGTGCGCTCCGGGTCCTTCAGCAGGCCGGCGTAGGCGAAGAACGCGTCCAGACGCTCGTTGGCGGCGCGCCGGCCGCCGATCAGGCGCACCAGGCCGGGCAGATCCTGCGGCACGAGCCACTGGTACTGCCAGGACGTGCCCTCGTGGAAGCCGGGGCCGCGGGCCGGGTCCGCCGGTCCGGTGAAGGCTCCGGAGGCGTCGCGGGCGCGGAAGAAGCCGGTGGCGGGGTCGAACAGCGCGCGGTAGCCGCGGGAGCGGGCGGCGTACCGTGCGGCGTCCGCGTGGTGGCCGAGGGCCCGGGCCATCTGGGCGAGCACGGCGTCCGACAGGGCGTACTCCAGGGTCGCCGACGCGCCGAACGCGTAGTCGGAGTGCCCCGGCTTCGCGGGCTCGTGGCCCTCGAGGTACGGGACGTAGCCGCGGGCGAGGTAGTCCGGGTTGCCGTCGCGGCCCACGGCCGGGGAGCCGGCGGGCGGCACCCCGTCGGCGTTCCGCCGCAGCGCCCGGTAGGCCCGCTCCTCGTACCCCTGCAGCAGGCCCTGCTGGAAGGCGTTGGTCAGGAACGGGGTGACCGGGTCGCCGGTCATGACGTTCGTCTCGACGGTGCCGTAGCCCCATTTGGGCAGCCAGCCGCTCTCCTCGGCGACCCTGATCACCGAGATCGCCATGTCCCGTGACTCGCGCGGCGCGAGCAGGGCGAGCAGCGGGGCCTGGGTGCGGTAGGTGTCCCACAGCGACCAGTTCTGGTAGTAGGTGAAACCCCCCGCGCGGTGGACCCGCCCGTCCCAGCCGGTGTAGCGGCCGTCGGCGTCGTTGCCCACGTTCGGCGCCAGGAACACGTGGTACAGCGCCGAGTAGAACGTACGGCGCCGGGCCGCGTCGCCGCCCCGGACGCGTACGACGGCCAGCCGGCTCTCCCAGGACCGCAGGGCCGCGTCGCGCACCGCGTCGAAGGAACGGCCGCCCTCCGCCGCCAGGTTGCCGGCCGCGCCGGCCGCGTCGACGTAGGACAGCGCGGTCGTCGCCTCCACCGTGCGGTCCCCGGTGGTGTCGAAGCGGACGTAGGCGCCGCCGTGTCCGGTTCTGGACCCCGCCGTGACCGTGGTGCCGTCCCAGGTGCCGTACGCCGTGAACGGGCGGTCGAAGCGGGTGACGGTGTACACGGTGTAGGGCCGGGTGTCCCGGCAGAAGCCGCGGCCCGTGATCGTGGTGCGCACGGTGCGGTCACCCAGGATCTCCACCGTCGCCGCGACCGGCCTGTGCAGCGCCTGGGCCGCGTTGAGCAGGACGTTGGCCTTGGCCGTGGCCGGGAAGGTGTAGCGCTGCACCCCGGTACGCGCGCTCGCCGTCAGTTCGGCGCCGATACCGCCGATACCACCGATGCCGGAGGACAGGCCGACGCGGTAGTAGCCGGGGCTCGCCCGCTCGCTGTCGTGGCCGAACGGTGCCGCGTACTTGGTGTAGTCCGTCCGCGTGACGTCACCGGTGGTGGGCAGCACCGGCAGGTCGCCGCCGATGCGGCAGCCGACGCCGGAGAGATGGACCAGGGAGAAACCGCGGACGCGGTCCTGGGTGTGGTCGTAGCCGGTGCTGTGGCCGGTGTCCGGCGAGAGCTGCACCATGCCGAAGGGCACGGCCGCGCCGGGGAAGGTGTTGCCCTCGTTCGCGGTGCCGATGAACGGGTCGACCAGATCGGTGAGCCGGTCGTCGCGCGCTTCGGCGGCCGGTGCGGCGACGGGCGCGGCGGTCAGCGCGCACGCTGCCACCGCCGCCACCGCGCACAGCCGCGGGCGCCGGGTCCATCTCATGCAGGAAGACCTCCGAGGGAGACGTCACTGCCTGCATGATCGGGTCTGAAGGCCGGTCAGCCCGGCAACCGGCGGGTGTCGCACGCGACGCGTCGCGGTTCGCGCCCCCGGCGCGCGCCCCCATCCGCCGCGTCGGGCCCGAGCTCGCCGGGCCAGGGTCTTTCGTCCGGATCCGGTCCGCCCCGGACGAGAGGCCCTAAGGGACCAGTTGTCCCTTGCCCAGAGCGATGACGCCGCCCTGGGAGACGGTGTACAGCTCCGCGTCCCGCTCGGGGTTGACGCCGATGGTCGCGCCGGGCGGCACCTCGACGTTCTTGTCCAGGACCGCGCCGCGCACGATGGCGCCCCGGCCCACCCGGACGTTGTCGTGCAGCACCGAGCCCTGGACGACCGCGCCCGGGTCGACCCGGACCCCCGGCGACAGCACGGAGCGGGTGACCTGCCCGCGGATCAGGCAGCCGGCGCTGATGATCGACTCGCCCGCGATCCCGCCCGCGTTGAACCGGG
Organism: Streptomyces sp. NPDC087787; assembly: GCF_044743035.1. Taxonomy (NCBI): domain Bacteria; kingdom Bacillati; phylum Actinomycetota; class Actinomycetes; order Kitasatosporales; family Streptomycetaceae; genus Streptomyces; species Streptomyces sp. NPDC087787. The sequence continues at coordinate 320,078 of NZ_JBIUVQ010000002.1, forward strand.
CGGGCGAGAGCTGCCCCGAGTGGGTGTAGATCGGCCAGTCGCGGTTGTAGAGGTTGAACGCCGGGCGCTCGGCGATCAGGTCCATATGGGCGTCGTAGTACGCGTCGAGCGTACCGACGTCCCGCCAGTAGCCCTGGTCCCGGCTGGTTTCGCCCGGCACGTGGTTGGCACCGAAGTCGTAGAGCCGCGCCTCTCCGCGATCGGTGAGCTGGGGCAGGATCGAGCCGCCCATGTCGTGCGCGGACCGCTCGTCCTCCGCGTCCCGCTGGAGCGCCTCGATCAGCACCTTGGTGGAGAAGACGTAGTTGCCCATGGAGGCGAAGACGCTCTCCGGGTCGTCGGGCAGGCCCGGAGGGTTGGCGGGCTTCTCCAGGAAGCGCTGCACGGTCTGCCCGTCCGTACCGGGGGTGATCACGCCGAACGACGACGACTCGGCCCGTGGCACCCGGATGCCCGCGACCGTCACGCCCGCGCCGCCCTCGATGTGTTCCTTGAGCATCTGCCGCGGGTCCATGCGGTACACGTGGTCGGCGCCGAACACCGCGACGTGGTCGGGCTGTTCGTCGTGGATCAGGTTGAGCGACTGAAGGATCGCGTCGGCGCTGCCCAGGTACCAGCGGGGCCCGAGCCGCTGCTGCGCGGGGACCGGGGTGATGTAGTTGCCGAGCAGACTGGACATCCGCCAGGTGGTGGTGATGTGCCGGTCCAGCGAGTGCGACTTGTACTGGGTCAGCACGCAGATCCGCAGGATGTCGCCGTTGACGAGGTTGGACAGGACGAAGTCGACGAGCCGGTACGTGCCGCCGAACGTGACCGCGGGTTTCGCGCGGTCCGCGGTCAGGGGCATCAGCCGTTTGCCCTCTCCGCCCGCGAGGACGATTCCGAGGACCGAAGGTCCACCACGACGCATGGCCGCTCCCCTCACCCGGTTGCCTGTCTCCCGCTCCTGAGCAGGAGAGGGACTGAGCCCTAAGCCTGTTCGAGGATCTCCTCGTAGAGCCGCACGGTGCGCCGGGCGACCGCGTCCCAGCCGAACTCCTCCTCCGCGCGCCGCCGTCCTGCCTCGCCCATGCGGCGCGCGCCGTCCCGGTCCGCGAGCACCGCGTCCAGGGCGCGGGCGAGCCCGGTCTCGAAATCGTCGTCCACCGGCACGAGTACCCCCGTGCGGCCGTCGTCGACCACCTCCGGGATCCCGCCGGTCCGGGAGGCCACGACGGGGGTGCCGCACGCCATCGCCTCCAGGTTGACGATGCCCAGCGGCTCGTAGACCGAGGGGCAGACGAAGACGGCGGCATGGGTGAGGAGCTGGATGACGTCCGGGCGCGGCAGCATCCGCGGGATCCAGTGCACTCCGTCGCGGGTCCGGCTCAACTCCTGGTACAGCTCCCGGAACTCCCGGTCGATCTCCGGTGTGTCGGGCGCCCCCGCGCACAGCACCACCTGCGCCGCCGGGTCGATGCCCCGTACCGCCCGCAGCAGGTGGGGCACGCCCTTCTGCCGGGTGATGCGGCCGACGAACAGCACGTACGGACGGTCCGGGTCGAGGCCGACGCGGTCGAGGGCGTCCGTGCCGTGGTCCGGCCGGTACAGGGTGGTGTCGATGCCGTTGTGGACGACGTGCACCCGGGCCGGGTCGAGCGCCGGGTAGCAGCCGAGGATGTCCTCGCGCATGGCGCCGGAGACCGCGACGACCGCGTCGGCGGACTCGATCGCGGTGCGCTCGGCCCAGCCGGACAGGGCGTAGCCGCCGCCGAGCTGTTCGGCCTTCCAGGGGCGCAGGGGCTCGAGGGAGTGCGCGGTCATCACGTGCGGCACGCCGTACAGCATCTTGCCGAGGTGACCGGCGAGGTTGGCGTACCAGGTGTGGGAGTGGACGAGGTCGCGGCCCCGCAGCGCGGCGGCCATGGCGAGGTCCACGGAGAAGGTGCGCAGCGCGTCGTTGGCGCCGTCCAGCGCGGACCAGGGCCGGTGGCGTACGACGCCGTCGGCGCGGCCCTCGCCCCAGCAGTGCACCTCCAGGTCCACCAGCGGCCGGAGCTCCCGCGCCAGGAACTCGACATGGACGCCGGCGCCGCCGTACACGTCCGGCGGGTACTCCCGGGTCAGCAGTCCCACGCGCACCCGCAACCCCCTGTCCGAAGCGGCCGGTCGCCTTCATGGTCACCCAGATGCGGCCCGTGGGGAAGAGCCCGGCACCCGTGTGAAGCAGCAGTCCCCGCAGAGTCCCCCGCCGGGGACGCGGTAGTACAGGCAGCAACTGCGCCGTCGAAAGCCCGTTCCGGTGCCGGTGAGGGTGCCGGCGCCCTCGAGGAAGGGATGGGCGAGGAGCCCCGCGGCCAGCTCCCGGGCGCGATCGGCCGCCGCGGTACGGCCGTCGGCGCGCACCTGGTTCTCCAGCAGGCGGGCGGCGGCCGCCAGCGCGGAGGCCGCGTTGCCCCGCAGCAGCCCCGGTGCGAGGCGGTACCGGGCGCGCAGGGCGGCCGCCAGCGGTTCGAGGTGGCCGTGCAGGACGACGTCCGCGAACGTCTCCGGGTCCGCGGGGCGGGCACGCACCTCGGTGAGCCACAGGTCGTCAGGGGCGCTGCCCGCGGGGTCCCAGCGGACGAGGCGGGCGTCCAGGCCGGGAAGCCGCCCGTACAGCACGGCGCAGCCGAGCGCCGCCGACCACAGCCGGGCGGCGAGCGCCTGGTGCGCGATCGAGGCGGCGACCCGCGCGGGGGCGCCGATGCCGTCGGCGACCCGGCGGACCCGGACCATTAGGGGATGCGTCGCGGAGTCCGTGGCGGGGTCCGCGTAGGCCTGGGCGAGGGTGGGCAGCGGGCCGTGCGGCGGGGTGCCCGTGCGCAGGGCGAAGAAACCGCCGAGGTCGTTCAGTGCGGCGAGGTCGGGCGCGAGGTTCACGGAAAGCAGTAGTACCAAGGCCCGTCCCGGGGCGCGCAAGGGGAGTTCGCCGGGGATTCGTGGGGGTGCCTCCGTCCCGTGTCGCCCACCCGGGGGAGGACGGCGGGCGGGGTGTACTCCATCGGCAGTAGGACCTATTGACTGCTCAGGGACGACGACGTGAGGCGATCGGCACGGCAGGGTGGTCGACCATGGAAGCCGACCGTTCCTCGCGCCGGGGCCGCCGCCCCAGCCCCACGCGGAGGTGCGACTCATGAGCGCCCTCGCGCTGTCCGTGCTGCTGTCGCTCGTGTCCGCCGTCGCCTACGCCGGCGGGGCGATCGTCCAGGAACGGGTCGCGGTGTCCACCCCCGGCGAGCAGTACGCGCCGCTGCGCCGGGCCGCCTGGTGGGCGGCGCTGGTGCTGAACGGTCTCGGCGGACTGCTGCACGTGGTGGCCCTGGCCTGCGGCCCGCTCAGCCTGGTCCAGCCGCTGGGTGCCCTGACCATCGTGTTCGCGTTGCCGATGGCGGCGCTGTTCGCCGGCCGGCGGGCGGGCGCCGCCGCCTGGCGCGGCGCGGTCATGGCGACGGTGGGGCTCGCGGGACTGCTGTCCCTGGTGGGCGCCTCCCACACGCAGACGCTGAACACCGCGCAGCGCGCGGGCCTGGCGGTGGTGACCGCCGGCGCACTGGTGGCGTTCACGGTCGCGGGCAGGGCGGCGCACCGGCATCCGGCGGTGCGCAGCGTGCTGCTCGCCACCGGCTCCGGCATCGCCTTCGGCATGTCCTCGGTGTTCACCAAGACGGTCGCGGTCGACTTCACCGACGGGATCGCGGCGGCGGAGCTGCCGTCCCTGATCGCGATAGGCGTCCTGGCCACGGCCGGGATCCTGCTGTCGCAGGCCTCGTACCGGGGCGGTGGTCTGGCGGCGCCGCTGGCCACGCTGACGGTGGTGAACCCGGTGATGGCGGCCGGGGTCGGGCTCACGCTGCTCGGCGAGACCTTCCGCTACGGCACGACGGGCACGGTGCTGGCCCTGGGCTGCGGTGTGGTGGCCGCGGGCGGCCTGATCCTGCTGATGACCGAGCGCATCGAGCGTACGGGTCCGGTGGTGGAGGCGGGGGTGGCTTCCGGGGCGGTGCCCAACGGGGAGAACCCGCCCGGCGAGGAGGTGCTGCCCGGCGAGGAGGTGCCGCCTGGTGCGGACGTGCCGCCCGCCGAGGTCTCGCTGCCTGCCGAGGTGCCGTCGTCCGTCGAGGGGCTGCCGTCCGTCGAGGCGTACGGCGGCTCCGGGCGGGCCGTGCCGGTGGACGCGGTCGACGGGGTCGTCGTCGTCCCCGTCGCACCGGCGGCGCGGGAGCAGCAGGACCGCACGCCGGGCGAACCCCAGCTCTTCCTCGGCCCGTTCGTCGTCGGCTCGTGCTCCGACCGGCAGTTCTACGCGGACCCCTGCGTTCCGGGGCCCGGGCCCGGCCGGAACGGCTCCCGCGTCAGATCCTGACGCCGCCGGCCCGCAGATAGGCGAGCGGGTCGACGTCGGTGCCGAACCCGGGCCCCGTGCGCACCTCGAAGTGCAGATGCGGTCCGGTGACGTTGCCCGTGGCCCCGGAACGGCCGATGCCGCGCCCGGCGGCGACCGTCTGCCCGGCCCGTACGGATATCGCCGACAGGTGGCCGTACTGCGTGTAGTGGCCGTCGGCGTGCCGGATGACCACCTGATAGCCGTACGCGCCTCCCCAGCCGGCGGAGACCACCCGGCCGGCCGCGGCCGCCTTCACGGAGGTGCCGGTGGGGACCTCGAAGTCGACGCCGGTGTGGTAGCCCTTCGACCAGTGGGAGCCGGTCGCGTGGTAGGCCGTGCCGATGCCGCCGCCGACAGGGGCGACGAGGGCGTGCTCGGTGGCGTGGGGCCGGGACTTGGCCGCGCCGGACGCGGGCTTGGCCTCTTGGGCCGGGCGCGTGGCGGTGGACGTCTTGCGGTGCGGCTCGGCCGTCGTACGCGACTTGGGCACGGCGAGCCGCTGGCCCGGCAGGATCAGGTTCGGGTCGGAGCCCACGGTCGTCCGGTTGGCGGCGTACAACTGCCGCCAGCCGCCGGAGACATGGCGCTCGTCGGCGATGCCGGAGAGGGTGTCGCCGCGGACGACCTTGTACATCTCGGCGCTGCCTGCCCGCGCCTGCGGCGCGGTCTGCGGCCGTACGTCGACCTCGCGGGCGGGGCTCCTGTCAGCGCCGGTACTCCCGGTACTGCCGGCCTCGCGCACGGACCGCTGTCCGGCGGTGTCCGGGTGGACGCCGGGGGTGCCGCCGCCCCGGGTGAGACCGGCCCGCGTCGAGCACACCGGCCAGGCGCCGGGTCCCTGCCCGTCGAGCACCTTCTCCGCGACGGCGATCTGCTGGTCCCGGGTGGCCAGGTCGGCGCTGGGCGCGTACCGCGTACCGCCGTACGCCGCCCAGGTGGACCGGGTGAACTGGAGTCCGCCGTAGTAGCCGTTGCCCGTGTTGATGTGCCAGTTGCCGCTGGACTCGCAGGCGGCCACCTTGTTCCAGGTGGAGGCGTCGGCGGCGTGCGCGGCCCCGGCGCCGATGAGCGGAATGGCCATCCCGGCGCCGCCCGCCGTGACGGTGAGCGAGGCGCGGTTGATCCTGTTCGGCTGGTACCGGCGGTGCCGACCGCGTACGGCCATCTCAAGCTCCCTCGACATGCGTCAGGAGGGGCGAAAGTAACCGCCGCGAACAGGCCCTGACAAGACGGCTATCGGCCGGTTCGTCACCCCAAGTGGCCGGTTACGTACGTTGATTGGCCGGATCCGCGGGCCGCGCGCTGAGCCACTGGGCACCCGCCGCGCGTATGGAAGGGTGCCGGGTGCCGAATGTGCGCGCGCCGTACCGGCACGTCAGGATGGTCGAAGGGGCGGGAGCAGTGATACTGGCGGGCACGGGCGGCGCGACGGACGGCGGGCCGACGACGGAACCGGCGGCGGACCGGCCGACGGCACCGGCGGCCGGGCCCAGCGTTCCACTTGATGATTCACCGGATTTTCGAGGAGCAGGCGGTATGAGCACTACAGCCCAGATCGGCGTCACGGGACTCGCGGTCATGGGCCGCAACCTCGCCCGCAATTTCGCGCGCAACGGCTACGCGGTCGCACTGCACAACCGGACGGCGGCCCGGACGCACGCCCTGGTCGAGGAGTTCGGGCACGAGGGCGACTTCGTCGCGGCCGAGACCGCGAAGGAGTTCGTGGCGGCCCTGGAACGGCCGCGCCGCCTGGTCATCATGGTGAAGGCCGGCGAGCCCACCGACGCGGTGATCCGGGAGTTCGCCCCGCTGCTCGAGCCCGGCGACATGATCATCGACGGCGGCAACGCGCACTTCGCGGACACCCGGCGCCGGGAGCGGGAGCTGCGCGAGCAGGGCATCCACTTCGTGGGCACCGGGATCTCCGGCGGCGAGGAGGGCGCGCTGCACGGGCCGAGCATCATGCCGGGCGGCTCGAAGGAGTCGTACGACTCGCTCGGTCCGATGCTGGAGAAGATCTCCGCGAAGGCGAAGGACGGCGCGCCGTGCGTCACGCACGTCGGCCCCGACGGCGCCGGGCACTTCGTGAAGATGGTGCACAACGGCATCGAGTACGCCGACATGCAGCTGATCGGCGAGGCGTACCAGCTGCTGCGGGACGTGGCCGGGTACTCCCCCGCGCAGATCGCGGACATCTTCCGCACCTGGAACACGGGCAGGCTCGACTCGTACCTGATCGAGATCACGGCGGAGGTCCTGTCCCACGTGGACGCCGCGACCGGCAAGCCGTTCGTGGACGTGGTGGTGGACCAGGCCGAGCAGAAGGGCACCGGCCGCTGGACGGTCCAGATCGCGCTCGACCTCGGCGTGCCGGTCTCGGGTATCGCGGAGGCGGTCTTCGCCCGTTCCCTGTCGGGCCACGCGGACCTGCGGGAGGCGTCGCGCGGACTGGCGGGCCCGAAGGCGTCCCCGCTGAGCGAGTCGGAGGCGGCCGCGTTCGCCGACCGGGTGGAACAGGCGCTGTACGCCTCGAAGATCGTGTCGTACACCCAGGGCTTCCACGAGATCGCCGCGGGCAGCGCGGAGTACGGCTGGGACATCGACCTCGGCGCGGTCTCCGCGATCTGGCGCGGCGGCTGCATCATCCGCGCGGCCTTCCTGGACCGGATCCGCGCCGCGTACGACGCCCGCCCGGACCTGCCGAGCCTGCTGTCCGACGACACCTTCGCCCAGGAGATCGCGGCGGCCCAGGACGACTGGCGCGAGGTCCTGGTCGCCGCGACCCGGCAGGGCGTCCCGGCCCCCGGTTTCTCCGCCGCCCTCGCCTACTACGACGCCCTGCGCGCCGAGCGGCTGCCCGCCGCGCTCACCCAGGGGCAGCGGGACTTCTTCGGGGCGCACACGTACCGGCGGGTGGACCGGGACGGCTCGTTCCACACGCTGTGGGGCGGGGACCGGTCGGAGGTGACGGCGTAGCGATGCCGGTTCGCCGGCCGGCTCGGCCGGACGGTGAGTAGACGACGGTGGGCGGCCGGAAAGGCCGCCCACCGTCGTCTTTTTGCCCGCGAGGGGCGCTTGCTCGCCGGGGGATCGCGGGCGCGTATTCGCGGGGCGCGTGGTCGCGGGGGTGTGCTCGCGGCGGGGCGGGGGCGCGTGTTCGCGGGCGGGGCGGGGGCGCGCGCCCGCTGGGGACGGAAGGCGCGTACTCGCGGGTGCGGCGGGGGCACTTGTTCGCGGGCGCGTGTCGGCTGACGGAAGCCACGGGCCAATGCCCAAAGGCGCGGCGGAGGCACCTATTCGCGGTCGCATGTCGGCTGACGGAAGCCACGGACGCATGCCCGCAGGCGCGGCGGGAGCGTGGTCGCGGGCGTATGTTCGCCGGCGCGTTCCCGGGCGCGACCTCAGGCGCGCGTCCGCAAGGGACCCCGGGCGAGTGTCCGCAGTCGGGGCCGGAGCGCGGACGCCCGCGCGTGATGCCGGCGTCAGGTCGGGGGGGTAGTCAGGGGACGGTCGTCAGGTCAGGGGCGGTCCCGGCTCCGGGTTCGGGACCGGCTCCGGGCCCGGCGGGATCGGGGACGGCGAGGGCTCCGGGAGCGGAGGACCGGGTGGAGGCTCGGGGATCGGGCCCGGGGGCTCGGGCGGGGTGGGGCCGGGACCGGGCGGCGGTCCGGGCGGCGCGGGCGGGGTCGGGCCGGGGCCCGGCGGCGGGCCAGGCACCGGAGGCGGAGGCTGAGCCGGGCCGGAACCTGGCGCGGGTCCAGGGGTCGGACCGGATGTCGGGAGCGCGGAAGGCGGGGTCGGGCCGGGGCCCGGCACGGGGCCAGGGGGCAGACCGGGTGTCGGAGGCGCGGGAGGCGGAGTCGTGCCGGGGCCCGGCGCAGGGCCAGGGGGCGGACCCGGTACCGGAGGCGGAGGCTGAGCCGGGCCGGGAGCTGGCGCGGGTCCAGAGGACGGACCGGGTGTCGGGGCCGCGGGAGGCGGAGTCGGGCCGGGGCCCGGCACGGGGCCAGGAGGCGGACCCGGTACCGGAGGCGCGGGAGACGGAGCCGGACCAGGTCCCGGTGCGGGGCCAGGGGGCGGGCCCGGCACCGGAGGCGGAACCGGACCAGGACCGGGCAGCGGCCCAGGTGCCGGACCGGGCGGCGGGCCGGGCGCCGGAGGGGGTTCCGGGGTTGGGGGTGGCTCCGGTGTGGGGACCGGGTGCGGTTGCGGTTGCGGATGCTGGGGGTCCGGACCCGGCGAGGGCGAGGTGGGGTCCGGGAGCGGGTCGGTCATGGCGTCCTCCGGCCAGTCGGTCGACATCGGCTCTGGACTACTCCCCACCTACCCGACCCCCGCGCCACCAGTCACCCGACGGAGACACGACGAGGAGCCGTGCGGACTCACGGGAGGGGGCGGTGGTCCGCCGCGCCTCCGCGTGTCCACCCGGAGCCGGGCGGACACGCGGTACGCGCACGGACGGCTCAGCGTCGTGCCGCGCGTGCCGCTGCCTCGAAGCCCGGGCCGGGGCTGGAAAGGACAGGCACCGACGTCGTCGTGAGGTGCTGGACGGAAGCCATGGAGGCCTGGGCCAGGACGATCACGTCGGCGTCGGCGACCCGGTCGGCCGCGGCGGCCACCTCGCGCACGTACCCCTCGGTGTCACCGGCCTCGAAGCGGGACCAGGCGGCGTCGACGAGTACGGGCCGTACGGTGACGGCGCGCCCGGCGCGGCGGGCCTCCTCCTCGATCAGCGCGGTGGTCGGCGCGAGTGTGCTCGCCAGCGCCGCGAGGAGGACCACCCGCGGCCCGGCGGCGACCGCGGCGGCCGCCATGGGGCGGTCCACCCGCAGCACCGGCACGATGAGCCCGGCAGCTCCCACCGCCTCCGCGACGCCCCCGAGGGTCGAGCAGGTGCACAGGACGGCCCGGGCACCCTCGGCGACCGCCCTGCCCAGCACCGCCTCCACCGCGCCGGTCACCGCCGCCGGGCCGTCCCGGCGGGCCAGCCGCAGCAACTCCTCGTCGACGAAGTGCCGTAGCGCGAGGCCGGGGTCGGTCTCGTCGCGCAGCCCGTCGAAGACCGGGACGTGCACCGGCGAGGTGTGGAGCAGAGCGAGCACGTGCGGCTCGCGCGCCCCGCGGGTCGGCACGAAGTCGGTCACGGTCACGCTCCTGGCCGGTCAGCTCGACACGGCGTGCGGGCTGCGCTCCTGGCCGGAGCCCGGCACCGGCTCGGAGGCGTCGGCGCCGAGCGCGACGACACGGTTGTCCGCGTCGACGTGGACGACCCGCGGCTGAAGGGCCCGCGCCTCGGCGTCGGTTACCTGGGCGTAGCTGATGATGATCACCAGGTCTCCGGGGTGGACGAGATGCGCGGCGGCCCCGTTGATCCCGACGACCCCGGACCCGCGCTCCCCCTCGATGACGTACGTCTCCAGGCGGGCGCCATTGGTCACGTCGACGATGTGGACGAGTTCCCCGGGCAGCAGATCGGCTGCGTCGAGCAGATCCGCGTCGATGGTCACCGATCCCACGTAGTGCAGGTCGGCCTGGGTGACGGTGGCGCGGTGGATCTTGGACTTGAACATGGTACGCAACATCGGTGGCACTCCCACAAATAGGCTCCCTGCCTGCGTTTTTGCAGGTCAAGGGCTGCTTCGACACCTTACAACCAGTCGCAAGTTCGGGCAGCTTTCCCCAGGTTTTTCAGGACTCATGCTGACCCAATGCTGACCTTTCTGCCGGAGATCAGACACCGGGAGGAGCACTCGGGCTGGCCTCACTCCCCGGGCCACCCCTCCTGAACGGCGTCAGCGCACTCAGCCTCGTGCCGGTCGGCAGCAGCATCGAATCCGCCGACGCGGTGGTCATGCATCCATACCTGGTGCAGCATGGTTCTGTCACGCGAAGGCCGTTTCCGGTTTCCAGCGGCAGGTGTTCTTCGGTGTTCGCCGTTTCGATCAGCTTGCCCGCCGTACCGGACTGAGTGCGGCGGTTGCCGCGAAGCGCCTCAAACATTTGGTGGACGACGGTTTGCTGACCCAGCAGCCTTATCGTGAGCCAGGTGCGCGCACACGGCACGAGTACGTGCTCGTCGGCCGGGGCCGCGCGCTGTTCCCGGTGGTGGTCGCTTTGGTCGAGCCCGGCGGCACGGGCCTCGGATCGCATATGCGCCACGAGCAGTCGTCCAATGCCCCTGCCCTCGTAGGCGCCCGAGTCACGTACGTAGCCGTGTGAGCCTTTTGGCATCCCGCGCGACGGCCCTCCTTGTGGTGACCGGCTGACTGATCGGGGAAGCGCGTGAACTCATCGGGAGAATATGCCGCACCGGGGGGTGCCTTCGTTCGGAGGGTCGGCTGCTCGGGCAGAAGTTCCTGCGCCGCTCTCGGGAACCACTCGTCCAGGCCCCGGCCCTGCTCCTGTCCGGTGCCGTCGGCAGCGCGCGGCCCGGCTCGACGCCCTAGCCAACCCCTGCTGTCCAGCAGCATCCTGTCCCGACGAGCCTGAACGAACTCCCGGAGCCGTGGAACCCGGCGAGGTCGTCGGGAGGAGCACACGCACGCTCATGGGTCGAACCCTGCCCCGGGCGCGAATCAGGGCCGCCCCGGCGCCGCCGATCGCCAAGAGCGGCACCGGTGTCGGAGCCGGCGCGCGGCATGCCCTCGGTGTCTCCACCGCACTCCCGGCCGGGCCCGCCACGGTGGCGCGGCGGCGGCCGACAACTGCGGCGTGGACACAGGCTGTCGAGCCCGGCGCGGCGGTAGGGTCCCGGGGGTCCGTTCAGGCAGTCCGGCCTCCACCGGAGCCGGCCTCAGCCGTCCCGGTCACCGGCCGGCCACCGTCTTGACCGAGGAGTTGCGGATGATGAGTTCCGGCAGGACGAGGACACGCTGCGCCGGGCGGCGCTTGCCCTCCAGCAGCCTTGAGACCATCATCTCCACGGCGACCCGGCCCACCCGGGACTTGGGCGGGCGGACCGCCGTCATCGCCGGCTCGGCGAGTTGGGCCACCTCGTCGTCGTAGCTGACGAGAGCCAGGTCATCTGGGATCGCGATGCCCTGTTCGGCGGCGTACTGGGCGACGGACATCGCATCCTGGTCGCTGTGCACGATGAGCGCGGTGGTCCGGGACCGGCGGCAGCGGAGCAGGATCTCCTCGATGATCTGACGGTGGCCGGGTACATCGAGGGCGACGCTCTCGCGGACCACGAACGTGCCGGGCAGATCGAGTTCCGCGCAGGCCCGCAGCCAGCCCTGGGCGAGGTGCGTCGAGGTTGGGCTGCCGTTCGCAAGCACCAACCCGAGCCGGCGGTGGCCGTGTTCATGCAGATGACGCACCGCCGTCTCCAAGCCCAGCGCATGGTCGCTGCGTACCCATTCGAGTTGGCGCGGCGTGGGGGTCCAGGGCGCTGTCTGCCGTTCCACGAGGATGGTCGGCACCGGCAGCTTGCCGATCCAGTCGATCATCTCGTCGGCGCCGTCGGCCTCCAGGCTGGGCGCCAGCAGCAGCCCCTGCACCTGCTTGGCCTCGATCAGCCGGCTGATCTGCCGACGGTCCTCGGCCCCGTCGTAGCTCGACCCGCGCAGCTGGATCTGGACGCCCAGCGCGACCGCGGCCGCCCGGGCGCCGGTCACGATGGCCGGCCAGTAGTAGTCCAGCGAGGGAACGACCATGCCGATGGTGAACGGCGTGGATCCGGGGCGGGTCCGGCGCTGGGGAGCCGAGTCGGTTTCGGTTTCGGTGGGCAGGGTGGCGCCGCCGTGCACCTTGGTGAGCAGGCCGCGGCCGGCGAGTGCGGTGATGTCGCGCCGCACCGTCAGCTCACTGACCTCGAGCATCCGGGCCAGCTCGCAGACCCGGACGGCGCCGTGCCGGCGTAGTTCGTCCATGAGCCGCTCCCTGCGTTGCAGAGCGAAGAGCCGGTCACCGGCCATCGGTTCACCCTCCCCTATCCTGCGTGTTCGATTCTGAACGAATCGCTTCGTTCATGTACGAGCCATAGCGGGTCTGTACTCAACACCACTATCTCTTTCCCCACGCGACCGGCGAGACGCGCTCGCCAGCGCCGGTGTGAAACCGGCCGAGGGAAGGACTCGACGCTTGTTGCAGACGAAGCCATACGCACTGGTCGTGATGAGCAGGGAGAGCTTCGAAGCGCACTTCGACGTTGCCCGTCTCGCGCGGCTGGCGGACCTGGTGACGCTGGGTGATCCCGTCTGGACCGACGACCTCGACGCACCGGCGGTACGGGCCCGGCTGGCGGACGTCGAGGTGATGCTGACGTCCTGGGGGGCTCCCCGGCTGACACCGGAGCGGCTCGACGCGGCGCCCGCGCTGCGCGCGGTGCTGCACTGCGCCGGCAGCGTGCGGGGCCTGGTGGGAGACGACGTGTGGCGGCGGGGGATCCAGGTCACCAGCGCAGCCGACACCAACGCCATTCCGGTGGCCGAGTACACATTGGCGGCCATCATCTTCGCCGGCAAGAAGGTTCCCTTCCTCGCCGCCGACGAGCGCCTTGCGTACGAGGGGTGGGGCAGGGTGACGGGCTACGGGGACCTGTCGAACTTCGCGCAGACCGTCGGCATCGTCGGGTTCTCCCGAATCGGCCGCAAGGTGGTCGAACTCCTCAAGATTCTCGACGACACCACCTGTCTGGTCGCGGATCCGCACGCCGATCCGGCGGAGGTCGCCGCGGCCGGCGCGACCCTGGTCGAGCTGGTGGACCTGCTGCCCAGAGTCGACGTATTGTCCCTGCACGCTCCCGAACTGCCGGAGACCCGGCACCTCATCGGTGCCGCACAACTGCGTCTGCTTCCGGACCATGCGACGGTCATCAACACGGCGCGCGGCAGCCTGGTCGACTCCGATGCACTCGCCGCCGAGTGCGCGTCCGGTCGCCTCTTCGCCATCCTCGACGTGACCGACCCCGAGCCGCTGCCCGCGAGTTCACCGCTGCGGCGACTGGCTCAGGTGATGGTCACCCCGCATGTGGCGGGGTCGCTCGGTTCGGAGATCGGGCGCCTCACCGATCACACCATCGACGAACTGGCCCGGTGGCTCCAGCGGCAGCCGCTGCGGGGAGAGGTCACCGCGGAGTCCTGGGCCCTCGGACTGAGTGCCTGAGCCGATGTCTTCCATTCGACGAACACCGAAGGGGATACGCACCATGAGAAGATCCGCCAAGGTCCTGACGGCAGCCATCGCGCTGGCTCTGCTCACCGCCGGGTGCAGCAGCGGTGGCGGTTCCGACACCACCGCCGACGGCAAGAAGGTGCTCAGGATCGCCCTGTGGAACTACGACCAAACACCCGAGTTCAAAGCGCTGATCGACGGGTTCGAGGCGAAGTACCCGGACATCGTGGTCCGCCCGGTCGACATCCTCTCCGACGACTACTCGGAGAAGGTCACCACGATGCTGGCCGGTGGCGACACCACCGACGTGCTGACCATGAAGACCCTCACGGACTACGCCCGCTTCGGTACGCGGGGCCAACTGCAGTCGGTCACCGACGAGGTCGGCAAAGTCGACAAGGCGAACTACGGCGGGCTCGACGCCTACGACATGAACGGCGAGTACTACGCACTGCCGTACCGGCAGGACTTCTACGTCCTTTACTACAACAAGGCGTTGCTCAAGGACAACGGCACGGACCTGTCCAGGCTGACCTGGCCCGACTACGCGGCGTTGGCGAAGCGGCAGACGAAGGGCAACGGCGCGTCGAAGGTCTACGGCACCTACCACCACACCTGGCGTTCGCTCGTCCAGGCGATCGCGGCGGCGCAGACCGGCGGTGACCTGCTGGGAGGTGACTACGGGTTCTTCAAGGACCAGTACGCGATGACCCTCGACCTGCAGAAGTCCGGGGCGACCATGCCGTGGGCCACGGCGAACAGCCAGAAGGTCACCTACAAGACGATGTTCACGACCGACAAGACCGCGATGATGCCGATGGGCACCTGGTTCGCCGCGGTCCTGTTGCAGGAGAAGGCCGCGGGTACCTTCAAGGACGACTGGGGCATGGCGCCCCTGCCGCAGATCACCACCGGCGGCAAGACGACCACCTTCGGCGCACCGACCGCCTTCGCCATCAACAAGAAGGCGAAGAACTCCGACGCGGCCAGGAAGTTCCTGACGTTCGCGTCCGGCCCCGAGGGCGCCGCCGCGGTCGCCAAGATCGGCATCACCCCGTCCTACACCGACGAGGCGATCATGAACACGTACTTCTCCGCCCAGGGGATGCCGACCGACGATCTCACCAAGAAGGCCATGCACCCGGACACCGTGAAGCTGGAGATGCCGATCAGTGAGAAGTCCTCTGACGTCGACACCATCCTCACCGAGGAGCACGAGCTCGTGATGACCGGTGAGAAGTCGCTCGACCAGGGCATCAAGGAGATGAACTCCCGAGTGAAGTCCGAAGTCGGATGAGCCCGGAATCCGGCGCGGCAGCCGCCAAGCGGCGAAGGCGGCGCACCACACTGGTCGGCTGGAGTTTCGTCCTCCCGAACTTCCTCGGTTTCGCGGCCCTGACCCTGGTACCGGTGCTCGCGACGCTACTGCTGGCGTTCACGAACTGGAACTCGTACTCCACACCGGAATGGGTCGGACTCGAGAACTTCCGCAGGCTGTTCGGCAGCGACACCTTCTGGGTCGCACTGAGCAACACCGCGTGGTACGCCGTCGGCCACATCCCGCTCACGCTGGCGGCGTCCCTCGGCCTGGCCGTGCTGCTCAACCAGAAACTCCGCGGCGTCGGGTTCCTGCGCACGGCGTTCTTCTTCCCGTACATCACCTCGCTGGTCGCGGTGGCGGTGGTGTGGAACATGCTCTTCAGTCCCGACCTGGGTCCGGTGAACCAGCTGCTGCGAGCCGTGGGTGTCGGCCATCCGCCGGGGTGGACCACCTCCACCGACTGGGCGATGCCCGCGGTCATCATCACCAGTGTGTGGCGGGACATGGGCTACTACATGGTGCTCTACCTCGCCGGGCTCCAGGCGATCCCCGCGGAGCTGTACGAGGCGGCACGGGTGGACGGTGCCGGCCCGTGGCAGCGGTTCTGGCACATCACCGTCCCGGCCTTGCGGCCCACCACGTTCTTCGTGCTGGTCATGCTGACGATCTCCAGCTTCAAGGTTTTCGACCTGGTGCAGATCATGACCGAGGGAGGCCCCGGCCGGTCGACCCTGGTGCTGTCCCAGGTGATCTTCCGGGAGGGGATCAAGCAGGGGCGCTTCGGCTACTCTTCGGCGATTTCCCTGGTGCTCTTCGTCATCGTGTTGATGATCACCGCAGTCCAATTCCGGTTCCAGCGGAGGAATGAGCGATGAACACGAGCGTGCTGCGAGAGGACAGCACGACGGCCGAGGCGCCGCACTCAACCGGTGGCGAGTGGGGCCGGGCCGCTCCCGGAAGTCACCGCCGGACGGCGCGGCTCGCGGGCAGTGCCGTGCTCTACGCGGGGCTGATCGCGCTGTCGGCGGCGATCCTTGTGCCCTTCGCCTGGATGCTGGTCTCCTCGGTCAAGCGGGACAACGAGGTGCTCACGGTCCCGATCCAGTGGATCCCCCAGGAGTTCCACTGGGACAACTTCACCCACATCTGGACCCGGATCCCGCTGCTCACCTACCTGGGGAACTCGCTTTTCCTGAGTGTGACCATCACCGGGCTGCAGGTGCTGACCGGGAGCTTCGCGGCCTACGGCTTCGCCAAGGCCCGTTTCCCCGGACGCGACGCCCTGTTCCTCGCCTACGTCAGCACCATCGCGGTGCCGTGGCAGGCCTACATGGTGCCGCAGTACATCATCATGGAGCGCCTGGGCCTGGTGAATACACGTCTCTCGCTGATCCTGCTGCAGGCGTTCGGCGCGTTCGGGGTGTTCCTGATGCGGCAGTACTACCTGACGATCCCGGAGGAGATCAGCGAGGCGGCGCGACTGGACGGACTCAGCGAGTACGGCATCTGGGCACGGATCGTGCTGCCCCTGTCCAAGCCGGCGCTGGCCAGCCTCGCGCTGCTGACCTTCGTCAACACCTGGAACGACTACATGGGGCCGTTCATCTACCTGACCGACAACGAACTGTGGACGGTACAGATCGGACTGCGGCAGTTCGTCGGCATCTACGACTCCCAATACGCCATGATCATGACGGGTTCGGTGTTGTCGGTACTGCCGATCCTGGTCGTCTTCCTGCTCGGACAGCGCTACTTCGTCCAGGGCATCGCCACCAGCGGAATGAAGTGAGGCCGCGATGAGCACCCCCGGCACCCACCGCCGCCTCAGGCTCAACCTGGACCACGCATCCTGGGAACTGCTCTGGTCGCACGTCCACCGGGTCCTGGCCGTCAACCTGGGCATGGCGGTGACGAACGCGCCGCTGCTGCTGGCACTGGGCGTGGTGCACCGGCCGTGGCAGTACCCGGTGTTCTTCGGACTGCTGTCCCTCGGCCTCGGCCCTTCCCTCGCCGCCGCCTTCCACTACCTGCGGCGGGCCACTGAAGAGGACCGGGCATCAACGGCCGACCTGTTCCGTGGCTACCGGCGCCTGTTCGCTCCGGCGCTGCTCGGCTGGGCGCCGTGGGTGCTGCTGGTCGCCGTGGCGGCCACCGACGTGGCCGTCCTCCGGACCACCGCACCCGGGCCGGCGCTGGTACCGCTGCTGGTCGTCGTCGCAGTCGTCGCCGCGAGCTCCGGCGTCGTGGCGATGGCCGCGGTCGCGGACGACCCACGGCTCTCCCCGCGCACGCTGCTGACCGCGTCGTGCACGTCGGTGCGCCGCTGGTGGCTCGGGCTGCTGAACCTCGCGTTGCTCGGCATCACCCTCGTCCTGGTCAACCAGGCGCCCCTGCTCGGCCTCGCCGTACTGCCGGGCTGCACGCTCTTCGTCGTCTGGCGCAACAGCCGCACGATGCTCACGACAGTGGCACCGACCGCCGACCTCCCAGTCAGCCACGCCCATCGAGACCCTGTGGGAGCCCAGGCATGACCATCCACCCCGGCACGACCGTCCCAGAGGACCGGATCCTCTCCCCATACACCGGGTGGACCCGCGACCACTGGACCACTCTCGCGGACCGGATGCTCGCCGCTCTCGAGCCGTATCGCTCCCCAGCCGGTGCCCGCGTCGCCCTGCCCGGCCCCACCAGCATGTACGGCACCGACTCCGACGGCCTGGAGGGCTTCGCACGCACCTTCCTGCTGGCCGGCTTCCGGATCGCCGGGGAGACGGACGCAGCCCCCAGCGGGCTGCTGGACCAGTACGCGTGCGGCCTGGCGGCGGGCACGGACCCCCGGTCACCGGAGGCCTGGCCACGCCCCGACGAACTCGGGCAGGCCAAGGTCGAGGCCGCGTCGATAGCCCTGGTGCTGCAACTGACCCGCCCCTGGCTGTGGGACCGACTCGACGACGGGGTACGCGAGCGGACCGTCGACTGGCTCGCGGTCGTCCTGGGACAGCCTTACCCGCGGAACAACTGGGTCTGGTTCAGGATCGTCGTCGAGTCCTTCCTGCGCGAGGTGGGTGGCCCATGGTCGGCCGACGACATCGAGGAGGACCTTGACTTCCACGCCTCGATGCGCAGGCCCGGCGGCTGGCTCAGCGACGGCGAGGAACGCTCCTACGACCACTACACCGGCTGGGCCCTGCACCTCTACCCGCTGCTGTGGACCCACCTGTTCGACGTCACCGGCTCGCTCTGCCCTCCCAAGCTGCGTGAGACCTGGGCCGCGGACCTGCACGACTACCTTGACGACGCGGTGAGCCTGGTGGGCGCGGACGGCTCCCCGCTGATGCAGGGCCGCAGCCTCACCTACCGGTTCGCCGCCGCCGCGCCGTTCTGGGTCGGCGCGGTCACCGGAGCCGGCGGGCAACCGCCGGGACTGGTACGCCGCGTGACCGGCGGCATCGTCCGGCACTTCACCGACCGCGGCGCCCCCGACCGGCAGGGGCTGCTGACGCTGGGCTGGCACCACCTCTGGCCGGCGATGCGCCAGTCCTACTCCGGCTCCGGCTCGCCGTACTGGGCGTCCAAGGGAATGCTCGGACTGATGCTGCCCGCCGACCACGCGGTGTGGACGGACACGGAACTCCCGCTGCCCATCGAGACCGCCGACACCGAGCGGGTGCTCACCGCTCCCGGCTGGCTGCTCTCTGCACGCCGCCGAGACGGATTGGCGATGGTCCTCAACCACGGCACCGACCACGCCCGCCCCGGCGACACCAGTGCGGACTCGCCCCCGTACGCTCGGCTCGGCTACTCCACTGCCACGATCCCCCCACTGACCGCGGACGCGGTGTCCTCACCGACCGACAACGCCGTCGTACTGCTGGACGAAGCCGGCCGGGCCTCCCACCGCTCTGGATTCGAGCGACTGTTCGTTCGTGAACTGCCGGGCGGAGTACTGGCCGCAGCCTCCCGTGGACCGGTGCGCTGGGTCGACACCGACGCCGACGACTCCCCCGACTACGGCTCCGGCCGACGAGGGCCGGTGACCCCGGGGCCGATGGTCACCGTCGCCTCGGTGCTGCGCGACGGGATGGAAATCCGCCTGGCCCGGGTCGACACGCCGACGGAAACCGGGGTGAGACCTTCCTGGCGTACCGTCCGCTTGGGCGGCTGGCCGGTGGCAGCCGAAACCCGGCCAGGCACACAGGTCACCCCCGTGCAGGTCACATCCGGCGAACCGGGCCCGTCCGCCGAGGCCCGGACAGCATCGCTGCGCTCGCACCTGCGCGGGCTGCGCGGATTCGACCGTGCCGGGATCACGACCGAGCAGGACACCAGTCCTCTCGGTTCCTGGACGGCGATCCCCTGGCTCGCCACGGACGGAGACGTGCCGTACGGCGAGGTGCTCGCTGCCGTGGTGCTCCTGGACCGGGGATCCCCGGATGCCGCCGAGCCCACACTGACCGTGCAACCGTCCACCGACGGCGGGCAACTCATCGCGCTCACCTGGCCGGACGCCCTGCGCACCGAGATCGAACTGCCCGCCACGCCCACGGTGACCGTGTGACTGACCGGATCGGCCCCGCATCCGCGGGGCCGATCCAGCGCCTTGTGCCCGTCCGACCGACGAGATCGCAACGGGGTGCTCCCGGCCGTGCGAGCGGGCCGGTGAGCGGCAGGGCACTCACGACCGGTTGACGGAGGCGTCGACGTCCTCGCCGCCGAGGCCGAACAGCCGGTCGTCGCTCCACCACTCCGGCGTCTCGTCGACGACCGGGGTGAGCTCCAGCAGCGTCACCTCGTTGCGGCCCAGGACCAGGTCCACGTCGGCGCGCCCGCCGGCGACGGGCACGCTCCGGTGCGAGCGGGCGGGTTCGGCGGCCTCACGGAGAGCGTCGAGCTGGCGGTTGCCGGGCGCGAGCGGCCGCCCCATCTCGCACCAGGCGGCCCAGGGGTTGCCGGCGTCCTCGCTCACGGAGCGGCGGCGGGCGAAGGCGGAGCCCTGCGCGTCCGGGGCGCCGACGGGCAGGGTCAGCCGGACGGTGTGGCCGTCGACGGGATCGCCGCCGGCCGGGTCGGCCGGCGCCCAGGCCAGCACGGTGACGCGTCCGTCGCCGTGCCGCGTCACCAGGTGGTCCTCGCCTCGGGCGAGCATCTGCTCACCCATCTCGGCCATGAACGTGTACAGGTGGTAGGTGGGCTTCTTGACCTGACGGTGCGTCAACAAGCCGAAGCCACCGTGGAACGGCGCGGTGGGGATGCCCACCTCCTCGAACACGTCGCTGAACGTCCAGTACGAGAAGGAGTCCGCGAGGTCACCCCCGTTCACCAGCACCGGCGCGAGATACGCCGCGTGGAACGCGGTGTCGTGGACCGGGTTGTCCGGCCGGTACGAGGAGTTGAACTCGGTGATGTGGAGCGGCAGGCCCGCGAGCCCGGTGCCCGCCAGCTGCCGCCGTGGGGCGCCGAACTGCTCCAGCAGCGCCGACGCCGGCATGAGCGTCTGGTGAGCGCCGAAGGGCACGGGCTGGACGGGGCCGGAAGAATAGGCGTGGCGGCTCACGAAGTCGATCGGCAGGTCGCGGGCCTCGACGAACTCGGCGAAGCGCCGGATCCACCCGTCCTCGTAACCCGGCGCCAGTGAGGGGCCGCCGACCTGGAGTTCGGCGTCGACCTCCTTGACGGCCAGCGAGGTCACCTCGTAGAGGCGGTGGTAGGCGTTCTGGTCCGCGGACCAGAACGGCGCCAGGTTGGGCTCGTTCCACACCTCGATCGGCCACCGGCGCACCTGGTCGATGCCGTAGCGGTCGACCAGGTGCCCGATGACGGCGCGGACGAGGTCCGCCCACTCCTTCTCGTCGCGAGGAGGGGTGACGTTGCCCTTCCACCAGAACACGGTGTCGTCGCCGGAGGCGAGCCCGGACGGCATGAACCCGAGCTCGAGGAAGGGCGCGACGCCCATCCCCAGGTAGGCGTCCACGACCTGGTCGACGTACGTGAAGGCGTGGCGCACGCGCCGCTCGCCGGCGTAGTCGTAGGGGCGGTGGACGCCCATCCCGTCGCTGAGCAGGCCGTGCCCCCGGATGTACCGGAAACCGATCTCCCGCTGAACGAGGTCGAGCGACTCCTGGTAGTCGCGCCGCAGCGCGAGGTCGAACCGGCCCGTGCCGACGCAGTGGCGCCAGGCGTCGGAGAACCGGGCTGTCGGCTGCCGGGGGACGACGATCCGCATGGTGGGGGTTCCTTCGCTGCGGTGCGGTGGGGGGCGAGACTCGCCGGGGCGGGCGGGTGGACCAACCGGCTCTCGCTCAACGTGCTGCGCACCGTAGGGAGACGGGGAAAACGGTGTCAAGCCATCGCACCTTCCCGATCGTCACCGCACCCGTTCGTGATCACGTACGACGGCCGATGCCTCAGTAACGATTGCACAACTTGCGAAAACTGTTGCTTGTCTCTCGTTCATTTCGGGCGGTACACCTTGCTCCTACTTCACTGATGGCTCATTAGTTTGCGCAAACTATTAGCAGTTGGATCAACCACAACGGATCAGGGAGTTCCCACGATGATGAGGAAAACCCGCTGCGCGACGGCTGCCGCGATCGGCTTGTGCATCGCACTCGCCGCTGCCGGCTGCGCCGGCGGCGGCGACAGCGGTTCGTCCGACGGCCAGGGCACGGTGACCCTCTGGACGAACGCGATGGAAGGGCGCGGTGCGCAGTACTGGAAGGACGCCGCGAAGGCGTACCACGCGCTGCACCCGGACGTCGCGATCAAGATCCAGTCGGTCCAGAACGAGGACCTCGACGGCAAGCTGCAGAACGCGCTCAACTCGAACTCCGCGCCCGGCATCTTCCTGCAGCGCGGTGGTGGCAAGATGCAGGCCATGGTCGACGCCGGCCAGATCCAGGCACTGGAACTGACCGACGCCGACAAGGCGAACGTGGGCGAAGCGGCCCTCGAAGGCGTCTCGATCGACGGCAAGGTCTACGCGATACCGCTCGACACGCAGCCCGAGGGCGTCTACTACAGCGAGGAACTGTTCAAGAAGGCCGGCATCACCTCGCCGCCGACGACGATGGACGAGCTCAAGGACGCCGTCGCGAAGCTGAAGGCGATCAAGGTCGCGCCGATCGCGGTCGGCGCCAAGGACGCCTGGCCGGCCGCGCACTGGTACTACAACTTCGCCGTGCGCGAGTGCAGCCAGGAGACCATGCAGGAGGCCGCCAAGTCGCTCACGTTCGACGACCCGTGCTGGACCAAGGCCGGCGAAGACCTCGCTGACCTCCTGGAGACCGAACCCTTCCAGAAGGGTTTCCTGACGGCGACGTCGCAGCAGGGCGCCGGGTCCTCGGCGGGCATGATCGCCAACCACAAGGCGGCCATGGAGCTCATGGGCAACTGGAACCCCGGTGTGATCGCCGATCTGACCCCGGACAAGAAGCCGCTCCCCGACCTGGGCTGGTTCCCCTTCCCCGCCGTGCCCGGCGGCAAGGGCGACCCGACCGCCATCATGGGCGGCGCCGGCGGATACTCGCTCTCCAAGAACGCACCGAAGGAGGCCCTGGGCTTCCTCCAGTTCGTCGTGACCAAGGAGCAGCAGGAGGCCTACGCCGAGGCCTTCGACACCATCCCGGTGAACAAGCAGGCTCAGGGGGTCGTCACCGAGCCCTACAACATCTCGGCACTGCAGGCCTTCAACAAGGCCGCCTACTCGATGCAGTTCCTCGACACCGTGTACGGCCAGAACGTCGGCAACGCCATGAACATCGCCGTCGTGAACCTGATGGCCGGCAAGGGCTCCGCCGCCGGCATCGTCAAGGACGTCAAAGCTGCCGCCGAGAAGGGCTGAGTAAGCAGACATGAGCGACACCCTGGGCACTGACACGGCCGACGGCCGCCAGTCGCAGGGCACGCCCGGAGACGGGGACGCGGCCACGTCCGTGCCCCCGGCTCCGCCGCCAGCGGCTGCGCACCGCCGAGGCCGTGCCAGGAAGCGACTGGAGATCGCGGTCCTGTCCGCACCGGCGATCATCACGTTCCTGGCGTTCGTGATCTTCCCGGTCGCGCTCGCCGCGTACTACGGCTTCTACCAGTGGAAGGGCTACGGAGAGCCCACCGACTGGGTCGGCCTGAACAACTACAAGCTGATCCTCACCGACCCCGCGTTCCACGACGTCCTGTGGCACAACGGCCTGATCCTGGTGCTCTCACTGGTCATCCAGGGTCCGCTGGCGATCGTCCTCGCGCTCCTGCTCAACCAGAAGATCCGCGGCCGCTCGATCATCCGCGTCCTGCTCTTCGTGCCCTACATCATCTCGGAGGTCATCGTCGGCACCGGCTGGAGCCTGATGCTCCAGAGCAACGGAGCCCTCAACGACCTGCTGCACCGGATCGGCCTCGGCTCCCTGGAAGCCGACTGGATCGCCGACCCGGGCCTGGCCATCTGGACGCTGATGGCCATCATCACGTGGAAGTACATCGGCTTCGCGGTGATCCTGATGCTCGCCGGCCTGCAGTCGATCCCCGACGAGATCTTCGAGGCCGCGCAGATCGACGGTGCCTCCTACTGGCAGATCCAGCGCCGCATCACGCTGCCGCTGCTGGGACCGACGATCCGCATCTGGGCCTTCTTGTCGATCATCGGCTCGCTGCAGTTGTTCGACCTCGTCTACATCATCTGGGGCCAGTACGTCTCGGGCACGGCGGGCACCTCGACCATGGCGATCTACATGCTCGCCCAGGGCCGCAACGCGGGCAACTACGGCTACGGCAGCGCCGTCGCGGTCGTGATGTTCGTGATCTCGCTCATCGTCGCGCTGATCTACCAGCGCTTCGTCCTGCGCCGCGACCTCAGGGGCGCCGTCACCGAAGGGACCGTGTGATGAGCGCGACGACCGCCACCTCCCGGATGTCCCCCGCGCCGGAGCCGAAGGCACCCACCGGCCGCCGCGGCAACCGCGACAAGCCGCAGAAGTGGGGCAACCCCGTCACCTACTTCATCGCGCTGCTCTTCGTCGGCGTCTGCATCGCACCGGTGCTCTACATCGTGCTCGGCGGATTCCGCACCAACTCGCAGATCACCACGGACCCGGCCGCCCTGCCGCGCCCCTGGGTGGTCGGCAACTACATCGGCATCCTGAAGTCGACGGTGTTCTGGGGCGAGTTCGCCAACTCCCTCATCGTCGCGATCACCAGCACCGTCGGCATCGTCGCCCTCGGCCTGATGGTGAGCTTCGTGATCGCACGCTACGACTTCAAGCTCAAGGGCGCGATGTACTCCCTGTTCGCCGCGGGCCTGATGTTCCCGATGGTCGTCGCGATCACTCCGCTGTACCTCGTCATCAAGGACCTCGGCCTCGTCGACAACCTGCTCGGCGTGATCATCCCGCAGATCGCCTTCGGCCTGCCGATGACCGTCATCATCCTCGTGCCGTTCCTCAGGGCCATCCCGAACGAGATCGAGGAGGCCGCCGCGCTCGACGGCATGAGCCGACTCGGATTCTTCTTCCGCATGGTGGTCCCGCTGTCGCTGCCCGGTGTGGTCACCGTCGGCATCCTCGGATTCGTCGGCAGCTGGAACAACTACCTCCTGCCCCTGTACGTCCTCAACTCGCAGGCGAACTACACCCTGCCGCTCGGCGTCCAGGTGTTCTCCTCGCAGTACTCCACGGACACCGCGAAGGTTCTCGCCTTCACCTCACTCGCCATGCTGCCCGCACTGATCTTCTTCTCGATCTTCGAGAGGCGCATCGTCGGCGGCCTCACCGGCGCCGTGAAGGGCTGACACCGGTACCAGGACCTGAACCGGACCGTCCCACGCCTGCCCCTGCCGTGCCTTTTCGGCAGGGGCGAGCCGCTGACCGACGGCACCACCCAGCCCGTGACACCCCGCGCCATCTCCCGGAAAGGACCGCAGCATTGCCCCGCGCCCACATCGAACTCGACAGGCAGGCCGTCATCGCTCCTGTCCGGCGCCGCACCTTCGGCTCGTTCGTCGAGCACCTCGGCCGCTGCGTGTACACCGGGCTCTACGAGCCCGGACACCCGAGCGCGAACGATGACGGGTTCCGCATGGACGTCGTCGAACTCGTCAGAGAGCTCGGCAGCACGACCATCCGCTACCCGGGCGGCAACTTCGTCTCCGGGTTCCGCTGGGAAGACTCCGTCGGCCCACGTGAAGAACGCCCGGTACGCCGCGACCTCGCCTGGCGCTCGCTCGAATCGAACCAGGTCGGCCTCGACGAGTTCGCCAGATGGCTCAAGCTCACCGACTCCGAGCTGATGCTGGCGGTCAACGTGGCCACGCGGGGCATCCTGCCCGCCCTGGACCTGCTCGAGTACGCCAACCACCCATCCGGCACGGCGCTGTCGGACCTGCGCATCGCCAACGGCACACCGGAACCGCACAACGTGCGCATGTGGTGCCTCGGCAACGAAATGGACGGCCCCTGGCAGACCGGGTTCATGACGGCGGACGACTACGGCAAGACGGCCGCCCGCACCGCCGCCGCGATGAAGAGGGCCGATCAGGACCTCGAACTCGTCGTCTGCGGCTCCTCCGGATCCACCATGCCGACGTTCGGCGACTGGGAGCGCACCGTACTCGAGCACAGCTACGACCACGTCGACTACGTCTCGTGCCACGCGTACTACCAGGAGCACGACGGCGACCTCGGCTCCTTCCTCGCCTCGGCGACCGACATGGACTACTTCATCGACACCGTCGTCGCGACGGCCGACCACGTGGGGCACAAGAAACGCTCCAACAAGAAGATCAACGTCTCCTTCGACGAGTGGAACGTCTGGTACCTCAAGGAGCACCAGGAGTCCGAGAAGATCCACGACGAGTGGCGCCACGCCCCCCGGCTCCTGGAGGACACCTACACGGTGGCGGACGCCGTCGTGGTCGGCAACCTGCTGATGACGCTCCTGCGCCGCAGCGACCGCGTCACCTCGGCATCCCTCGCACAGCTCGTCAACGTGATCGCCCCGATCATGACCGAGCCCGGCGGCCCGGCCTGGCGCCAGACGACCTTCTACCCGTTCTCGATCACGAGCCGGCTCGCCTCCGGCGAGGTGATCCGGCCCCTGATCGAGGCGCCGACGTACGAAACGGCGCGCTACGGCGAGGCATCCGTCGTCGACGCCGTCGCGACCGTCGACGAGGGCCGGGCCGCGGTCTTCCTCGTCAACCGCGACCTGGCGGAAGCCGCGCGGGTCACGATCGATGTGCGCGGCTTCGGCTCCTCGCGCATCACCGAGGCGGTCACGCTCGCCGACTCCGACGTGTACGCGAAGAACACGCTCGCCCAGCAGGACCGGGTGACCCCGGCCGCGAACGCCGGCGCGGCACTCGCCGACGGCCTGCTCACCATCGAACTGCCCCCGACGTCGTGGACGGCGGTCGCCCTCCGGTGAGCGACGACACGAGCCCCGTTCAGGAGCCGGCCCCCCTCCGGCGCGGCGATCCGGCCCGTCGTCACCCCGCTGGGACGTCGGACGCAATGCCTTCGATCCGGCCGGGGCGACCGCGGAGCCCACCGCGGCGGAATACACGGTCCGTCATGGCGCTGCCCATCCGAGCCGCCTCGTCCTCCAGGTCGTGACGACAGCACCGCGATGAGACCGACCGGAACACGCCTGCCCGCTTCATCGGCGTTGCGCTGCGGTTGCCGGGGCGGGTCCGGTGGAGGCCCGGACGACCAGCTCGGTGGCCAGCTTCATGCGGGCGGGGGACCGAGCACCGCCGTCTTCGCCCCGGGAGAGCTCGATCAGGAGCTTGACCGCCGCGGCGCCCAACTCGGTGCTGGGCTGTCTGACGGTCGTCAGCCCGGGGGTGATGTACTGCGCCTCGGGCAGGTCGTCGAAGCCGATGACGCTGATGTCCTCGGGAATCCGCAGGCCCCGGGCAGCCAATGCGTCGTAGACGCCGAGTCCCATGGAGTCCGCGCAGGCGAAGATCCCCGTGATTCCCGGGTCGCCGTCGAGCAGGGTGTGGGTGGCGGTCGTCGCCTTGGCGCGATTCCATCCACCGTGGGCCACCGACACCGTGGCACTGCCGGCGGTCGCCGTGTCGGCCGCCGCACGGAAACCGTCGACGCGCGCCCGGCTGAAGAGATGGCGGGCATGGCCGGCGACCACCCCCATCCGCACATGGCCGAGGGACAGAAGGTGCTCAGCGGCCATACGGCCGCCTTCCCAGTTCGCCACGCCGATGCTTGCCACGCCTGACGGCGGTGTGCTCATCGGGTCGATCAGCACCACGGGGACGCCTGCGGCGAAGAGCGCGCCGAACTGCGCCGAGGCGGGATCGACCAGCGTCCCGATCGCGCCGATGGTGCGCCTTCTCAGCACCCGCGACACCCAGTCGCTGTGAGGCTCGGCGAGGGTCAGCACGACATCGAGTCCCGCTGCTGCCGCTTCTCGTCCGACCCCTGCTATCAGCAGGTTCGCCCATGACCCCTCGAAGTGGGTGACCACGAGATCGAGCACGTTGGACAAGCCGCTCTCGTCCCGCACGCTTTCGCCCTTGGGCCCGGCCCGGCGGGTGTAGCCGACGGCTTGCACGGCTTCCATGACCTTCGCGCGCGTCTCCGCCGAGACATCGGTTCCGCCTCGCAGCACCTTGGACACGGTGGGCACGCTCGTACCGGCGGTCTTGGCCACCAAGGACAGTGTGGGGCGCGATCCGGCTGGTCGGGGGGGCATGGGGGACAGATTAACCGGCGAGGAGGCTGTCCGGGGCGCCGGGGAGGCACCTCAGCCGGGGTCGAGCCGGCTGCGGACGGGTGCCCCTCATCAGGGTGCGGCACCCGCCCGCACACCGAGCGTCACACGGACGCTGCCGGGGCCGGGGCGTACTCGAACCAGTCGAAGGCGACCGCGCCCTCCGTGGCGTACATGCCGATCACACGGCCGGTGAAGCCGCAGGCGACCTCGGTGGACAGGTAGCGACCGTCCAGTTCGGCGAGCGGCCGGGCGTCCGGAGCGTCGGGATCGCCGAGCCAGAAGGCGATGGTGTCGGGACCCGTGGTCCCGCCGTCGGTGAGTTCGGGCGACGCGGGCACGAGGCCTGACGTCCGGATCGTCACCGTGAGGGGCAGCGGCCCGGCCGGGACCGGCCGGCGGGCCACTGTCTGGCGCAGCGGCCCGATCCGGGCGACGACGCCGACCTCCCCGTCCCCGGCCTCCACCTCGTAATGGTGGGCCTCGTCCAGGCGCACGCAGAGACCACCGCGTCCCGTACCCGGGTCGATCACGGCGGTGACGCGGCAGTCGTGGTGCTGCTGGCGGCGGCCGACGAAGGTGTACCCGGGCCGGTCGAGGGTGGGGCCGGTGGCGCTGAGGACCAGCCGGCCGGGGCGCTCGGTGAGCGACCAGGAGCCCTCCGGACGGGCGAACGGCGAGATCCAGTGCGGCGCGAGAGCGGGCCCGTCGAAGTCGTCGCGGGCGGGCGGGGCCGGAACGGGATGCCAGGCACCGCCCGGGGCCGCGTGGCTCTCGGGAACGGGCGCGACGACGGGCCAGCCGTCCTCGTCCCACTCCACGGGGGTCAGGAACGTCTCGCGGCCGAGCACGTGCACGTCGGGTGTGAAGCCGCGGGGGCGGACGCCGAGCAGCACCATCCACCAGCTGCCGTCGGGAGCCTCCACCAGGTCGGCGTGGCCGGTGTTCTGGATGGAGCGGGCGGTACCGCTGTGGGACAGCAGGGGGTTGGCGGGTGCGCCCTCCCAGGGGCCGCGCGGCGAGCGGCCGCGGGCCATGGACACGCTGTGGCCGCGTTCCGTGCCGCCTTCAGCGATCAGCAGGTACCACCAGTCGCCGATGCGGTAGAGGTGCGGCGCCTCGGGGTACTTGAGTCCGCTGCCCGACCACGTGGCGAAAGGCCCCTCCAGCACCTCGCCCTTGACCGGGTCGATCCTGGCCATGTTGATGCCCCCTTCGGGGCCGGAGAAGGCGCACCAGCAGGTGCCGTCCTCCTCCCACGCCAGGTCGGGGTCGATCCCGGACAGGTCGATCCACACCGGGTCGCTCCACGGCCCCTCGGGCCGCTCGGCCGAGACGACGAAGTTGCCGCCACCGTCGATGTTGGTGTTGATGACCCAGTAGCGGCCGTCGTGGTGACGGATCGTGGGGGCGTAGAGGCCTCCGGACGCCTTGGCGCCGGGGAGGGGCAGCGGCAGTTGCCCGGGTCGGTCGAGCACGTTGCCGATCTGCTCCCAGTGCACGAGGTCCTTGCTGTGGAAGAGCGGCAGCCCGGGGAAGTACTCGAAGCTGGAGCACACCAGGTAGTAGTCGTCACCGACCCGGCACACGCTCGGATCGGGGTGGAACCCGCTGATCACAGGGTTGTCGTACATATGCACGGAAGCGTCTTCCCTTCGAGCCGCCGGGCGCCGTGAAGCGAGTCCAGGCGAACGTTCCGGTTCTCGGTTGTCCGTTTGGGTCGCGGCCCGGGTGCCGCTCCGGTTCGGGGTGAATCAGCCGGCCCGGGGACCACGGCTGCGGTGTCGTTCTGCTGAAGTGTTCGTCCCGACACCGCACACCGGCTGGGAGGACCAGAGGAGAAGGCCACCTGCCTGCACTTCCGCGGGGACCGGACGGTTGTGACGCCGCCCATCAGGCCATGCCGATCGCGAGGGTCGCCGCCGTGGCGGCGACCCTCGCGATCATCAAGGATGTCTTGGTACAGGTCTTGTCAGGCGCGGGTCCAGCGTTGGTTGTTGCCGTTCGAGCAGGAGTAGAGCTGGATCAGGGTGCCGTTGGCGGTGCCGGCTCCTACGGCGTCGAGGCAGAGGCCGGACTGGACGCCGACGATGGACCCGTCGGAGTTGAGGCGCCACTTCTGGTTGTCGCCGCCCCAGCAGCTGTAGATCTGGACTTTGGCGCCGTTGCCGGTGCCGGCGGCGTCCAGGCACTTGTTGCCGTAGACCCTGAGCTCACCGGCGTCGGTGTACGTCCACTGCTGGTTGGTGCCGTTGCGGCAGTCCCACAGCTGGACCTGGGTGCCGTCGGTGGTGCTGGCGTTGGGCACGTCCAGGCAGCGGCCCGAACCGACGCCCTTGATCGTGTTGCCGTCCGCCGGCGGCGGTGTGGTGGAACCGCCGTTGAGTGCGTTGAGGACGGCGGTGTAGGCAGCCTTCTTGCTGCCGTCGTTGTTGAACAGCAGCGGCGTGTCCCCCGATCGCCAGGAGTCGCTGTCGCGCACCCCCCAGACGGTGATGCCGAGGCAGCGCGGGACGGCCAGGCAGTCGTTGACCACGTTGGCGTAGGTCGTGGCCGAGGCGCCCTGGATGTCGAGTTCGGTGATGGCCACGTCGACGCCGAGGGCGGCGAAGTTCTGGAGCGTGGTGCGGAAGTTGCTGTTGTAGGGGCTGCCGCTGTTGAAGTGCGACTGGAGGCCGACGCAGTCGATCGGCACGCCGCGCGACTTGAAGTCCCGGACCATGTTGTACACGCCCTGGGTCTTGGCCCAGGTCCAGTTCTCGATGTTGTAGTCGTTGTAGCAGAGCTTGGCGGCCGGGTCGGCGGCGCGCGCGGTGCGGAAGGCGACCTCGATCCAGTCGTTGCCGGTGCGCTGCAGGTTGGAGTCGCGGCGGCCGCCCGAGTTGCCGTCGGCGAAGGCCTCGTTCACGACGTCCCACTGGGCGATCTTGCCCTTGTAGTGGGCCATCACGCCGTTGATGTGGTCGATCATCGCCTGGCGCAGTGCGCTGCCGCTGAGGCTCTGCATCCAGCCGGGCTGCTGGGAGTGCCAGGCCAGGGTGTGGCCGCGCACCCGCTTGCCGTTCTGCACCGCCCAGTTGTAGACACGGTCACCGGCGGTGAAGTTGAACTGGCCCCGTTGCGGTTCGGTGGCGTCGATCTTCATCTCGTTCTCGGCCGTCACCATGTTGAACTCACGGCCCGCGATCGTCGTGTACGCCGAGTCGCCCAGCCTGCCCGAGGCGATGGCGGTGCCGAAGTAACGGCCGCTCTGCGCCGCCGCGGCGCCGAGCGTGCTCTCGGCCGCGTGTGCGGTCGGCGGCGAGACCAGTGCGGCGACCACGCCGAGGACGCCGGCGACCAGCGCCAGCAGCACAACGCGGATCTTCCGTCGGACGACGGGTCTGGGAAGGGCAAAGGAGCCCATGGCTGTGCCTCCAAGGTAGAAATGACGGAATCACCGGACACCGCGGTCATGGGACCCGGGAGGATCTCAACGGGCACGGACGGCGCCCGGTCGGCCGCCGAGTGACGTATGCCGGGCGACAGCGGTCTCTCGACACAGGCACGGGGTACTCCATCGCGGCTCAGCCGGGGGGCGTCACGCGGCGTCGCATACCTCTCCGACCGTACGAAGCGTCAGGACGCGTCGGTGCGAGCCTCACCGGAACGAAGAACGGGGTGGCGCAGGTGTTGTGGGGCGCGGATCTGTCGTGCAGCCGTGCGCGGCTCTGCCGTGCAGCGCAGTCCGCCCAGGCCAATGCTGTTCGAAATCTCGGCCTACGGTCGGTCTACCAGACAGGATGATTGAGGGATTGACGGCGACTCGTCAATCCCTCGGTGAGAAGAGTTTCTATTCTTCGGCCGAAACTTTCGAATCCCCGTCGAGCCGGGCGGGACCCTGGACTGGCGAGCGCATCGCGAACTTGCGGGGGGTTTGCGGTCGCTGTGACAGCTCGTCATGCCCGAAGGGAACGAACTGTTTGTGGACAGATCGGCGACACACCTTGACCAAAGGGCCCTGCCTTCCTAGCTTGTGGCGTCACCGAACCGGGATGACTTCGAAACTTTCGAAACTTCCCCGTCCCCGGCACAGCCGCTCCGCGGTTCATCGGCGTCACCCCTCTCCATCCTCAAGGAGGCCCTCTGATGCGGTTTCGCCACCCGTCCCCGGTCCGTCCAAGACGCTTACTCGGCGTCCTCGCGCCCTTGCTGCTCGTGGCCACCTTCCTGGGTGCCCAGCCCGCCGAGGCCGCGACCGTAGACCCCAACGCCTCGTATGTGCTGGTCAACCGCAACAGCGGCAAAGCCCTGGACGTCTACAACATGGCGACCGACGACGGCGCCCGCATCACCCAGTGGACCAGGAACAACCAGAACCAGCAGCAGTGGCAGTTCGTCGATTCCGGGAACGGCTACTACCGCATCAAGTCCCGTCACTCGGGCAAGGTGCTGGACGTCTACAACTGGTCCACCGCCAACGGCGGCTCGATCGTCCAGTGGGCCGACCTCAACGGCACCAACCAGCAGTGGCGGCTGGCCGACAGCGCGGACGGCTACGTGAGGCTCATCTCGCGCCACAGCAACAAGGCCCTCGAAGTACAGGGCGCCTCCACCGCCGACAACGCGAACATCGTCCAGTACGACGACTGGGGTGGCACCAACCAGCAGTGGCAGCTCGTCAAGGCCGGCGCCGACACCCCCGGCCCGTGTGATCTCCCGTCGGCCTACCGCTGGACATCAACGGGCGCGCTGGCGCAGCCCAAGCAGGGGTGGGTCTCGCTCAAGGACTTCACCGTCGTCCCCTACAACGGCAGACAACTCGTCTATGCGACCACGCACGACACGGGGACGAGGTGGGGTTCGATGAACTTCGGCCTGTTCACCAATTGGTCGGAGATGGCATCGGCCAGCCAGAACACGATGTCCAATTCCACCGTCGCACCCACGCTCTTCTACTTCGCGCCGAAGAACATCTGGGTGCTCGCCTACCAGTGGGGCGGAACCGCCTTCTCCTACCGGACGTCGAGCGACCCCACCAACCCGAACGGCTGGTCGTCCGAGCAGGTGCTCTTCTCCGGAAGCATCTCCGGCTCGGGAACAGGGCCCATCGACCAGACACTCATCGGTGACGGCACGAACATGTACCTGTTCTTCGCCGGCGACAACGGCAAGATCTATCGGGCCAGTATGCCGATCGGGAACTTCCCGGGCAGCTTCGGCTCGGCCTCGACAGTGATCATGAGCGATACGACGAACAACCTGTTCGAAGCGCCGCAGGTCTACAAGCTGCAGGGCCAGAACCGTTACCTCATGATCGTCGAGGCGATCGGCTCGCAGGGCCGGTACTTCCGCTCGTTCACGGCCACCAGTCTGAACGGCTCATGGACACCCCAGGCCGCGACCGAGAGCAATCCCTTCGCCGGCAAGGCCAACAGTGGCGCCACCTGGACCAACGACATCAGCCATGGCGAACTGATCCGCACCAGCGCCGATCAGACCATGACCGTCGATCCCTGCAATCTACAGTTGCTCTACCAGGGACGCAGCCCCAACTCCGGCGGCGACTACGGCCTCCTGCCCTACCGCCCGGGTCTGCTGACACTGCAGCGCTGACGGCATGGCGCGGTGCCGTACTCGTCCCCACCCCGTCCGACCGCCACTCAGACGTCAGGGAGAGCGAGGAGAACCGCCCGTTCCCGCCGCCCGTTCCCGCCGCCCGGAGCCACGGCGGGAACGGGCGGGCGGCCGTCGCCCCTCCCGTGCACTCCCGCCCGCACGGGGGCGGCGGCCGGTCCTGGCCGGGTTCAGACGAGCTCGAAGGTGCAGAGACGCAGAACGGAACCAACCTCTACGCGCTCGACATCATCGGGGCCTCGTTCGTGAAGGCGTGCGGCGGCCCCTGCACCGAGGGGTGCGTGACCCTGGCCCGCTGGGCCGCGCCTGATGGAGCGCCGTGGCTTCCCGATGACGGAGGAGGCCCGACAGCGCGTCACCACCTGTACGGACATGCCGGTCCTGGATCTCTGGTTCGACCGCGCCATCGACGCGACCACCCTCGACGAGGTCTTCGCCGCCCCCTCCGCCACGGACCGGATCCCCGCACCCGCCCAGAGCCCGGAGCAGACCGGAATCCCCAGCCACAGCCAGGGAGTCCCCGGCTCCTCGACCGACTGAGGCCGGTTCGCCCCTCTTGTTCCGTGTGAGAGCGAGCGGGGCCTTGGGGAAGCTGCTGCAAGGGCCCCTGGCCGACGCGGGCGTCGGCCTCGCCGACCACGTCCCGGGCCGCTGTCGGGCGCGGGCCTGCGTCGGCTGGTTCTGGCCGGCGCAGGCATGGTGGCTCCTGCGGGTTCAGCAGCCGGAGTCGGCGATGACGAAGTAGCCCGGGGAGGTCTCCTTCAGCGTGTGGGTGACGGCGACGTTGTACAGGCCCATGTTCTGGTCGGAGCCGTTGGCGTAGGTGTAGCCGCCGCTCTGGTGGGCTCGTCCGGCCTGTACATGGTTGTAGTTGTTGGCGGTGTAGCACCTCGGCGCGGTGCCTGCCGTCGTCGCCGTGACCGGCGCGGACGACGCGCCGACGGCGCCGGAGGAATCGACCGCGGCGACGGTGTAGCTGTAGGAGGTGCCGGGGGCCAGGCCGGTGTCGGTGTACGTGGTGCCCGTCGCTGAACCGGCCTTCGTGCCGTTGCGGTAGACGTTGTACAAGGCGGCGCCGCTGACGGAGTTCCACGACAGCGAGGCGCCGGTGCCGGTGGTGCCGGTCACCGTGAGACCGGGCGGGGCGGGCAGGGAACCGGTGCCGTCCTGGTCGCCGCGGCCGTCCAGGCCCCAGAACTTCGCGGTGTGGTAGCTGGAACAGATGTGATTCAGGTAGTAGGTCCCCGTGCTGCCGCACTGGTCGGCTCCCGAACCGGGGTTCACCGCGAGGCCGTGCGCCATGCCGGAGACCGAGAACAGGGCGACGGCGGGCTTGCCGGTGCCGTCGTCGTAGATGCTCTCGGTGGTGCCGCCGGTCAGGTTCCGGGTGCTGGAGGCCGTCTGGCCGATGCCCCAGACGTCGGTCCACTGATCGCGCAGTTCGGTGCCGTTGACCGGGGCGACGGTGGTGTCGGACGACCCCTGCCAGACCGCGACCCGAGGCCACGGGCCCGAGTACCCCGGGTAGGAGTTGCGGACCTTGTCGCCCCACTGTTTCGGGCTGAGGTTCTGGTTGCCGTACTGGCATCCGGACGCGGCGGTCTGCGTGGTGGCGCACTGCGCGGGGATGCCGGAGTCGACGGCGCCGCCCGCGAACACGTCCGGGTAGTCGGCGAGCAGGTTCGCGGTCATGCCGCCGCCGGCGGACAGGCCGGTGACGAAGATCCGGCCGCGGTCCGAGCCGTACTGCGCCACGGCGGTGTCGACCATCTGCATGATCGAGGCCGCCTCGCCCCTGCCCCTGGTGTCCTTGGTCGAGTCGAACCAGCTGAAGC
Organism: Streptomyces sp. NPDC087787; assembly: GCF_044743035.1. Classification (NCBI taxonomy): domain Bacteria; kingdom Bacillati; phylum Actinomycetota; class Actinomycetes; order Kitasatosporales; family Streptomycetaceae; genus Streptomyces; species Streptomyces sp. NPDC087787. Next base: position 355,086 of record NZ_JBIUVQ010000002.1, read on the forward strand.
AGGAAAGACTGTTGTTGGCCGGGCCGGTCTGCGGATAGACCACGGCGAAGCCCCACTGGTCGGCGAACTTCTGCCAGCCGGAGTGCGTGTGGTAGTCGCTCGCCGACTGGGTGCACCCGTGCAGAGCCACGACCAGCGGTGCGCCGGCCGGCAGTTCGGCCGGCGCGTACTCGTACATGGCCAGGTTGCCGGGGTTCGAGCCGAAGCCGGTGACCTGCTGGAGGGTACCGGCGGCCGTCGCGCTCGGCGCGAGGGGGGTGACGGCGGTGAGGCACGCGGCGAAGGCGCCCAGTGCGGCGGCCAGTGCGACCCGCCGGAAATATCCGCGCCAGGTGGAGTGAAGCATGCTGCGACTCCGATGAGTTGTGGGGTGGGGGGACGCGGGCCCGGCGCGCCGCCCGGCAGTCCCACCCCGCCCGGCTCCGTCCCGCGCCCGTCACTTCGGCCGGCCGGCGCGGCACCCGGCCGCATCCGGCCCGCTGCCGTACCGGCTTGCTGGAAGCGGACCGTACGACCGGTCCGCCCCTCCACGACATGTGCGGGACAGCCAGGACCGCGGTGCCCGGCGTGGCTCGTGCACCCATGGTGTCAGCGGTGACGCTGTGACATGCGACGGGCCGCGCGGGCCGGTTCCCTTGGCGCTTGCCGGGTCGCCCGGACGGGCAGGGCCGGGCCCGCCCGGGGCGTCGGCCAACTGCCGACACATGGTTGCGGAACCCATGTCCCGCCTCGAGAATATATTGACGACCCACATGTCTCACCTCACGGTTCCTCCCTACCGTGTTCGGCCATGGACAGCACCAAGAGCTCCGACGAGGGCTCGCCCCCGCGTCCCGGGCCCGGTGACGCCGACAGGCCCGAGCCGGCCTCGAACCGGTTCCTCATCGGCCGCAAGGTTCTCGTCACCGGCGCAGCCGGCGGAATCGGCCGGGCCTGCGCCGAGGGCTTCGCCGTGGCCGGTGGCGAGGTCTCCGTGGCGGACCGGGCCGCCGAGGCCGCCAAGCACCTGGACGGCGGCTGGACGACGCGCTGACGGTACGTCAGGCATGGTTCATCCGCCCCCCCTCCCCGCTCCCTGGCACCGGTCAGATCCGGCGGTTCCGCTCCCCTCCCACTCCGAAACGGTGACAACCATGTCCAGCGCTCACAACGCGGTGAACGGCCCGGACTCCTCCGGAAAAGCGGGCGGTCTGCGCAAGATCGTCGCCGCCAGCCTCATCGGCACCACCATCGAGTGGTACGACTACTTCCTCTACGGCTCGGCCGCCGCCCTCGTCTTCGGCCGCGTCTTCTTCCCCGAGACAGACCCGCTGACCGGCACCCTGCTGTCCTTCCTCACCTATGCCATCGGCTTCGCCGCCCGCCCGATCGGCGCTGTGGTCTTCGGCCACTACGGCGACCGCCTCGGACGCAAGAAGCTCCTGGTGATCAGCCTGCTGATGATGGGCCTTTCCACCGCCCTGATCGGCTGTGTCCCCGGCTACGACACGATGGGTGTCGCGGCTCCCCTGCTGCTGACCACGCTGCGCCTGGTTCAGGGCTTCGCCCTCGGCGGCGAGTGGGGCGGGGCGGTGCTGCTGGTGTCCGAACACGGTGACGCGAAGCGACGCGGCTTCTGGGCGTCCTGGCCGCAGGGCGGCGCACCGGCCGGCAACCTGCTCGCCGTCGGGGTGCTCTCCCTGATGACCACCGTGCTCAGCGACGACGCGTTCGACTCCTGGGGCTGGCGGGTGCCGTTCCTGCTCTCCGCCGTGCTGGTCGTGATCGGTCTGTGGATCCGGCTGTCCGTCGACGAGTCCCCGCTGTTCAAGGAGGCGCTGGCCAAGGCCGAGCGCCGCAAGGCGGAGCAGCGGGCCGAGCAACCGCCGTTCGTCGCGGTCGTGCGCAACCACTGGCGGGACGTCCTGGTCGCGATGGGCGCGCGGATGGCCGAGAACATCTCGTACTACGTGATCACCGCCTTCGTCCTCGCCTACTGCGTCGAGCACCTGAAGATCGACAAGCAGACGTCGCTGAACGCGGTGTTGATCGGCTCCGCCGTGCAGTTCTGCCTGATCCCGCTGTTCGGCGCGCTCTCCGACCGGATCGGCCGCAAGCCCGTGTACCTGGTGGGCGCGGTCGGCGTGGGCCTGTGGTCGTGGGCCTTTTTCGCCCTGCTCGACACCAAGTCGTTCCCGGCGCTGCTCCTGGCCGTCACCGTCGGCCTGATCTTCCACAGCGCCATGTACGCGCCTCAGGCGGCGTTCTTCTCCGAACTGTTCGCCACCCGGATGCGCTACACCGGCGCCTCCATCGGGGCCCAGCTCTCCTCGGTGGCGGCCGGCGCCCCCGCCCCGCTGATCGCCACCGCGCTGCTCGGCGCCTACGGCAACTCCACCCCGATCTCGGTGTACGTGGGTCTCGCCGCCCTGATCACCGTGATCGCCGTCGTCGCCTCCCGTGAGACACGCGGCAGGGACCTGGCCGCGATCGAGCCGGACGGCTCCGCCGCACAGGGCACCCCGGACCGCCGGACGGCCACGTCGGCCTGACAGTCCGGCACCGCTCCCCGGCCGGAGGGCCGGGGCCTTCCGGCCGGGGAGGCCCCGACCCTCTTCGGCCGTTGCCTCGTCGGCCGTGCGCCGACGCCACTGCCCACCGACTTCGCAACGGTTGCCGCCCATGCCGCACAAGCCCGTCTCCGTCGCCCGTCACCTGCGCCGGCTGCTTGAACTCCTCGCCGCCGGCGCCCCCGCCGAAGACCTCGGCGCCGTCGCCGTCGAGGCCCGGCGCAGCGGTGCCGCCGCCCCGGACCTCGCGGAGGTCGAACTGGCCACCGAAGCCGCGCTGCGCGTCCAGACCACGCTTCGGCAGCACCGGCGCCGGGAGGCGGAGCTGACCGCGCTCTTCGACACCGCCGGCGATCTGGCGGCCCTGCGTGACCTCGACGCTGTGCTGCGCTCGATCGTCCGGCGGGCCAGGTTGCTCCTGGGCGCCGACACGGCCTACCTCACGCTGCCCGACGAGGAGGCCGGGGACACCTACATGCGGGTCACCGACGGCTCGGTGTCGGAGCTGTTCCAGAATCTGCGCCTGCAGTTGGGCGAGGGCCTCGGCGGTCTGGTCGCGCAGACCGCCCGCCCCTACGCCTCCCCGGACTACCGCACCGACGAACGCTTTTTGCACACCGGAAGCATCGACGCCGGGGTCCTTGACGAGGGCCTGGTCGCGATCCTCGGCGTGCCACTGCTGCTCGGGGCGGGAAACGGCGGCCAGGTCATCGGGGCGCTCTTCGCCGCGGACCGCACCCCACGCACCTTCGCCCCGGAAGAGGTCGCCCTGCTGTGCTCGCTGGCCGACCACGCCGCCATCGACACCGCCAAGGCCATGGCCGACGCACGCGTCGCGCTGGCCGAACTGGCCGAGGCCAACGCCGTGATCCGGGGAACACTCCGCCGCCATGCAGCGTGCCGAGGAATCGCATGACCGGCTCACCGATCTGGTGCTGCGCGGCGGCGACGTCCCGGACGTGGCCGCCGCCGTGGCCGCTCTGCTGCGGGGGGACGTCGCGGTCCACGACGGCTCCGGGTGGCCCCTCACCGCGGTCGGCGGGCACGGCGGCGCGTTCACCGGCGGCAGGGACGACAGCGGTGGCGCACGGGAGGCGGCGGCGCTGGTCGCGGCAGCGGAGAGCTCGCGTGCGGCCGCCCACGCGGTGTTCCGTGACGGGCGCTGGGTCTGCGCGGTGCTGGCCGGGCAGGAACTGCTGGGCTGTCTGGTCCTGTACGGGCGGCCCGATCTCGACGGCCCCGACCGGCGTCTGTTCGAGCGCAGCAGCGTCGTGACCTCGCTGCTGCTCCTGCTGAGGCGTTCGGTCGCGGAGACCGAGAACCGCGTACGCGGCGATCTGATCACCGATCTGCTCACCGCGCCCGACCGCGATCCGGCCGGCCTGGTGGCCCGCGGCCGCCGCCTCGGCTTCGACCTCGACCAGCCTCATGTCCTGCTCGTCGCCCGGGCCGGTGAAGCAGCCCGGGAGCGGCTTGCCGACGCCGTCGTGCAGTACCTCTTCGGGTGGGGCGGCGTCAGCGCGGAACACGAGGGCGTCGTGGTTGTGCTGCTCCCGTACGACGGCACGGGGCCGGGTGAGGCGGCCCGCGTCGCGGCCGGGCAGCTCGGCCGGCTGACCGGCGTACCGGTCACGGTGGCCGGCGCCGGGCCGGCCGCCGGACCGCAGGCCGTCGCCGACGCGCACGCCGAGGCCTTGCGCTGCCTGCGGGCCCTGCGGGTGCTCGGCCGCGACAGGCGTTGGGCGAGCGTCGCCGAACTCGGCTTGCTCGGCGTGCTGCTGGGCGACAGTCACGATGTGGACGGCTTCGTCACCGCCGCCCTGGGACCGCTGCTGGAGTACGACGCCCGGCGCGGCACCCAACTGGTCCGCACGCTGCGCGCCTACTTCGACTGCGGCGGGAGCCTGACCCGGGCGAAGGAGGAGCTGCACGTGCATGTGAACACCGTTGTGCAGCGTCTGGACCGCATCCAGGCGCTGCTCGGCCCCGACTGGAACACCCCCGCGCACGCCCTGGAACTCCAACTCGCCCTGCGTCTGCACCTGCTGTCGGGTGACTGACGCCCGAACGGGTGGGCGCGAGAGCGGCCGCGTCCTGACGGGCCGTCGCCTCGTTCCGAGGAGTGCGGCTCATGACGGGAGGACCTCCTCGCGGTCCGCGGCGGCGCGGGGCGTACGGGCGGCGCGCAGCCGCGCCGGGAGCCGCGCCACGCCGCCGGGAAGCAGGTATATCACCGCGACGAACAGCGCGCCGAGCAGGAACAGCGGTTGCGAGAGCGGCACACGGACCACGGAGGGCAGACCGGCGACCGCGCCCGAGCCGGCCAGATCGCCGAGCCTGTGGTCGGCCCAGGTGTAGAGAATGCCGCCGACCATGGGGCCCCACCGGGTGCCGGAACCACCCAGCACCACCATCACCAGCAGGGACAGGGTGAAGTCGGAGGTGGTCGTCCGGGGGGTGGCACCGCCTGTCAGCAGCAGGTACACGATGCCGCCGAGCGCGGCGAGAGTGCCCGCCAGGACGAAGGCGGCCAGCTTGAAACCGTACGGGCGCAGCCCCAGCACCTCCACCCGGCGCTCGTTCTCCTTGATGCCCTCCCAGACCCTGCCGAGGGGCGAGCGGACCGCCCACCGCACGACGGCCAGCACCACTACGAGGTAGGCCAGGGCGATCCAGTACAGGTTGGCGGTGTGCTCGATGCCGACCAGCGGGGCGGGCAGCTTGGCCACGGGCGCGGCCCGGCCCTCCTCGCCGCCGGTGACGCCTCCGGGATCGCGCTGCACGAGGATCGACGCGGCCTGCGCGAAGGCCAGGGTCACCATGGAGAACCCGATGCCGCTGACGCGTAGGCTGACCGCGCCCAGCAGGGCGGACAGCGCGGCCCCCGAGACCAGGCCGAGCAGCGCGGACACAGCGAGCGGCAGGCCGGCCTCCAGCATCACGGTGTTGGTGACGTAGGTGCCCGCGGCGAAGTACAGCGCGTGTCCGAAGGACAGCAGTCCGGTGCGGCCGAGCAGCAGGTCGTAGCCGGTGGCCAGGCCCCCGAAGAGCAGGCACAGGGCGAGCAGTTGCAGGTTGCCGGGGCCGCCGATCGGGCCGTCGAGCAGACCCGGCAGCGGCAGCGCGCTGAAGGGCAAGGTGAGGAGCACCACCAGCAGGAGGGCAGGCCACCAGCGGGTGGCGCGCCGCAGTCTCCCGGACCGGGTGGCGACGGGCTGGTCCGCCGTGCGGGCCCGGCCGCGCGGCTGGGTGGCGGTGGTCATGCGAGCCTCCCGGTGAGCCCCCGCGGCCGGACGAGCAGCAGGGCGGCGAGCAGGACGACGACGGCGAGGTCGCCGAGCCCGGCGGTGGTGTAGTAGTTGGCGAACTGCTGGACGAGGCCCACGGCCACCGAGGCCAGCGCGGCGCCGGTGAGCGAGCCCATGCCGCCCGTCACGACGACCACGAAGGCGAAGATGAGCAGGGAGGTGCCCTGTTCGGGATCCACGGAGCCGAAGTAGAGGCCGCCGAGGGCACCCCCGAGGGCCGCTGCCGCGCCGCCGATGGCGAAGACCAGGGTGAACGCCTTGCGCACGTCGATGCCGAGCGCGGTGACCATCGCCCGGTCCTCCACCCCCGCGCGGACGACCAGCCCGTGCCGGGTGCGGCCGAGGACCAGCTTGAGCGCGGTCAGCACCACCAGGGCGGCGCCGATCAGAACCAGGCGGTTGAGCGGCACTTCGGCACCCAGCAGGCCGAAGGTGCCGGACAGTGCCTTCGGCCCGGGGAAGGGCCGGGCGTCGGACCCCCAGATCGCGGACAGCAGGGCGGGGACGGCCAGGCCCACGCCCACCGTCGCGAGGATCTGCTCGCGGGGCCGGGTGTAGAGCGGGCGGATCACGGCGAGTTCGAGCAGCACGGCGGCGGCGGTACCCACCGCGGTGCCGAAGACGACGGCGAGGGCGAACCCGGCCCCTCCGGGTCCGGCACCGGGCAGGTGGCCGGAGGCGGCCCACCAGGTGCCGTAGGCGCCCACGGACAGCAGCGCGCCGTGGGCGAAGTTGAGCACGTCCATCAGCCCGAAGATCAGCGACAGGCCGGACGCCACCAGGAAGTACAGAGCGCCCAGGCCGAGCCCGGTGAAGGCGAGCAGTACGACGGTGGACATCAGGCGTCTGCCTCCGCGGTCCTGGCGGCGGGGCGCGCCGCGGTGCGAACGGACGGGCCGGTGGGCGCCGTCGCGGTGCTGCCGTGGCCCGCTCGGCCGACGCCGAGCAGCCGGCGGGCCGCCTCGGCGTCGGCGAACAGGTCGGCGGCGGGGCCCCGGTGCGCGGTGCGGCCGTCGGCGAGGACGACGCAGTGGCGGGCGAGGCGGCGCACCACGGCGAGGTTCTGCTCCACGAGCAGCACCGGCACCGCCGCGGCGGCGCGCTCCAGCACCTGGGCGACTTCGGTGACCACCCTGGGCGCCAGGCCCTTGGTGGGTTCGTCGGCGATGATCAGCCGGTTCCCGTTGAGCAGGGTCCTGGCGATGGCGACCATCTGCTGCTGACCGCCGGACAGGGTGCCGGCGGCCTGCCGTGCGCGTCGTCTCAGTTCCGGGAAGAGCTCGTACACGAGGTCGTAGGCCGGTTCACCGGCGCCGGGCCGCTCGGCCAGGCGCAGGTTCTCGGCCACGCTGAGGGCGGCGAAGACGCCGCGGTCCTCGGGGGCGTAGCCGATCCCCCGGCGCACCAGGACGTGGGTGGCCAGGCGCACCGTCTCCTCGCCGGCCAGCAGCACGCTGCCGGTCCGCGGAACGAGGCCGAGGATGCCGCGTACGGTGGTCGTCTTGCCGGCTCCGTTGCGGCCCAGCAGGGCGGTGGTGCCCGAGGAGGCCACCTCCAGGTCGACGCCGTGCAGGATGTGCCTGCCCCCGATCACGACGCGCAGGTCACGTACGGTCAGCAGGGGCGCGGGGGCGGGGGTCACAGCTCCTCCCCGAGGTAGGCCTGCTGCACGGTGGGGTCCGCCATCACGGCCTGTGGGGTGTCCAGCGCCAGCAGCGTGCCGTGGTGCATCACGGCCAGCCGGTCGGCCAGGTCCAGCAGCACGTCCATGTGGTGCTCGACCATGAGCACGGTGCGTCCCTCCTCCTTGTGCAGCGACCGGATGAGTTCCGTCAGCGCGGGCACCTCCTCGGCGCTCACGCCCGCCATCGGCTCGTCCAGCAGCATCAGCCGGGGCTCGCCGACGAGCAGAACGGCGAGCTCCAGCTTTCGCTTCTCACCGTGCGAGAGGGAGCCGGCGCAGGTGTCGGCGCGGTGCGCGAGCTGGGTGCGCGCCAGCACCCGGTCGACCTGCTCGGGGTAGGTGCCGGCACGGCGCCAGACCCGGTAGGAGCCGCCGTCGGCGGCCTGGGCCGCGAGCCGCACATGGTCGGCGACCGTCATGCCGAGCCACAGGCTGGACGTCTGGAAGGTGCGGCCGAGGCCACGCCGCGCCCGGGCGGGCACGGCCTGCGTGGTGACATCGCGGCCGTCGAGTCCGATCGTGCCCCGGGAGACCGGGTTGAGCCCGCTGACCAGGTTGAACAGGGAGGTCTTACCGGCGCCGTTGGGACCGATGAAGGCCAGGAACTCGCCTTCGTGGACGTCGAGGGAGACATCGTCGACGATGGTCGCGCCGCCGATCGTCCAGCCGACGTCCCGCAGCCGGAGGACAGGCTCCGGGGAGGTGCGAGTCTCCCCGGCGTCCGGAGGCCCCGAGGCGCCCGCGGACGTCGTGTTCGGGGAAGTCATCCTCTCAGCCCGCCGTCTTCGTGGTCGGTGGCGCGACCGCTGTCACCGGGATGCTGTCGATCAGCTCGGGCCGGGCGGTGCTGCCGCCGCCCTTGAGCCGGGCCGTGAACATCGGCTGCAGCAGGGCGTGGTCCGCCGCGCGGATCTGCTCCTTGCCCTTGGGCCCGTCGAAGCTCCAGCCTTCCAGGGCCTTGACCATGGCGGAGGTGTCGGTGGCGCTGCCGGACTCGATCGCGTGCACGATCATCTGGGCGGCGGTGAAGCCGTCGGTGCTGAACAGATCGGGGGTGCCGCCGGCCTTGGTGATGCCGTCGAGCATGGCCTTCTCCACCGGGTTGCCGCCCCCGGCGCCCGGGAAGTAGTGGGCGAGGAAGGAGACCTTGGAACCCGCCGCGCCGAAGATCGGGTACGAGGCGGTGCCCGCGAGTCCGGTGACGACCTTGCCGGCGTCGAGTACGCCCTGCTGGTCCAGTGCCGTCCACAGGGCGTGCGCGGTGGCGCCGGCCCAGGCGACGAACACCAGATCCGGCTTGCCGGCCCTGGTCTGGCGGGCGAAGGGCGTGAGGTCGGTGGCGCTCGGCGGGGCCAGCACGGAGCCGACGTGCGCGCCCTTCTTCCCGAGGACCGCCTTCACCGCGGCCACGTTGGCCTGTCCGAACGCGGAGTTCTGGGCGAGCACGGTGACCTTCTTGCCCTTGGCGTCGCCGAGCAGGGTTCCGGCGGCGAGGATGTCCTGGTACGACTGCCGGCCCGAGCGGAAGGTGTAGGTGTTGACGCCGGTGACCGCGTCGGTGGCGGCGGGACCGCTGACGTACAGCACCTTGTTCTGCGCGGCCAGCGGCGCCATCTGCAGTGCCACACCGGAGTCGGTGGTGCCGACGAGGATCTTGTGGCCCTTGCCGACGAGGGACTTGGCCGCGGCGACGGCCTTGGCCGGGTCGCCCGCGTCGTCCTGTTCGGTGACCTCGATCGGGTGGCCGCCGGCCTTGTTCGTGCCGTGCGTGGCGTAGGCCAGGCCCGCCTTGAAGCCTTCCTCGTACTGCTTGCCGTAGGCGGCCAGGAGTCCGCTGCGGGAGTAGACCAGCCCCACCTTCACGGGGGCGGACCTGCCGTCGGAGCCGGCGGACGCGGTGCCGGCGGTGCCCGCGGAGGAGCAGCCCGCGATCAGGGAGCCGACGGCGAGCAGGGTGAGCGCGCGAACGGATCTGCTTCTGAAGGTGTCCGTGAGGCTGGAACGCATGACGATCGGCTCCTGACGGTGTGTCGTGGTTGCCGGAACCCTAGGAGCGCCGTACGGCGAGTGGCATGTTGTCAAGCACCGTTCTTTGGAGCCGAGTCATGGCACCGGCACACATAGTCTGTGCCGGCCGGTCCAGGCAGAGGAGCATCCCGGAACCGGCTCGTGTCCGGGCTTCTGCTGTCGGCCAAGACGGTGGCGCCTCCCACGCCGTGGCCGACAGGATCGTGGCATGCGGCCGATCTTCGTTCTCGTGCACAGTCCGTCCGTGGGCCCCTCGACCTGGCACCCGGTGGCCGAACGCCTGACAGCGGCGGGACACCGGGTACGCGTGCCGTCCCTGCTGCACGTCGGCGTCGGCGGTCCGCCCTTCTGGCCTCGTGCGGTCAGTGCCGTCCGCGACGACCTCCGACAGGTCCCGGCCGACAGCCCCGTCGTGCTGGTGGCACACAGCAACGCCGGGTTGTTCGTGCCGGCCATCCGCTCGGGCCTCGACCGTCCGGTGACCGGCTCCATCTTCGTGGACGCCGCGCTACCGGCCCGCCGCGGGCAAACCCCCGTCGCCTCACCCGAGTTGCTGGAGTTCCTCCGCCCGATGGCCGTGGACGGCACGCTGCCGCGCTGGACCGACTGGTGGGACGAAGCAGACGTCGCGCCCATGTTCCCCGATCCGGATGTGCGGCGGACGGTCGTGGAGGAGCAGCCCGCCCTGCCGCTGTCCTACTACGAGCAGCACGTACCGATCCCCGACGGCTGGGACGACCACCCCTGCTCCTACTTGCTGTTCGGCCCTCCGTACGCCGAAGTCGCCGCCGAGGCACGCGAACGCGGCTGGCGTGTGGCCCACCTGCCCGGCGAGCACCTCCATCAACTCGTCGACCCCGCGGGCACGGCCCGGCTCCTCGTCGGACTCGCGGCTACTGCCTGATTGCCTTCCACGGTCGGCCCGGCCGGGATTCGGTCGTGCGCCGCGCCCGCATGGCCGGAGTGCCGAACGGGTATCTCAGCCGACGGATCCGTGCGGGTGCCGGAGGCCTGCCGACTACAACGGGGGAGGGAAACCGTGGGACATGGCGCGCTCTTCCTCCTGTTCGACAAGTACAACCGAAGGGCACGACTGCGACCCGTCCTCATCACTCTGCTTCCGGTCGCGCTGCCCATCGCCGCGAGCGCCCCGGCCCTGCCCCGGACGCAGTGGCTGTGGTCACTGGTCCTGCTGAGCGGACTACCCCTGTTCGCCGACCAGTTGGGGCGCAGCAGGGGCAAGCGCATCGAACGGCGGCTCTTTCTGTCCTGGGGAGGGAAGCCCAGCGTGCAGGTGCTGCGCTGGCGCGGCCCCACCGGCCGGCAGCAACTCGGCTTTCTGCACGCCCGTGTTCAGGAGATCACCGGCCCTTCGCTGCGGTTGCCGACGGAAGATGAGGAGGCGGCGGACCCGTGGAAGGCCGACCAGATCTACGACGCCGCGGGACTGGCCCTGCGCGTCCGGGCCCGCGGACTGCCGGGGGCGGAACTGGTCCACGAGCAGAACTGCGAATACGGGTTCCGGCGCAATGTGCTGGGGTTGCGGCCGTACGCCCTGCCCGTCGCCGTGGCAGGGCTGCTGGCCGTACTGGCCTGGATGTTCACCGCGCCCGGATTCCTTGGGCGGCCGGGCACCCCGCTGCTGGCCGCGCTCCTGGTGGTGGAATTGCTCCTGGTGGCGTTCCAGGCACTGCTGGTACGGGCACGCTGGGTGGAGTCGGCGGCCTGGGCGTACGCCGAACGGCTGCTGGAGACGGCGGCCCTCCCAGGCCCCCAGGCGCTGTCCACGGACCCGGCGGCACCGTGATGAGCGGTCCGCCTCGGGAGGGGGCCCATCCCGTCCGGCGACTGCTCGCGTCCCTGCGCGTCCGACTGCGCGAACGCCGTCTCGAGTGGCTGTTCGGGCGGTTCGAGGCGACCGACTCCTGGGCGGCGGCCCGGCACCTCGTCGAACGCCACCCGGCGCTGACGACGGCCGACGCCGATGAGCTGATCGGGGAACTCGCCGACGCCGCCGACCGGATCGGCGCGCACGAAATCGCCGACTCCCACCGGTACCACCAGGGCCTGCTGCGCCGCTGCCGGGCCATCGGCACGGCGGCAGCCTTCCGCGAGCTGACGGCCGACGAGACCGATCCCGACCTGGTCGGACTCGCCAACCGGGCCGTCGACGCCCTGCGCCGCTACGAGGCCGGCGGAGAGGCCGCGGACCTGGACGCCGCGCTGCGCGACGCCGAGGAGACCGTGGAACGTGCGGCGGCGATCCCCACCCGGGTGGGCGCGCAGAACACCCTGGGGCTGGCGCTCATCGCACGCGGCGACCGCGACGGCCGGACCGAGGACGTGCGGCGCGCCGTCGCCGTCCTGGCGGAGGCGGTCGTGGCCACACCGCCGGGGCTGCCGGAACGCCGGCTCTTCACCGTCAACCAAGCGCGCGCCCTGCTCCAGTGGTACGACATCGGCGGCGACGCCTCCTGCCTCGACCGTGCCCTCGGACTGCTGAGGCGAGCCGCCGCCGGGCTCACCCCCGACGACCCACCGGTGCGCGCGGCGCTGCTGACCAACCTGGGCTCGGCGTTGTACGCGCGCTTCGCACTCCAAGGCGATCCCGACGACCTGGAGGCGGCCGTCACCGCCTTCGCCGACGTACCCCACGGCGAGCGGGTCTCGTACGCGCGCGCCCGCGGCAACCTGGCCGTGGCGCTGGCCGACCGGTACCAACTCACGGACGACGAAGGAGACCTGGAGGCGGCGATCGAGGCGGCCGAGCAATCCGTGGAGCTGACAGCCCGCGCCTCGCCCGAGGCACCGGCGCGGCGCGCCAACCTGGCGGGTCTGCTCGTCGACCGCCACGACCGGCTCGGCTCCCCGGACGACCTCCGAGCGGCGGTCACGCACTTCACCCTCGCCGCGGAGGCGACCCCGGCGACCTCTCCTGAGCGCGCCGCCCGCGACGGCGATCTGGGCACCGTCCTGCTCGCCCGTTACCAGAGCACGGGGGACCTCGCGGACCTGGACCTGTCCGTCGCGGCCCATCGGCGCGCGGTCGGCGCACCCGTCCACGAGCGGGGTGGTCCGGCCCTGCGGCTCGACCAACTCGGCACCAGCCTGCGCACCCGCGCCCGGCGGACCGACGACGCGGAGGAGGCCGCGAGGGCCGTCGCCGTCCACGATCGGGCCGTCTCCCTGACCGCGGTGAGTGCACCGGAGCGTGTCGCGGCCCTGAACAACCTCGCCGCGGCGCTGCGGCTCCGAGCCGAACTGGCCGACGACAGAGCGGCGTTGAGGCGGGCGGTCGAGAGCTACCGGGAGGCGCTCGCACTGGTCCGCCCGGGCACTCCACGCGGCCGGGCGGTGCGGGCCAACCTCGGCACCGCGCTGCTCGACCACGCGACGGTGACCGGCGATCCGGCCGAACTCGCTGCAGCGATCAGGGAGTTGGAACGCGCGGTCGCGGACACCGAGGCCGGCTCACCGGACCTCGCGGGCCGGCTGTGCAACCTCGCCCACGGCCTTCGCGCCCGGCACGACCGTACGGGGAACGCCGAGGACCTGGCGTCTGCCGTGGACGCGTACCGCCGTAGCTGTCTGCTCGCCGAGCCGGGCGCGCCGGAGGTCCGGGCGGCCGCTGCCCGTGCCTGGGGTATGTGGGCCTGCGCACGCGCGGAACACGCGGAGGCCGTCGAGGCGTTCGGGTACGCGGCCGAGGCGATGGAACGGCTGGTGCGCGTGCAGAGCACGCGTGCCGCCGTCGACACCTGGTTGTCCACGCTCGCCGGGATCCCGCCGCACGCCGCCCATGAACGGGCCGCCGTCGACGACGTCCGCGGCGCGGTGCTGACCCTGGAACTGGGCCGCGCCCGGGCCCTGGCCGGCGCGCTCGAACGCGACCGGGCCGATCTCACCCGGCTCGAGGCGTTCCGGCCCGACCTGGCGGCACGTTTCCGTCGGGCCGCGCGCCGGGTCTCGGCGCTGGAGACGGCCGGAACGGACACCGCCGAGCCGTGGCCGGTACGCACCGGCCCGTCGCCTCCGTGACCGCCCGCACCCGCAACCGCCGTCCAGGAGAGCCGGTGTGCCCCGCGCGGTCCCGCATCCGTTTCCCCGTGTGCCCAAACCGTCGCCGGCATTCCGACCCGGCCCCGGCACCGGCTCAGTACCATCGCGAAAGCCGACGCGGTGCGGCAGACCATGGGGGGACGGGCTGTGCGGCAGACCGCGGGGGGGTAACGGGTGCGGAGGCGCCGGTGGACGACGGGACGGATGATGCCGCAGGCCCGGAACAGGCCGAGCGGGCCCTGAGATCGGCCGAGGCCGCCGGGGCCGGGAGCGAGGTGCTGACGCGGCTGCACGTGGAGCTGGGCGACGCGTACCGCAGACGGTTCTGGGACCTCGGGGACATCGCGGACCTCGACCGGGCCGTGGCCGGTTACCGCCGCGCCCTCGACACCGACCGGGTCGACCCGGCCGCACGCGCCAACGACCTGGCCGTCGTCCTCACCGACCGCTACGACGTGACGGGAGAACCGGGCGACCTCTCGGCCGCGATGACGGCGGCCGGTACGGCGCTGGCCGGTGCGCCGGAGGGGTCGGTGGCCTGGGCGCGCTACGCGGCCACCTCGGTGCTGTGCCTGTGGGACCGCTACGACGCCACCGGGTCCCTGGACGACCTGGACGCGGCGATCGGCCTCGGCACCCGCGCCCTGGCCGCCCTTCCGCGCGAGGACCGCGCCTGGGCGAGGATCTGCAGCAACGTCGGCATGCTGCGGATGGACCGCTACGAGCGCCACGGCGCGGAGGACGACCTCCAGGAGGCGGTCGGACACGCGCGGCTCGCGGCCGCGCACGCCTACGAGGACGATCCCGAACTGGGCGGGTGGTACAACAACCTCGGCAGCGCGCTGCTGACCCGGTTCGGCGCGCGGTTCCCCGACGACGCGATGCCGCGGCCGGGCGACTGCGTCGACCTGCGCGACCTGGAGGCGGCCGTCGCGGCGTACCGCAAGGCCATCGAGGTGTCCCCGTGGGGTGTCGCGGGCCGGGCCACGTTCCTGGCCAACCTGGGCAACGCGCTCTCGGACCTGGGCGAGATGCGCCGCCTGGGCGGGCAGCCGGAGCGGAGCCGGTCCGCGCTGCTGGAGGCCGTGGACGCCCTCGCGGAAGCCGTTTCGCTGACCCCGGCCACCGCGCCGTACCGGGCGAGCCGGCTGAACGTCCTCGGCGAGGCATGGCGGATCGTGTCCGAGGCCACCGGCGCGCCCGGCGACGTCGCGGCGGCCCGCGACGCGCTGCGGGAGGCGTGCGGCGCGGGCCTGGTGGTGGCTCCCGAGATGACGGTGGCCGCGGCCGGCAACTGGATGCGCTGGGCGGTACGGCGCTCGGCGTGGGACGAGGTGGGCGAGGCGGACGGATACCTGCTGCGGGCCGCGGAGGCGCTGCACCGGGCCCAGTCGCTGCGCCGTCACCGGGAGGCCTGGCTCGTCGCGTCGCGCGGACTCGTCCAGGAGTCCGTGTACGCGCTGGCCGTGACGGGGCGTGCGGCGGACGCGGCGGTGCGTCTCGAACGGGGCCGGGCCGTCCTGCTCAGCGAGGAACTCGGCCTCGTTCGGGTGTCGTCGGACCGTCTGCCGCGGCCGCTGCGCCGGCGTTACGCGCAGGCACTGGGACGACTGGACGCCGCTCTACGGGAGATCGGGTGACCGCGCGCCAACCGCTGCCGGATCAGCGCGGGTTGGGCGATTGGCCCGCACGGGACGGCGGGCCGTTCCATACTGGGCGCGGGCCGGGGGAGGACGAGGATGGCGTACGACGACCGTGTCGAGGAGATCCGGGCCGCGCGCCGCGAGCTGGACGACGTCGTCCGGGAGGTGCAGGGCGTCGAGATCGACGGGGTACGGGAGTTCGCCTCGTTCCTCGCGCCGCCGACCATGGACGACATCGCGGAGGCCGCCTCCGGCTCCCCGCTCGTCTACCTCACCGCGGCCGAACCGGGAGGGCTGGCGTTGATCGTGCGCGGCGCTGAGGTCGAGCACGTGCCGCTGCCGATGCTGACCGCGCGGGAGCTGCGGGACCGGGTGGCGCCGTATCTCACGGCGCACGCCCGGGACAAGGACACGTCCTCGGAGGGCGGGGACGCCTGGCGCACGGCTCTCGACGACATCACCCGCTGGCTGTGGCCGGCGGTCATGGAACCCGTGCTGCGGCGGCTGCCCGGGCCCGGCGCGGCGACGCTCGTCGCCGGAGGGCTCCTCGGGCTGCTGCCGCTGCACGCCGCCTGGACGGAGGACACGAGCCGGCCGGCCGGGCGCCGCTACGCCCTCGACCACCGCACGCTGAACTACGTGCCCAACGCCCGTGCCCTGAGCGCCGCCAGAGCGATGTCCCGGATTCCGGCACGGCGGCTGGTCACCGTGGCGGCCCCGACGCGCGCGCGGCCCGGCCCGCCGCTGGAGTACGCCGGCACCGAGGCGTCGGTCGCCGGCGCCGCCTTTCCCGGGGCCGCCCCGGTGATGCTGGCCGGTGACACGGCCGGCGCGCGGGCCGTCGCCGAGGCGCTGCGCGAGGCGGACGTCGCCCATCTGGCCTGCCACGGAAAGGCGGATCTCGCGGCGCCGCTGGAAAGCCATCTGCTGCTCGCGGGAACCGACCGGCTGCGACTGAGGGACCTGCTGACGCTGCGGCTGAGACTGCGGCTGGCCGTCCTGTCGGCCTGCGAGACCCTCGTACCCGGCACGGACCTGCCCGACGAGGTCGTCGCCCTGCCCACCGGGCTGCTCCAGGCGGGCGCGGCCGGGGTGCTCGCCTCTCTGTGGGAGGTCGGGGACGTGGCCACCGCGATGCTGATGACGGAGTTCTACCGGCTCTGGCGCCACCGGGAGGAGCCTGTGGATCCTCCCGAGGCGCTCGCCCTGGCGCAGAGCTGGATGCGCGACACCACCAACGCGGAGAAACTCGCCCAGTACGCCGAGGCCACCGCCGCGAAGGCCCCCTGGCTGCCCACGCAGGCCGCTCGCCGCTTCCGGCTGGCGCTGCGGACCCTGCCGGGCGGCCCCGAGGCGCGTTCCTACGCCCACCCCGACCACTGGGCCGGTTTCGCCTATGTGGGTGTGTGACCGCGGCGGCGCCCGGCCACTTACGGAGCGGGCCGGTCGCCGCGCAGGACGCTGCCCTGCGAGACGACCACCGTGATGCCGCCCGTGCCGGTCTGCGGGTATTCGGTGCGCACGCCCAGCGCCGCCAGTGAAGGGTGGGCGTAGCGCCGGGTGCTGGGCGTGCTGTGGTTGAACCAGAGGGTGGTGTGCGGTTCGCGCGGTCGGTCCTCGCCCGCGGCGTTGCGCAGCAGGATCCTGGCGACCGCCTCGGGTGCGGGATGCGTCGAGCGGCCGGCGCGCGTGCGCCGGGCGTGACCGCGGCCGCCGTCGGTGGAGAACAGCCAGTCCCGGCACTCGATCGCGGCGACCAGCCCGGCGCTCACGTTGTGCGCGCTGCCGTGGTGGGGTGCCTTGACGAGGGAGACCGGGTACCCGTTGCCGTGCCACAGTCGGCGCAACGAGCGGACCAGGACGTCCGCGTGGGCATCGGCGGCGAACAGGACCCGGCTGCCGTCGGGGTGCTCGGCCAGGAAGGCGATGCTGGATCCGTTCGCCGGGGCGCGGTCCGCCCGGTAGGGGCGGGCGGCCAGCTCCGCCAGGTGACGCGCGTCGAACGCCGTGGGAGCGGCCGGGGCTCCGAGGACGTCCCGCTCCGGCCGGGCGGCCGCCTTGCCGCGCCACTCGGTGCGCAGCCGGGACAACTGCTCCGGCCAGGGCGAGAGCAGGGTGAGGGAGAGACCGCGCAACCGGAACACGGGCAGGCGCTCTTGTCCGGGCACGACGATCGGGCCGCCGCCCGTGGCGGTGTTCCAGGGAAGCCGGCCCGCGCGCAGGACCTCGGCCAGACGCTCGGCGCTGCGCACGCCGAGCGTGTCCGCGGGGCCGGTGTGTTCGAGGGAGTTGAACCATATCTCGCGGGCCAGGAAGTTCTTCGGGGGCGCGGTCAGCAGCGGGAGCAGCCCGACGATGTGGTCGTCGTCGATGTGGCTGCACACGACGAGGTCGAACTCCCTTTGGACCTCGGGTTGTTGCCGGAACCGCGCCGCCAGTGCGGCGGGCAGGGCCCGGGTTCCGCCGGGACCGCCGTCGATGAGCATGCGGCGTCGGTGAGGGCCGTCGTCCCACTCGACCCACAGGCAGTCGCCGTGTGCCGCGGGCAGCGCCTCGACGCTGATCACGCCGGTGTCACCATCCGCACGCCGGCGGTGCCGAAGGCCGTGTAGAGCAGGCACAGCAGATTGCGGTGGCGTTCGACGAGGTCGCGGGCCGTCAGGTGCAGCGCGGCGGCGACGGTGGTGCCCGCGAGCAGGCGGTCGAAGAAGCGGCGTGCCCACTCGGCGCCGAGCACCGTGGGCAGCTCGATGTCGGTGCAGACCACGGCGCGGGCACCCTTGCTGAGGAAGTACGAGGGGAAGCCCCCGCGGAGCACGGAGTCCCGGCCGGAGGAGTTGCAGGCGTTGAGGACGACGAGGGGGGCGCCCGGCAGGGGCACGTCGGGCGGGGCGTCGCGCCTGGCGTCCCGCAGTCCCACCTGCCGCCCCGCGATGAACCCCAGGGCCGCGTCCCCCAGCGGCGTTCCCCGTTCGCCGTCCACGAGGTGGCAGTAGAAGTACCAGAGGGAATCGGGCCGTTTCGGCTTACGCAGGGCCTCGGTGACCCGCTCCGCCTCGTCGACGACTTCCGCGCGCTCGGCGAGGCGCTGTTTCCAGTAGTCGACCTGTCCCGCCACGAGGGCGCGCGGCTGCCCGGTCGTGGCGCGGTCGATGTCCGTGTTCACGGCGATCAGCGCGGTCGCCTCCCGCGCGGTCCGTGGCACGTACTCCGTGCGGTGACGCTGATGGTGGCCGGAGCGCAGGGGGACGAGGGCGAGCCGTGCCCCGAGGCCCAGCAGACGGTACGGGGAGAGCCGCTCGTCGTCGTAGGTGTCGACCGCGTACATGAGGTGCCAGGGCAGGTTCAGCCCGTTGCCGACCACCTCGACGCACGGTGCGGAGTCCGGACCGGCGGACGCGAGGGTGTCGATGACCATGTCGCCGATCCTGCGCAGGTCCGCGCTGCCGTCGTCGGGGCGGAACAGGGCGTGGAAAAGGTCGAATCCGGACCGGGCCAGTCGGCGCAGGTCGGCCCCGTACTGCTCCTCCGGGATGTCGAGGGACGACTCGTAGCGGCGGCCCTCCGGACCCAGCAGCAGCGCTTCGATCCCGCTCCTCGCCTCGCGTACGAGCGCGTCCAGTTCCTCACGGCTGTACGGGATCGCCGCCGTGGCGCTGCCCGTTGCGTCGTGCGCGGTCAGGACGTGGGCGCCGCCCGCCGAGATCAGGGTGAGGGACAGGGTGATCGGCGGCGCGGCGGAGTCGGTGGCCGGCCGCCACTGGCTCAGCAGGTTCTCCTGCTTCAGCAGTCCCGACGGGTGGGCGGTGAGCCGGAGTTGCTGGGGTGTGCGCCGGTCCGTCGTGCGGGTGACGACCATCAGGGACACCGGGCGGTCGTCGTTGAGGAACCGGAGGTCGAAGATCGCCCCGGGCGGTTCGTCCCCGTGGCCGGGCCTGTGCCGCCGCACGACCAGTGACCGGCTCACCGGCAGCACCTCGACGGCCTCCGGCGCTCCGTACACCTCGACGTCCAGAGTTCCCGTCTCCGCCTCCGGAGGTACGGTCAGGTCGAGTTGGGCGGAGGAGAAGGCGTACGGGTGGGCGGCGCTGTCGATGCCGACGACCAGCCGGCGGGTCCGCCGGTCCGCCGGCGAGCCGTCCGGGGAGTCCGCGTCGAACCGGGCGGTGATCCACTGCTCGCGTGGCGCGGCGTCCAGCAGCCGGCA
Source organism: Streptomyces sp. NPDC087787 (assembly GCF_044743035.1). NCBI lineage: Bacteria > Bacillati > Actinomycetota > Actinomycetes > Kitasatosporales > Streptomycetaceae > Streptomyces > Streptomyces sp. NPDC087787. The sequence continues at coordinate 374,564 of NZ_JBIUVQ010000002.1, forward strand.
CAGTTCCGTCCAGCCGGGGGTGTCCGTCACGGATTCGGCGGATCTCCGCCCGCGGTGGTACGCCTCCCCGAGGACGCCGGCCACCGCGGGGTAGGGAAGCAGGAGTTCGAGCAGGGACTCGGTGTGGGCGACGCGTTCCTCGTCGGTGTCCGCGCCGCCGAGCCGGCCGACCAGGTTCAGGGCCTGCGCGCGCACACGCGGCCAGTCCGGTCCCACGAGGCGTGGCAACGTCGGCCACAACCCGACGAGTTCGGTGGCGGCGTCCTGGGCGGCCATGGGCTGCGTCCTTCCCCCCGGCGCGCGGCACGTTCCGCGTGTGCCGCCCGTGCCATCGTATTCCCTTCGTCACCGGGCGAGTCGGGAGTTCCGGCAAACGTGCCCGGACCGGCACCTGCCTGACGGCGCGGTCGGCCTGTCGCGGGCGAGGCGCTTCTGCGCCCGAGACCGGTCAACGCGCGGTCCCGCTCACCTCCACGGTGGTGCCGGGGTCGGCGAGGCCCAGTTCGCGGTCGCCGAGCGGGGTGAAGAAGCGGTTCACGTCGGCGTCGGTCACCTCGGCGAGGGTCCCCGGGGACCAGCGCGGGTCGCGGTCCTTGTCGATGACCTGGGCACGGATGCCCTCCACCAGGTCGGGGCTGCTCAGGGCGGCACAGGAGACGCGGTACTCCTGGTCGAGGACCGCCTCCAGCGACCCGAGACGGCGGGCGCGGCGCACGGCGGCCAGGGTGACCTTCACAGCGGTGGGTGACCTGGTGAGCAGGGTTTCGGCCGCCTCCTTGGCGGCGGGATCGCCGTAGTCGCGCAGCCGGCTCAGGATGTCCTCGACCGTACCGGCGGCGTAGCAGGCGTCGATCCACTCCCGCCGGCCCTCCAACTCCCCTTGCGGCAGCGGCCGGACATGGCGCTCCAGCACCTCCCGCACAGGGGCGTGGGCGAGGTCGTCGACGAGAGCGGGCAGAGCCGTTGACGGCACGTAGTGGTCGGCGAGCCCGCAGAGCACGGCGTCACCGGCGCCGATCTGCGCACCGGTCAGCGCGAGATGGGTGCCCAGTTCCCCGGGGGCGAGGGCCAGCAGACGGGTGCCGCCGACGTCGGGTATGAAGCCGATGCCGGTTTCCGGCATGGCGATCCGCGAGCGCTCGGTGACGACGCGGACGCCGCCGTGCGCGGAGACGCCGACGCCGCCGCCCATCACGATGCCGTCCATGACGGCGACGTACGGCTTCGGACAGCGGGCGATACGGGCGTTGAGGCGGTACTCGTCGCGCCAGAAGGCGGCCGAGGCGGTGCCGTCCCCGCCGCGGACGTCGTCGTGGATGGCGCGGATGTCACCGCCCGCGCACAGGCCGCGCTCCCCCGCGCCGGTGACGACGACGGTCTCCACGGCCGGGTCGTGTTCCCAGGCCGTCAGTGCCTCGTCGATGCGGCGCACCATCTCGTGGGTGAGGGCGTTGAGGGCCTTCGGCCGGTTGAGGGTGATGTGGGCGGCCCGTCCGGCGGTGTGGAACAGGACGGGTTCCTCGGCGGCGGTCATCCGAACGCCCCCGTCAGGCCGCGGGCCGCTGTGACGCGCATGATCTCGTCGGTTCCTTCCAGGGTCTGGTGGACACGCAGTTCACGGACGATCTTCTCGTCACCGTACGCGCCGAGGCAGCCGCACAGGTATTCCGCCCGGCCTCCTCGCGAGCGCGGGACTCAGGCCTCCTTGGCACGTCGTGGCGGTGCGAAGGTGTACAGGTCGAGGATCTCCGGCAGGGGGGCCACCCCCGGGCCCCCGGCGCGCACCCAGGCGACGATGTCCTCGGTCGCGTCCGGGTCGTTGACGAGTCCGAGCCAGACCGGCCGCGCACCTGCCGCCCGGCCCGCGGCGGAGGGCTGGACCACGACGACGTTCGCCTGCTCGCACACGTCGAGGCAGTCGGAGACGCGCGTCGGCACCTCCGCGCGCAGCCGCGCGGTCTGCGCCGCGTGATCCACCCCGGTCACCTTGGGGCTGCCGCAGCAGCAGTCCCGGCACACGACGACCCGGCACGGCACCGGACCGCTCCCCGCCACGGCACCGGCCGGCGCCTCGTCCGTCGGCATTTCGGGCACGCCGCCCCACTCCCCTCCCGGGGAGATCCGCCCCGGCGTCGATCGAGGAGGCGACCGCGTGAGTCTCCTGGCTCCCGGGTCTTCGCTCGTCCCGCCTTCCCACCCCGGACGGGGCAGTGGCGTTCCGGAACTCGCTCACCGGTCACAGTGGCGGGACCGCGCCGGATTCACACCGGCTTCCTCGGACCGCCGTCGCCTTTTGTCGCCGGTCATCATCCCATGATCGGTTCCGCCCTCCGCAACGGCCCGTTCCGCTCATCCCTGGCACCGCGGGCACCAGACCGTGCGGCGTCCGCCGACGCGGTCCGAGCACAGGGGCCACCCGCAGCGGGGGCACATCGGCTCGCGGTCGTCCCGGTGCCCGGTGAGCCAGGAGCGCCTCGGCGGCACGCACCCGGCACGGACGGACGACTCCAGGACCCGGCCCATCCGCGCATGAACACGCCGAAGCGCGGTCTCGCTCAGGTCCCGCGCCCGGGTCCGCGGTGCCACCCGGGCCCTCCAGAGGATCTCGTCGCACAGGAGGTTGCCGAGTCCCGCGATCACCGACTGGTCCATCAACGCGCTCTTGACGGCACGCCGCCGTCCCGACAGCAGGTCCCGGAACTCCGCTCGGCTCACGGTCAGGGCGTCGGGACCCAGACCGCCCACGATCCGCGCGAGCCGCGCGTCGTCGGCCAACTGCACGCCCTGGAGCTTGCGTTGATCGCGGTAACGCAGGTGCCGGGCGCCGTCGAGCGTCAACACGACGCGGTCGTGCGCCGCGAGGGGCTCGTCCGGGGCACAGCACCGCAGCGACCCGGTCATGCCGAAGTGCCAGACCAGTACAAGACCGCCGCCGTCGCCGCCGACCGGCACGAACAACCACTTCCCGTGCCGCCACGCCTCCCCCAGACGCCGGCCCGTCAGCTCCCTCCGCAGCCGCTGCGCGCTCACGCCCCGCAGCACCCCGGTGTCCCGCACCTCGACGTCCGTGACACGCCGCTGCCGGCCGCAGGTCATCAGCACCTCGCGGAATCCCTCGACATCCGGCAGTTCGGGCATGCGCTCGCCCCGGCTCTTCCTCGTACGGTCGTCAGGCCGCCGCACACGAACGGGTACCCACGGAGGGGGCGACCGCACCCGCTCGGCGTTCCGCCCCGAGGCACGATGCCCCGATCGGCCGCCCGCTGGTTTGGTCTGCGGCCCGACCGGGATACCCATGGCTCGTGATCCCGTCCAAGGTCGACGACACGCTGCCCGAGCTGGCTCCCTTCGTCCACGCCGTACAGGGCCGAAGGCCCGACGACGGCACGTGGTGCGAGGCGTGGACCGTGCGCGACATCCTGGTCCACCAGACGGGGAACGCCGAGGAACTGGCCCGGGTGCTGCGCGCGTTCCTCGCGGGCGCACCGGTGGAGACCAGGAGCTTCGCGCGCGAGGCTCCCTACCGGCGGATGTCGGACACCGAGCTCTGGGCGTCGTTCATGACCAACTGTGAACAGCTCACCGAAATCGCGGCGGCCGCGGCGCAGGACCTGTCCCCGGACACGGACGTGATGTGGACCGGCCGGTCCGTGAAGGTCCCCTTCTTCGCGGAACACATGCGGGAGGAACTGATCCTCCACCGCTGGGACCTGACCGGCGACGACCGGACGGCCGTGCGGTCCCTCAACGAGTCGTGGATGACGGAGCACAGCGTGGTGTCGGTGGGCCGGCCCCTGCTGGTCCGGGGCCGCGCCGGTCTGGACCTGGGCCCCGAGGGGCGGGTCGAGGGCCGCCTGCGCACCCCGGGCACCGACGACATCGTGGTGGCCGCGGACGCCGACGGCGGCACCATCCGGTTCGCCGCCCCGGAGGGCCCGGCCACGATCGAGAGCGACGCGGCCACCCGCGTCCTCCTCCTGTGGGGCCGCCGCCCCGCAGACCCCACCCGCTGGCACAGCACCGCCGGCCCGGAGGCGCTGCGGAGGGTACGGGCCCTCCTCGGCGGCTATTGAGCCACAGCTCCCGGTCTACCCCACGAACCCGAGGAACTCCGCCCACGCCGGGGAGGCGACCTCGAACCGCGGTCCGTCAATCTGCTTGGAGTCGCGTACGTGCACGGCTCCGAGTGCGAGTGCGACTTCCACACAGCTGTCGCCTTCGGACCCGCTGTAGCTGCTCTTGAACCATTCCAGCTGACTGTTGGTGCTCATAGCGCTCCTCGCATCCGCTGCAACAACTCGGCCGAGTCCGCGGGGGACAGAGCCTGCGAGCGCATCTTGGCATAGCGCATCTGCATCACGCTCACCGCTTCCCGGTCAGAAACCAGCTGCCCGGTCTTCTGCCCCTCCGAGTACCCCAACCACTGGCGCTCCGGGGTCTCAAGAAGCTGCATGGGCCCGTCCGTACCCGCGTGGTGGGGCTGCCGCTGCGGCATGATCTGCAGCTCCACGTTCCACGGTTGCGTGCGGACGAGGAGGTGGTCGAGCAGTTCCCGGGTGACCTCCTCGCCTCCCGTGTGCCGCAGCAGTACCGACTCCTCGGCAATGAAACTGAACGCGACCGGCGGCCTGCGCGTCAACAGTTCCTGCCGCGCCAGCCGGGCGGCGATCCGCTCCTGCAACTGCTCCACCGTCGGCGGAGGCGGCACGTTGAGCATCACCGCGCGCGTGTAGGCCTCGGTCTGGAGCAGCCCCGGCACGACCCGGCACTCGTACGTGCACAGGCTGACCGCCGTCTCCTCCAGCTGCGCCCACTCCCGGAACCAGACCGCGAGCCCGCGCTGCCGCCCCACGTGCCGGGCCACGGCCCGCAGCACACCGAACGACTCCAGAGCCTCCTCCGCCCGCTCGACGAAGGTCGCGGAGGGCATCCGCCGCCCCTGCTCCACCGAAGCGACCGAAGCGTGCAAGTAGTTGAGCCGCTCGGCCAACTGTTCCTGCGTCAGCAGGGCCCGTTCACGGAAGACCTTCAGGGCCGCCCCGAACGCCTTCATACTGCCGGACGAATCAAGCGCACTGCCACTTGCCATGGCTGAGCACCCCCTTGTCACACCGCGTCACCTCTTGCAACGAGTACAACGGCCGGATGCCGAGAAGGGGTTACGTGCCGGGTTCGCCTGGAACCCGTACACGACGGCGTGTACGGGCGGCGTCACAGCACACGCGCGACCGCGACGCGCACCGCGGAGGGTCACTCGCGGTCGCGCAGGAAGGCGGGAATCTCCTCGCGGGTGGGGTGGTCGGGCAGGGGCGCCCGCTCGCCTCGGAGGAACGCGGTGATGACCGCCGCGGCTCGATCGTTGTTGTCATCCAGGCCGTTCCACATGTGATGCCCGACGCCGGACATGTACTGCGTGCGCTGGATGGCGGGGTCATTGGCCAGGATGGTGGTCGCCCACTGGCGAAGCTGCGAGGAGCACTCGGCGATCATCAGCATGGCGGGGGTCTTGGAGCGCCTCAGTCGCGACGCGATGGAGGGAGAGTCCTTCACCGTCTGCTGGACGCGGAGGCTGGCGGCGGGACTGAAGGAGAAGTTCTGGGGCGTGTCCTCGGACGGGATGCGGTCCGCGTCGCGCGCGCAGTAGGCGGAAGCCGTGTCGCTGCCGAGGTCGGCGGCGGTGAACGCGTTGTCGCCCTCAGCCTGTCCGATCAGCCCGGTGTCGGTGGTGAGGAGGCCGAGCCGCATGAGGCCGAACGCCACGGCGTACCGGGGGATGTGTGTCGATCGCGGTCCGTTCGCGCTCGGTGCGAGGCCGCGCGCTGACGGACGTCCCTTGTGCCCGGTGACCCTCGATGTGGGGCCGTCCATCGGGCCGGGTTCGGCGATGACCGCCTGGTGCAGCCGGGTGGCGGCCGAGGGTTCAGCCAGGGCCCGGGTGAGGACGACCGCGCCGGCCGAGAAGCCGAGGACGTCGACCCTTCCCTTGTCCAGACGCTGGATGAACGCGTCGAGGTCACGGACCGATCTGGAGATCGTGTACTGGTCCATGGGGAGCAGGTCGCTGCGACCGCCGCCGGCCTGTTCGTAGGCGTAGACATCGTGGCCCTGGCGGGCCAGGAGTTGCAGGAACCGGTGATCAAGTACCGATATCCCGCGGACTGGTCCGCCATGGAGGTACACGAGCGGGACGGGGTGTCGGCTGCCCTGGCCTGCGGGCGGGTAGTGGTAGACGGCGACCCTGCTTCCGGTGTTCAGGCTCCAGTGCTGTGTGGCCACGAAGGGCAGGGCGGGCGGGTACCGCCGAGTCGTGGGCACGCTCGGAACGCAGACCGACGCAGTCAGTGCCGCCGCGACGACCACAGGCAGGAACGGCACGAGTCGAGCCGCCCCGGTCCGGCTGCGGCCCAGCCACAGTGCGGCGGCGCAGGCGACGCCCAGGGTCGTCAGCCACGCGACGCCCCCTGAGCCGGCTCCGCCCGTGAGGACGATCAACACGAGAAAGACAACAGCCAGTGTCACGACGGCAGTCAGGACCGTCAGTAAGCGTGCGGCGAAGCGTGCAAGGCGTATGACGAACGGGGGCACGGTGGACTCCCAAGTTTCAGAACGTTGTTCCAAAACGACGTTATCAGAGCGGGGTACGCTTCCGGCATGGGTAGGCCGAGGACGAACGACGAGACGGTCAAAGAACGGCTCGTGGCATGCGCGAGCGAGATGCTCGCCACGGGCCCGCGCGAATCGGTCACAGTCCGCGCCGTGGCGGCTGCCGCCGGAACGTCGACGACAGCGGTGTACTCCCTCTTCGGCGGCAAGGACGCGTTGATCGAAGCGGTGCGCCACAGAGCTGTCGCCGGCCTGTTCCAGGACCTGTCGGGAGCGCCGGCCTCCGAGGATCCCCTGGCCGACATCTACACCCTGGCCGGCGCGTACCGGCGGTGGGGGCGCGGACACAGCCACCTGTACACGGTGCTGTTCGGAGGGGCGCAATCCTTCGATCCGTCGGGCGCGGTCGGCACCCATGACCCCATCCGTCCGCTCCTCGCGGCGATCGACCGCGCCGTGACGGGCTCTCTCCTCGCCGGCGACGCGACGTCCATCGCGCTCTCCTTGTGGGTCACCCTGCACGGGGTTGTGACGCTCGAACTCGCCGGCGCCCTCGACGCCTCCACGGCGGAGGCCGCGTTCCGGTCGGCGATGCATGCCACCCTGCGCGGCTGGGCGACACCCACGGGGTTCCGCGACCTCCGCCGCACCGAACTCGTTCTCTGAACAGTGTCAGGAACTGACTTGGAGCCCTTCTGTGACGGCACGCCCCGCACACGAGCAGAGCTGGACGGTCTACGGTCAACGCCAACTGGACTTCGGCTACTTGCCACCCGCACCTGACCGTATCGACTGGGGATTCTGGCCCGGCGTGGGTCCCGGAGCCGAGGTTCTGGGAGACATCCGCGGCAAGCGGATCCTGGACGTCGGGTCCGGTCCCGGTCACCACGCCGTCCACCTGGCCCGTGAGTACGGCGCCCTCGTGGACGGCGTCGACCTGTCCCCCACCCAGCACCAGCGTGCGCTGAACGCCCACGGCAGTGAGCCCGGAGTCCGCTTCCTGTCCGGTGACGTCGCCGAGCATCTGCGGCACGCGGAGCCGTACGAGGCCGCCTACGGCATCCGCACCTTCGCCTGCGTCGACCCGCACCACCTGCTGCCGGCTCTGCGGGACGGGCTGGTCGACGGCGCGCCCCTCGTCTTCTCCGCCCTCCACACCGACGCCGACGCACAGAGGCCGTCCGAAGAGGTGGTGCCACGCCAGGAATTGATCCGGCTGCGCGACGAGGAGCCCATCCCCACACAGATGTGGGTACTCACTCCGCGGCTCTGGGAAGACCTCCTGACCGAGCACGGTTTCCAGGTGGAAGGGGTCGAACTCCTCACCGCACCGGCCCCCGGCAACCCCGTGATCCTCCAACTCGTCCGGGCCCGACGCCGCCGCACGCCCAGTCGGGATCCTGTGACCAGTCGCCCACGGACCGCCCGGCCGCCCGTACCGCACGCCGCGATCGGCGTCGGAGCCATCGTGTTCGGCGAACGGGGCCTGCTGCTGGGACGACACCGGCACGGCACCTGGGAGCTGCCCGGGGGCACCGTCGAGCCCGGCGAGTCACTCCACGAGACTGTCGTACGCGAACTCGCCGAAGAGACCGGACTCGTCGCGCGCCCCGAGGACGTGACTCTGCTGGGCACACTCCTCGACCACGTCGACGACGTCGTACGCGTCACCGTCGGCGCCGTCGTCACCGCCTGGCAGGGCGAGCCCGCCGACCAGCCGAACGAGAGCGTGGGCGACTGGCGCTGGTGGCCCCTGGACCAGCTGCCCCAGGGCCTGTTCGTGTGCAGCGCCCAGATCCTCACGTCCTGGCGCCCCGACCTGCGGCCCATCGCCCACACACCGGCACACTTCACTCCGTACGCGGACGGAACGCCGACACCCACGAAGGTGAACGGCGCAACCCCGTGAGCGGGACTGGTTGAGGGGGAAACTGCGACGGCTCGACTGACCGCCGACGGGGCCCCTACCGCGGGGGCCGGCCTGCCCTGCTGACATCGCCGATGCCCTGACGACCATCTCAAAGCCGGTGGGCACTCAACGCCCAAGCGCGAGTCGGATGGCGTCGGCGCTTACCTCCACAGTCAGCCCCCAAGGCTGCCGTGGTCACGCCAGGCAAGGCGGGATCATCGCATCGGGTCAGTCCGCTACGTCACGGAGTCCACGCAGTTCAGTGAAACTCGTGAACGAGCCGGATCTCGCCGACGATGTGAGCGTTGAACTCGTCAAGCTCCCCGGCCGGTACCCACAGTTCCAGTATCGTCTGTCCGCCTGCCTGCTGGACCGGGTACCTGCGCAGGAAGGCGGACTCCACTTCGAAGCGGGTGACGAAGCCGGCGCCGTCGTGCTTGACGTTCCAGTCCCGCGCGATCTTGACGGCGTAGTCCTCGTTGAGGACCGGGTAGAAGATCGGCTGCTCGGGGAGCCGAGACGGCCAGGCGCGCCAGTCCAGCTCACGCACCAGCTCCAGTTCCTTGGGGCCGGTGGGACGCCACAGCGTCGTCGTTGCTCGCCGGCTGGTCACGGGAATCGCTCCTGGATGAGGCCACCGCCGATGCGGCCGGCCGGGAGCCCGACGGTATCGACAGCCCGAGTACGACGGCCACCGAGTTTCGAGCTTCGCTCCACGACCGCAATCCGCAGATATGGGGCACCCTGCGTGGGCCTGTCCCTCCTGAAGCCGGGACAGTCGGAGCTGGGCCGTCCATAGGCAGGAAGATGTCCACGAACTGAACGCTGGTAGAAGAGGTCGGGCAGAGCCTTAATCGCTTTGGTCCGAAACGGTGTTCGGATACGGTGCCCGGATGGCCTCTCAGCGCACTCTGCTACCGCGCTCGACACCGGCCGCCTCGGGGATCTCGTCCCGTTCGATCGCCGCGCTGCTGGATCGGCTCGAAGCACGATCCGTGGAGTGTCACTCCCTCATGGTCGTACGTCACGGTCACGTCGTCGCCGAAGGCTGGTGGGCGCCGTACTCGGCCGAGCGCCCGCACCTTCTCTACTCGCTGACCAAGTCGTTCACCTCGGTCGCCGCGGGGCTCGCGATCGCCGACGGGCTGCTCTCGCTGGACGATCGGATCGTGGACGTGCTGCCCGGCCACGTTCCGGACGACATCTCGGAGCAGGGACGCCGCCTCACCGTTCACCACCTGCTGTCCATGACGGCCGGACACCGCACGGACAGCCTTGCCCAGGCCTGGCGTCTGGAACCGGGCGACCTGGTGAAGGGCTTCTTACGCGTACCGTTCCCCTAGGCCGAGGGAACGCGGCACGCCTACGACAATCCGACCACCTTCATCCTGGCCCGGATGGTGGAACGGGTCACGGGCCGCGGCCTCCCGGAACTACTGGACGAGCGCCTCTTCAAGCCGATGGGCGTCGACCACGCCGAATGGGATCGGGTCGCGAGCGGTGCCGCCTTCGGATTCCACGGACTGCACCTCACGACCGAGGCCGTCGCCGCCTTCGGTGAACTGCTGCTGCGCGGAGGCCTTTGGGGCGACCGGCGGCTCATCCCGCGCGAATGGGTGGAGCTCGCGACCAGACGGCACATCGGCACCCTGCAGATCGAGGACTGGTCGGAGAATCCCGACGCGCTTTGCGGGTACGGTTACCAGTTCTGGATGTCTCGTCACGGTTACCGCGGCGCCGGCGTCTTCGGCCAGCTGTGCGTGGTCGTCCCGTCCTACGATCTCGTGGTCGCCGTAACGGGCGCCGTAACGCAGGAGGAGGCCGTGCTCGCCCCCTTGTGGGAGTGCCTGCTGCCCGGCATGGACCACGCGGGAAGCACCCGGGACGACGAGATCCTCGCCGATCGGCTGCGGCGGTTGGCCTTGGCACCGGTGCTGGGTTCGGCCGCCCCGGAGCGTTCCGTCAAGGCGAGACTCGACGCCTCCGCCGAGGATTCGGCTCTGCCCGACGGAACCACGGTGATCGTCGATCCCGTGGACGATGGATGGCTCCTCCGGCTCGGACCGTACCTCAACATCGAGGTCGGCCAGGGCGAGTGGCGGGAGAGTTCGCCGCTCGGCCGCCCTGTCGTCGCGGCCGGCGCCTGGCAGGGCAACACGTTCGTCGCCGAGCTGTACGTCATCACCACACCGCACCGGGTTCGGCTGTCGGTCGACGCCGACGCGGGGATCGCGGTGGCGACGTGGAACAACGTGCCCCTGACCAGCCCAAGTCTGGCGTTGCACTTGCGGTCGCCGCTGATGACACGGCCCGACGTCGCGTAGGTGATGCGCTGTCCTAATAACGCCAACGTCGCCCGAACACGGTTTACTTCAGATGCGTCCACCCACTCACCATGCCCCTGAAGACGGTCGAGACACAGACCTGACGGAGTCCTAATAGTGCTGTGGCCGGGAAGGTTCATCGTGATCGGAAGGCGGCTCGTGGGACGAGCGCACGCGAAACGGCTGGTATTACTGGGGCATGCAGGAAGAGACCGCACGCTCCGCGATCGACACGTTCATCTCCGCGTTCAACGCCTCGGACGACAGCTATGTGACTGCCCTGCTCTCCCAGGCCCTGACCTCAGACGTGGTCTTCTGGGGACCGTTGGGTCGCAGCGAAGGAATCGCGGCGGTCGAGCGGTTCGTGCTGGACATCCGGCGCCACCCGGCGGGGACCGGCACGATGGTGCGCTGCTCAGCGGTGGACATGCCTGACGAATGGGCCCGGTACCAGTGGGTCTTCACCACTCCTGATGGAGGCCCCCGCCTGACGGGAACGGACGTCGTCCATCTGCGGCGGAGCCTCATCGACCAGGTCATCGTCTTCGCAGGGGAGATCGAGCCGTCCGCCTCCTGAGTCTCGAGTGATGCACTCATACTTCTTGTGCTATCGACCGAGCTGCCCCCGCAGGAACACGATCTCGAACGGCCCGAGTCCTTGACCAGCTGCGGGCGTCCGGGGCCGGGGGTCGAAGTGGAGCTGCGGGACGACGAGGGCAAGCCGGTGGCCATAGCACCCGGCAGTCCCGCCCGAAGCCGCCGTCGTCCCCGTCCTCGTGTCGGGTCGACGGCAGCCTTCGGGCGGGGGCAGGCGGCTTGACGCCTTGTGGTTCCGCAGCGGCAGCGCGGGCGAGCGCCGGATTACAGACAAGGCCCTTGTCTTCGGCAGGATGGGCGCATGACCGAGATCCTCACACCCCGCCTCCTCCTCCGTACCTGGCACGACGACGACCTCGCGCCGATGGCGGACATCAACGCGGACCCACGGGTCATGCGCTGGATCGACGACGGCTCGGTGCGCGACCTGGACCGCACGGCCGAGGACATCGAGCGGTGGGAGGAGGAGTGGGACGAGGAGGGCTTCGGACTCTTCGCCGTCGAGCTGCTGGCCTCTGGCGAACTGATCGGCTTCACAGGACTGTCCGTGCCCGAGTTCCTGCCGGAGGTGATGCCCGCCGTGGCGATCGGCTGGCGGATCGGCTCACAGTTCTGGGGCCAGGGATACGCGTCCGAAGCCGCCCACGCCACGCTGGAGTTCGCGCTCCAGGACCGCGGCCTGGACCGCGTCATCAGCATCAACCGGGTGGGTGACAACGCCTCCGAGAACGTCATCCGCAAGCTCGGCATGACGCCCGAGCGGGAGACGGCACACCCGGTGTACGGCTACCCGCTGCGCGTTCACGCCATCGACCTCACCGAGTTCCAGGCATGAACCGGCCGAGCCGTCGGTCACGCCTCGTCCGCACCGGCGCCCGGTTCGAGCGCGGTCAGCTCGTCGAGCGACCCCAGGAGCGGGTGGCATGACCGCCATCGGCCTGCGGCCGGCCACCGCCGCCGACGGCGAGTACTGCTTCCAGCTGCACAAGGCCGCCATGGGCGCCTACATCGCCCAGACCTGGGGCTGGGACGAACACGCCCAACGCGGCTTCCACAGCCGCGCGTTCAGCCCCGGCCGATGGCAGATCATCACCGTCGACGGCGCTGCCGCCGGCATGCTCCACATCGAGCACCGGCCCGTGGAGATCTACCTTGCCCGGATCGAGATACACCCCGACCACCAGGGGCGCGGCATCGGCAGTCGGATCATCCGCACCCTCCTGCAGCAAGCCCGCCGGCAAGGCCAGGACCTGACCTTGGACGTCCTCGCGGTCAACCAGCGGGCCCATGGCCTCTACCAGCGCATGGGCCTGCACGAAGTCACCCGGCACGGCGAGAACAACATCAAGATCAGGATGTCCAGCCGACCACCTCAGAGCGACCCGATCCGCGGATCCTGACCATGACTCGGTGCCTGCGCGGCGCGCGATCCGGCGACGTGTGACGCTCAGCCCGTCGTGCTCGGAGACGACCCGCCGGCGCAGTGGTCGTACGCGGACTTCACCGATGGATACGACGAGCTCAGGGCTATCCGGCTACCCGGGGCGTCATCTTCGCAGACGTAACTTCCCGACGCTGAGGCCGGCTTGATCCGCAGGAGCACTTCGTAGGACGAAATCCGTACGTGGTGAGTGCTCCTCGCGGCGATGACTCCCAGGCTGTGCTGCTCTGTGCACGGGTTGTCCTCATCGCCGGCACACCAGAAGACGTGCATGTCTTCGGACGTGTCATTCGTCAGGGCGATCGGGGCGACGTTCTCGGGGTCGGTCGGATCCAGGTTGCAGCCCGCAAGGCAGAGGACCGCCGGACTCAGAAGGACCGCGGTCACGCAACGAGCGACACGGTTGATCAGGAAGTTCACGGTCCCCCACAGGTCGTCACGCGAAGCCGCACCATATCGCGGGGTGCCGGTGTTTGAGGGCTCTGACATCATGCGGCCGTGATCACTGCGGACGAGAACCTGCTGACCGGCCTGGACGAAGTGGACTGGGCGAACCTGAACCACGCCTACGGGACGGCCGACGATGTCCCCGGCCAACTGCGTGCCCTGTGCGGAGACGACGAGCAGGCGCAACAGGAGGCCTTCGGCGGCCTGTTCAATCATCTCGCGCACCAGGGCGTCCGCTGTCAGGCATCTCCGTATACGGTGCCGTTCCTTGCCCGGATCGCTCTCGGCGGCCCGAGGACGGCACGCGAGCTCGCATTGCGGCTCCTGACCGGCCTCGCGGTCAACCGGGACGAAGAGTGCGAGATCCTCGACGGGGCCGACATCGCAGCCTGGCGCGCGGAGGCCGCCGAGAACTCCTCCGACAAGCTCCTCGCCCTGTACGAGCAGGCTCTGGCCACCGAGCAGGACGAGCAGCGACGCCGGAACCTGCAAGACACCCGGGACTGGCTGGCGGCCGGCAATCCTACCGACCCGCGTGACTCTTCGATGCGTTCGTACGACGCCGTTCTTGCCGAACTCCCCGCCCTGCTCGGCCTCCTCGACAACGAGAGCCCCGAAATCCGAACCCGGACCGCCTACCTGCTGGCCTGGTTTCCCGACCTGGCGGACACCTCTCTGCCACTCCTGCTCGACCTTGCCGCACACGAGCACGATGCGGTCGCCAAAGCCACCTCACTTGTAGCTGTCGGCAACCTCGGCACGACCGCTCTCGCGCCCGTCCTCGCCACCGAACTGGACGCCGAGAACGGCCTCGTGCGCTGGGCGGCAGCCACCGCCATCGCTCAGACCGCCCGAAGCGCCGACGCTGAACTCGACGCCCCGCTCCTCAACCGCGCCATTGCAGAACTCGCCGCCGCGGCCGCGGCCCCTGCGCCCGTACCCGCGACCGACTACAACCAGGGCGACTTCCACGGCCACACCGCCGACACTCTGCTCGCCCTCCCACCTTCCCCCACCTCGCGCGCCGCAGTCGCCGCCTGCCTGCCGTCCATCGACCCGTCACACAGGGCGTTCATGGCGAAGGAGGTCCTGCCGGACCTCTTCCCCAGCCCCCTGCCCGCCCCCCCCTCCCCTGTACACGAGCCTCCCCCGCCCCCAGCAGCAGGTTTTGTATGCCCTCGCCGACCTCGGCGAAGGAGAGTGGAACACTGCGGGTGACATCAGCGAGAACCTGGCCTTTTACGGCCTTCCGGCCACTCGGGCTGGTCTGCGCGCGTACATACGGCTTCCCCTGGCGGGCTTCGGATGCCGGTCGGCAAGGATCTGACCACGCGGACGGGGCGCAACCTGGGAACTGCCCACTGCAGCACAGCGCCCGGGAGCCGCTCAAGGCGGCCTCCGGGCGTTGTTCGTGCTCCGGTGGTCAGGTGTTCTGGTGCAGCCCGCCGTAGCGCAGGTGGTCGACGAGGGCGAGGAGGAGGAAGAGGTTCGGGATCCTCTTGACCTGCACCTGGGCCCAGGGCAGCTTCTTGCCGGGCTTGCGCAGGACCAGCATTCCCTGGGAGATCTCGACCTTCTCGATCTCCGCCCAGGTCAGGCTGCCCTTCGGCGTGGCCACACCGGTCTGGTTCACCGAGACGGCCCCGTAGGTCAGGGTCCGGCCCTGCTCCAGCCCGGTGAGCAGCCCGGGCAGCTGCGCCCGGGTGATCTCCTGCTGGAGCGCCGCGCCCCAGCGCTCGGGATCGGCGTAGAACTCGGTCAACTTGAGCTTCGTACCGTCCTCGCGGTGGAGCGTGTAGACGTAGGTGGTCCCGACGTAGACGCCGTTCGCGTACCGCTCGGTGATCTCCTGGAGCGCCGTCATCGAGTCCCAGCGGAAGACGGAGACCTCGCCGTTGCTTCCCACTTCGGCCAGGCCGTGCTCGAAGAGGTGGAGTCGGCGGGCTGCCTGCTTGCGCGAGAGGTTGGGCGTCCTGAAGGCGAGCCAGAAGAAGTAGACGCCGAGGGGCGGAAGGATCAGGGCGACGATCCCCATGACCAGCATGAGGGCTATCCGCACCGGGCTGATGCGCTTCGGCAGGAATGTCTCCCGCAGCTGCCCAAGCCCTTCGGTCCCCGGGAGCGCCGTGTGCTGGGCCGTCGCCTGCCCGGGGTCCTGCTGAGCGGTGGGTCCTGCCATGAGCCGTGCTCCTCGCCGTGGTGATCAAAGATTTGGCGATCATTGTGCGGCCGGGGCCGACGCTTGTACATGTCGGGGTGCCTCTCCGCCGGGTTTGCGCGGCCACAGCATTCCCTGGGAGGTCTCGGCCTTCCCGATATCGCATGGCTGCCGAAAGGCGGTACGCGCCGAGCCGCGTCCATCATGGAGCGGTGGGCCACGTGAGGAGGACCATGAGGCGATGACGGTGTTCGCCGTCAACCCGACGGACAGCGCCTCGGTGCTGGCCGCCTTCGGTGCGCTGGGGGTTCTGGTCGTGACCTTCGCCGAGTCGGGTCTGATCGTGGTCGGCTTCTTCCTTCCCGGTGACACGATGCTGATCCCGGCCGGTGTGCTGTGCGCGCAGACCGACGCCCAGGCGCCGCGAATGGCTCTGTGGCAGGTGCTCGTGTGCGGCGCCGTGGGCGCGGTGGCGGGCGGGCAGGTGGGGTTCCTGCTCGGTCGGCGGGGCGGGCGGGCACTGCTGGCCCGTTCCTCCAACCGGCGGCTGAAGGAACGGGCCGCGCGGGCGCAGGAGCTCCTGACCCGCTACGGGCAGGGCAAGGCGCTGGTGATCGGCCGCTTCATCCCCATGCTGCGGACCGTCCTGCACCCCGCGGCCGGCGCACTCGGCGTGCCCACGCGGACCTTCACGCTCTGGGCGACCGTCGGAGGCGTCCTCTGGTCCCAGAGCCTGGTGCTGGCCGGATACGGCCTTGGGGCATCGGTTCCGCGCATCGGTGACTATGTCCTGGTCATGGTCGCCGTGCTCGTCGTGCTCTCCCTCGTGCCTCTGCTGGTGCAGGTACTGCGTGCACGCCACACCCGGCAGCCGCCCTCCCCCTGAGCGGTGTCGCCTACGCCACCGCCTCCCCGGCCGCCGCGATCCCCGGCGCGTCCAGCGTCTCCACCGCCTCCCGCGCCTCCCGCGCCGCCTCCGCCCGCTGCTCGTACTGCGTCCGGTACAGCTCCGCGTACCGGCCCTCCGCCGCCAGGAGTTCGTCGTGGGTGCCTCGTTCGACGATCAGTCCGCCCTCGACGACCAGGATGAGGTCGGCGGCCCGCACCGTGGACAGCCGGTGGGCGATCACCACCGCGGTCCGGCCCGCCAGGGCCTCGGCCAGGGCCTCCTGGACGGCCGCCTCCGAGGTGTTGTCGAGGTGGGCGGTGGCCTCGTCGAGGATGACCACCCGCTGGCGGGCCAGCAGCAGCCGGGCGATGGTCATCCGCTGGCGCTCGCCGCCGGACAGGCGGTAGCCGCGCTCGCCGACGACCGTGTCGAGGCCCTCGGGCAGGGAGCGTACGAGGTCGTCGAGGCGGGCCCGGCGCAGGGCGTCCCACAGTTCCGCGTCGGTCGCCGCGGGGCGGGCCAGCAGCAGGTTGGCGCGCACGGAGTCGTGGAAGAGGTGGCCGTCCTGGGTGACCATGCCGAGGGTGGCCCGCAGGGACGCGGAGGTCAGGTCGCGTACGTCGACGCCGCCGATGCGCACGGCGCCCTCGTCGACGTCGTACAGACGCGGCAGCAGTTGCGCGATCGTCGACTTGCCGGCACCGGAGGAGCCGACGAGGGCGACGGTCTGCCCGGCCTCGGCGCGGAAGGAGACGCCGTGCAGGACCTCGGAGCCGTCGCGGTTGTCGAGGGCGGCGACCTCCTCGAGGGAGGCGAGGGAGACCTTGTCGGCGGACGGGTAGCCGAAGCGGACGCCGTCGAACTCCACGGCGAGGGGTCCCCCGGGCACCTCGCGGGCGTCCGGCTTCTCCTCGATCAGCGGCTTGAGGTCCAGCACCTCGAAGACCCGTTCGAAGCTGACCAGGGCGCTCATCACCTCCACGCGCGCCCCGGCGAGCGCGGTGAGCGGCGCGTACAGGCGGGTCAGCAGCAGGGCGAGCGACACGACGGCGCCCGGCTCCAGGGTGCCGCGCAGGGCGAAGTACCCGCCGAGGCCGTAGACCAGGGCCAGCGCCAGCGAGGACACCAAGGTCAGCGCGGTGATGAAGGCGGACTGCGCCGTCGCCGTGCGGATGCCGATGTCCCGTACGCGGCCGGCGCGGGCCGCGAACTCCTCCGACTCCTGCTCGGGGCGGCCGAAGAGCTTGACCAGGGTGGCGCCGGGGGCGGAGAAGCGCTCGGTCATCCGGGTGCCCATCGCCGCGTTCAGCGTGGCGGCCTCCCGCTGCATACGCGCCATGCGGCTGCCCATGCGCCGGGCCGGCACCACGAACACCGGGAGGAGCACGAGCGCGAGCAGGGTGATCTGCCAGGACAGGGTGAGCATCACGGCGAGGGTGAGCAGCAGCGTGACGACGTTGCTGACGACCCCCGAGAGGGTGTTGCTGAAGGCCCGCTGGGCGCCGATGACGTCGTTGTTGAGCCGCGAGACGAGTGCTCCGGTACGCGTGCGCGTGAAGAACGCCACCGGCATGCGCTGGACGTGGTCGAACACCGCGGTGCGCAGGTCGAGGATGAGTCCCTCGCCGAGCGTGGCGGACAGACGTCTGCCGAGGATGCCGAACGCCGCCTCGGCCACCGCGATCAGTGCGATGAGCAGGGCCAGGCGTACGACCGTGCCCTGATCGCCGCGGGACACGATCACGTCGACGACGCGCCCGGCGAGCACCGGGGTCGCCACCGCGAGCAGCGCGGTCACCACCCCGAGGGCGACGAACCGTGCGATACGGGGGCGGTGGGGGCGCGCGAAAGCGCCGATGCGGCGCAGCGTCGCGAGGGCGAGCGGGCGCCGCTCCTGCTGGGCGGTCATGACGCTGTGCAACTGCGTCCAGGCGGTGGTCTCCATGCTCATGTAGGAGAACCTAGAACCTCAAGCTTCGTTGAGGTCAATGTGCGCACCCCGAAGGCTCCGGCGACTCCGCCTGCCCACCCGCTTCCCGCTCGTAAGGCGCCGTCCTCGGTTCCGCCACCCGGCGTTGACGCGGCGCGGGCAACCTCTTCTGATGTGACCCCGGATGCGACAGCGGTCGAACTCCCCGATCTGCGGCCAGGAAGGCTTCCGCGGCGCCTGCCCGTGCGCCAGGTGCTGTGCCTGCTGCCGGTGCTGCTGGTGGCGGTGGCCGCGGTGCGGCACCGGTCGGTGCTGGCCGAGGGCTTCGCGCACCTGCGGACCGCCGAGTGGCCGTGGCTGCTGGCCGCGGTCGGCACGACCTGTCTGACCTGGGTCGCGGCGGCCGTGACCCGGCAGGGCGCGGTCGTGCAGCGGTTGCCGAGACGGCGGCTGCTCGCCACCCAGTTCGCGGCCGGCGCGGCCAACCACCTGCTGCCGACGGGGCTCGGGGCGAGCGCGGTGAACCTGCGGTTCCTGACGGTGTGCGGGGTCTCCCTGGCCCGGTCCTCCGCCGCGCTCGCGCTGTACATGCTCGCGGAGAGCATCGCCCGGCTGGCCCTGCTCGCCGCGCTGCTGCTCGCGTTCCCGGACGCGCTGCGGCTCGGCGGCCTGCTGCCCTCGGGCATGGCCGGTCCGCTGCTGTACACCGTGGGCGGGGTCCTGGTCGCCGCGACCGTGGTGGCGTTGTGCGTACGGCGGCTGCGCGGGGCGGTGGCCGCGTTCGTGCGCACGGCGCTGAGCGAGGCGCGGTCGGTGCACTCGCGCCCGGCGCGGGCGCTCGCGCTGTGGGGCGGCTCGCTGGCCTTCCCGGCCCTTCAGGCGGTCTCCCTGGTCGCGGTGGGGCAAGCGCTCGCGCTGCCGGTGCCGTCCGTGCACATGGCGCTGGCGTATCTGGCGGCCACCACGGCGGTCGCACTGGTGCCCACGCCCGGTGGGATCGGTTCGGTGGAGGCGGCGCTCGTCGTGGCGCTGGTGGCGGCGGGCGGCCCGGTCGCGGTCGTCACGGCGGTGGTGGTGGCCTACCGGATCATCACCGTCTGGCTGCCGCTGCTGCCGGGGGCGCTCACGCTGGGGGCGCTGGTCCGGCTGAGGGTCATCTGACCTCTCCCCTCCCCCTCCCCGCGGCTCCGGCTCCCGTACTCCTGCCTCCCGAGTGTCTCCCGTGTGCCTCCCGCGCGAGGTGACCGAGGAGTAACCTGCCCGTCCCAGCACGCAGCAGGAGGGCGACGCCATGCCGGTCCGGATCGAGCGCCAGGGGTACGTCACCACGGTCGTCCTGTCCCGGCCCGGCGCCCGGAACGCGGTGGACGGCCCCACCGCCGCCGAACTCGCCGACGCCTTCCGCCGGTTCGAGTCCGACCAGGAGGCCAGGGTGGCCGTGCTGTGGGGTGAGGGCGGCACGTTCTGCGCGGGCGCGGACCTGAAGGCGGTCGGCAGTGAACGGGGCAACCGGGTCGCGGAGGACGGCGACGGGCCGATGGGGCCGACCCGGATGCGGCTGTCCAAGCCGGTGATCGCGGCGGTGGCCGGGCATGCCGTGGCGGGCGGACTGGAGCTGGCGCTCTGGTGCGATCTGCGGGTGGCGGAGGAGGACGCCGTGTTCGGTGTGTTCTGTCGTCGCTGGGGCGTGCCGCTGATCGACGGCGGCACGGTACGGCTGCCCCGGCTGATCGGCACCAGCCGCGCCATGGACATGATCCTCACCGGGCGTCCGGTCCCGGCCCGCGAGGCGTACGAGACGGGCCTGGTGAACCGGCTCGTGCCCACGGGCCGAGCCCGCGCGGAGGCCGAGTCGCTGGCCGCCCGGCTCGCCGCCTTCCCCCAGGCCTGCCTGCGCGCGGACCGCGCCTCGGTCCTGGAGCAGGAGTCCCTGGACGAGTCGTCGGCCCTGCGGCGGGAACTCCGGCACGGCATGGGCGTACTGGCCGAGGGTCTCCAGGGCGCGGCCCGGTTCGCCGCCGGTGCGGGACGGCACGGCTCGTTCGCGGACGACTGAGCCCGCCCTCCGGGGGCGGACGGGCGCTCCTTCCGCAGACGAGTGAGCCCGTCCCCGGAGACAAGTCGGTCCGCCCTCCCGATCCGGGGCGGACCCCTGTCGAGTCGGGGACCGTCACGAGATATCTTGATGTCGAGCAATGTTGCAGACGTGGAGCGGAGCACCCGGTGACTGACTCGACCATCATCTACACACACACTGACGAGGCCCCGGCCCTGGCGACGTATTCCTTCCTGCCGGTGGTCCAGGCGTACGCCTCGCAGGCGGGTGTCGCGGTGGAGACGCGTGACATCTCGCTGGCCGGGCGCATCATCGCCGTGTTCCCGGAGTACCTCGCCGAGGACCAGCGGATCCCGGACGCGCTGACCGAGCTGGGCGAGCTCGCCAAGACGCCCGAGGCCAACATCATCAAGCTGCCGAACATCTCGGCGTCGATCCCTCAGCTCAAGGCCGCGGTCGCCGAGCTCCAGGGCCAGGGCTACGCGCTGCCGGACTACCCGGACGACCCGAAGACCGACGAGGAGCGCGAGATCCGCGCCCGCTACGACAAGGTCAAGGGTTCCGCGGTGAACCCGGTGCTGCGCGAGGGCAACTCCGACCGCCGCGCCCCCGCCTCGGTGAAGAACTACGCCAAGACCCACCCGCACCGCATGGGCGCCTGGACCGCCGAGTCCAAGACCAACGTGGCGACCATGGGCGTCGACGACTTCCGCTCCACCGAGAAGTCCGTGGTGATCGCCGAGGACGGCGCGCTGCGCATCGAGCTGAAGGGCGACGACGGCTCCACCACCGTGCTGCGCGAGTCCGTGCCCGTCCTCAAGGGCGAGGTCGTGGACGCGTCCGTGATGCGCGTCGCCGCGCTGCGCGAGTTCCTGACCGCCCAGGTCGCCCGCGCCAAGCAGGAGGGCGTCCTGTTCTCCGTGCACCTGAAGGCCACGATGATGAAGGTCTCCGACCCGATCGTCTTCGGTCACGTGGTGCGCGCCTTCTTCCCGAAGACGTTCGCGCAGTACGGCGAGGCGTTCGCCGCGGCCGGCCTGACCCCGAACGACGGTCTGGGCGGCATCTACAAGGGCCTGGAGAACCTCCCCGAGGGCGCCGCGATCAAGGCCTCCTTCGACGCCGAGCTCGCCGAGGGCCCGGAGCTGGCCATGGTCGACTCCGACAAGGGCATCACCAACCTGCACGTGCCCTCCGACGTGATCGTCGACGCCTCCATGCCCGCCATGATCCGGACCTCCGGCCACATGTGGGGCCCGGACGGCCAGGAGCACGACACCCTCGCGGTCATCCCGGACTCCAGCTACGCGGGCGTCTACCAGGCCGTGATCGACGACTGCCGCGCCCACGGCGCCTACGACCCGTCGACCATGGGCTCGGTCCCGAACGTGGGCCTGATGGCGCAGAAGGCCGAGGAGTACGGCAGCCACGACAAGACGTTCGAGATCCCGGTCACCGGCACCGTCCGCCTGGTCGACCAGGCCGGCGAGGCCGTGCTGGAGCTGACCGTCTCGGCCGGTGACATCTTCCGCGCCTGCCAGACCAAGGACGCCCCGATCAAGGACTGGGTGAAGCTGGCCGTCACCCGCGCCCGCGCCACCGGCGACCCGGCCGTGTTCTGGCTGGACGAGGGCCGCGCCCACGACGCCAACCTGATCGCCAAGGTCGAGCAGTACCTGCGGGAGCACGACACCGAGGGCCTGGACATCAGGATCCTGTCCCCGGTCGAGGCGACGAAGCTGTCGGTGGAGCGCATCCGCCGCGGTGAGAACACCATCTCGGTCACCGGCAACGTGCTGCGCGACTACCTCACCGACCTGTTCCCGATCCTGGAGCTGGGCACCAGCGCCAAGATGCTCTCCGTGGTCCCGCTGATGGCGGGCGGCGGCCTGTTCGAGACGGGCGCCGGCGGCTCCGCGCCGAAGCACGTGCAGCAGCTCGTCAAGGAGGACTACCTTCGCTGGGACTCCCTGGGCGAGTTCTTCGCCCTGGTGCCGTCCCTGGAGCAGTACGCCGAGGCCACCGGCAACGCCCGCGCCAAGGTGCTCGCCGACACCCTCGACCGGGCCACGGCGACCTTCCTCAACGAGGACAAGTCCCCGACCCGTCGCGTCGGCGGCATCGACAACCGCGGCAGCCACTTCTACCTGTCCCTGTACTGGGCGCAGGAGCTGGCGAAGCAGACCGACGACGCCGGTCTGGCGAAGGCGTTCGCGCCGCTCGCCGAGACCCTCGCCGCCAACGAGCAGAAGATCGTGGAGGAGCTGGTCGCCGTCCAGGGCAAGCCGGCCGAGATCGGCGGCTACTACCAGCCCGACCCGGCCAAGGCCGCCGCGGTCATGCGCCCCTCGGCCACCTGGAACGAGGCTCTGGCCGCCTTCTGAGCCGACCCGGGCCCCGGCACCTCGCCGGGCCCGGTGGTCCTCACCGCTCCGCCCCGACCGGCACCCCGCCGGCCGGGGCGGAGCCCTTTTGTGACGGCTGCGTGTCATCCCCGCTCCGGCGCTGGTGCGCCGCGGGGCCCTGTGCTTACCTGGATCGCATGATCGCGCTCGTGAGCCGCCGCCACGTCGACTACGGACGTGTCACCAGCACGGGTTGTCGCCTCGCCGGCTGACACGCCCCGAGGCCGACAGGCGACTTTCTCCTTCCTCTCGCAGATCCCCCACGCGCTCCCGCATGCCCGGGACGCCCCTCGCCGGCACCCCGCACCCCGCGCGCCGCGCCCGGTGCCCGGGACCTGCGGCACACCCGTGGCCTCCCGCGCCACCGCACTCCGTACGAGGAGCACCATGAGCGACCCCACGCAGCCCATCGACGCCGTCACCGCCGGTCACACGCCCGACGAGGCGCCCGCCGGGCCCGACACCTCCGCCTGGTCGTTCGAGACCAGGCAGGTCCACGCCGGGGCCGCGCCCGATCCGGCGACCGGCGCGCGGGCGACGCCGATCTACCAGACCACCTCGTTCGTCTTCCGGGACACCCGGCACGCCGCCGACCTGTTCTCGCTCGCCGAACCCGGCAACATCTACACCCGCATCCACAACCCCACCCAGGACGTCTTCGAGCAGCGGATCGCGGCGCTCGAGGGCGGGGTCGCGGCGGTGGCACTGTCCTCCGGGCAGGCCGCGGAGACGCTCGCGCTGCTGACGGTCGCGCGCGCCGGCGACCACGTCGTCTCCAGTACGTCGCTGTACGGCGGCACCTACAACCTGTTCCGGCACACCCTGCCGAAGTTCGGCATCGAGGTGTCGTTCGTGGACGACCCCGACGACCCGGACGCCTGGCGGGCGGCGATCCGCCCCGACACCAAGGCGCTGTTCGCGGAGACGCTGGGCAATCCGCGCGGCAACGTGCTGGACGTGCGCGCGGTCGCCGACGTGGCGCACGCGGCGGGCGTGCCGCTGATCGTGGACAACACGGTGCCCACGCCCTACCTGCTGCGCCCGATCGAGCACGGCGCGGACGTCGTGGTGCACTCGGCGACCAAGTTCCTCGGCGGGCACGGCACCGCGATCGCGGGGGTCGTGGTGGACGGCGGCACCTTCGACTTCGGCGCGCACGCCGACCGCTTCCCGGACTTCACCGAGCCCGACCCGAGCTACCACGGCCTGCGCTACTGGCCGGCGCTCGGTCCCGGCGCGTTCGCCGCCAAGCTGCGCGTGCAGCTGCTGCGGGATCTGGGCCCCGCGCTGTCCCCGCACTCGGCGTTCCTGCTGCTCCAGGGCGTGGAGACGCTGAGCCTGCGCATCGAGCGGCACTCCGCCAACGCGCAGGCCCTCGCGGAGTGGCTGGAGCGGCGCGACGAGGTGTCGGCGGTGCACTACGCGGGGCTTCCCTCCAGCCCCTGGTACGACGCGGGGCGCAGGTATCTGCCGCGGGGCGCGGGCGCGGTGGTGTCCTTCGAGCTGCGCGACGGGGTCGAGGCGGGCAAGCGGTTCGTGGACGGGGTGGAGCTGTTCAGCCATCTCGCCAACATCGGCGACGTACGGAGCCTGATCATCCACCCGGCGTCGACCACGCACAGCCAGTTGGACGAGGGGCAGTTGGCGGCGACCGGGGCCGCGCCGGGCCTGGTGCGGCTGTCGGTCGGCATCGAGAGCGTCGTGGACCTCAAGGCCGATCTGGAGGCCGGTTTCCGCGCGGCCAAGGCGGCGTCCTGAACAGCGCGCTCGCCTCCCCCGCGGACGCGCTCCCCCACCCGCCGGCCTCCGGGGCCTGGCGGGCGGGGGACCCGCCGGGGCGCCGTCGGTGGCACGTGCCGCGCAGGCCGCTGCCGCTGGAGGCGGGGGGTGAACTCCCGGGCGCGCGGCTGGCGTTCGAGACGTGGGGCCGCCTGGCCCCGGACGGCTCCAACGCGGTGCTGGTACTGCACGCGCTCACCGGTGACAGCCATGTCACCGGACCGGCCGGGCCCGGTCATCCCACGCCGGGCTGGTGGGAGGGGCTGGTCGGGCCGGGCCGGGCGCTGGACAGCGACCGGTGGTTCGTCGTGGCGCCGAACGTGCTGGGCGGCTGCCAGGGCAGTACGGGGCCGGCCTCGCCGCGGCCCGACGGCAAGCGGTGCTGGGGCGGAGCCTTCCCGTTCCTGACCCCGCGGGACCAGGTGGCGGCCGAACGGGACCTGGCGGACGCGCTCGGCGTCGAGAGGTGGGCCCTGGTGGCCGGCGGCTCGATGGGCGGGATGCGGGCCCTGGAATGGGCGGTGTCGTACCCGGAGCGTACGGGCGCCCTGCTGCTGCTCGCCACGACGGCGGCGGCGAGCGCGGAGCAGATAGCCTGGGCGAACGTCCAGGTGCAGGCCATCCGCGGCGATCCGCACTGGCGCGGCGGCGACTACCACGACACCGGCCTCGGACCGCACGCCGGTCTGGGTCTCGCCCGACGGCTGGCCCATGTCACCTACCGCAGCGAGCCAGAACTCCAGCTCCGTTTCGGCCGTTCGCCGCAGGACGCGGAGCAGCCGTGGCACGGCGGCCGCTACCAGGTGGAGTCCTACCTCGACCACCACGCGGGCAAGCTGGTGCGGCGGTTCGACGCGGCCAGCTACGTCGTGCTGACCGAGGCGATGAACGCCCATGACGCCGGCCGTGCCCGGGGCGGTGTGCGCGCCGCCCTGCGCCGGGTGACCGCCCCCACGGTGGTGGCCGGGGTCGACTCCGACCGTCTCTACCCGCTCGCCCAACAGGCCGAGTTGGCCGACGGCATCCCGGGCGCCGACCGGCTCCGGGTGATCGAGTCGCCGTACGGCCACGACGGCTTCCTGATCGAGACGGAGCAGGTGGGAGAGCTGGTCCGGGAGCTGCTGGGGGCGGGCTGAGTCGCGTTGTCAGTGGGCTGCGGCAGGATCGGTGGTGCCATGACGCCGAGATCCGTGTGGCGACGCGAAGAGAGACAGGAACAGCCCCATGCACGACACCCCGCCGTCCTTCGAACTGCTGCCCGGTGCCGCCGAGTCGCCGGTGATCCTGCATGTGCCGCACGCGGCGCGGGCGATACCGGCCGTCGTCCGGGCCGGGATCGTGCTGGACGACGCCGAGCTGGAGCGGGAGCTGGACCACATCACCGACGCGTACACCGACCGGATCGCCGAGGCGGCGGCCGGGCTGGCGGGGCTGACGCCGTGGCGGTTCGTCAACCGGCTGTCGCGGCTGGTGGTGGACCCGGAGCGGTTCCCGGACGAGCGGGAGGAGATGCTCGCCGTCGGGATGGGCGCGGTGTACACGCGGACCACGCACCGGGAGGTCCTGCGGCCTTCGGACACCGACCCGGAGCCGCTGGTCGAGCGGTACTTCCGGCCGTACGCCGAGGCGATGACGAGGGCCGTCGCCGACCGGCTGGCCGCCACCGGGCGTGCCGTGATCATCGACGTGCACTCCTACCCCGGCGCCGCGCTCCCCTACGAACTGCACGGCGAGGGCCCGCGGCCGCCCGTGTGCCTGGGCACCGACTCCTTCCACACGCCGCCCGAGCTGACCGGGCTCGCGCGTGCGGCGTTCGCGGGCTGCGGCGGTACGGGACTGGACAGCCCGTTCAGCGGCGCCTACGTACCGCTGGAGTTCCACGGCGAAGACGCCCGCGTCGGCGCCCTGATGGTGGAGATCCGGCGGGACACGTACATGACCGAGCCGGGCGGCCCCGCGGGTCCGGGGCTCGACCGGCTCGCCGGGGCGCTGGCCGCCCTGGTCGACGGTCTGGGCCGCTGAATCCGGCGGGAGCGCTCCGGCACGTCACGCGGTGCGGGCTCGGCCGGGCGACACGGGCCCGGTCACGCCCGCAGCCACTCCGTGACCACGACCTCGGCGCCCGCGCGCAGCCGCAGCGCGAACGGGCCGGCTGGTGGTGCGTCACCGGTGAACCGGCCCAGTTCGTCGGCGGTGAGCGCGGGGCCCTGCCGCCGCGGGCCCGCCAGTACCTCGATCCGGGCCGGCTGCGGCGGCAGCACCTGCCCCATCAGCCCGTCGCCGGTGACCTCGACGTCCACGGTCAGCTCACCGGCCTGGAAGGTCAGCATCCGCGGTGTGTCCGTCGCGCCCCGGACCGGAATGGCGTCGACCAGCGAGTCGAAGGTCAGCTCGGCGATCCGGGCGTCGAGGTCGCGCAGCGCGAATGCCTCGACGGCGAGTTGACGCAGGTCGTGGGGCACCGGGTCGAGGATCGCGGCGGCCCGCCGCAACTCCTCCTCCAGCAGCCCCGCGGCCATCTCCTCCTCGTCGAACGTCCCGTCCTGGGCGGGGAGTCCGTCGCCGGTGCCGTCGTCGTCGCGGATGTTGCCGCTCACACTGTCCCCCGTGCGTCGAGTCGTGCGCGCAGGCGCCTCAGACAGCGCTGGCGCAGTGGTCCGATGCTGCCCACGGCGACGCCGAGGGCAGCCGACACCTCCTGGTAGCTGGGCGGCGGCGAGGCGATCAGCACCCGCAGCAACTGGCGGCAGCGGTCGCCGAGTTTCTCGAACTCCTGCCACAGCCTGCGGACCCGCTCGCTCTGTGCGGCGGCCTCCTCGGAGTCGAGCAGCGACTGCTCGGGCGTGCCGTCCTCGCTGACCCGGTCAAGGAGTTGCGGATCGCTCGTCACCGTCAGCCGGCTCAGGCTCCTGAGCGTCTTCAGGCACTCGTTGCGGGCCGTGCTCGCCAGCCACGAGCCGGCCTTCTCCGGTTCGCGGATCCGCCCGAGGTGCTGGGCGAAGCGGAACCACACGGTCTGGTAGACCTCGTGCCCGTCGGCGTCCGAGAGCCGGTGCGCGCGCACCACCGACCACACCAGGGGACTCATCCCCTCCACCAGCGCTTTCCAGGCCGCCGCGTCACCGTCGACGGCGGACCGGACGAGCACGCCGACCTCTGCGCGTTCCACTGACTCACCCCTCGAATACGGCATGTCATCGTACGCCGTGGAGGGGAGGGTTCCGGACCTCATGCCGACGGGGCGAGCCGGGTCACGGGGACCGGGCGCCAGGTGGGCGGACGCAGCGCCGGGACGTGCGCCCCGCGCACTTCCGCGTACTCGGTGTTCGCCTGGAGCAGTTGGCGCCGGGCCGCACGCGGGTCGGGTTCCTTGTGCGCGGTCATGTGCGCCGCGATCATCCCCGCGGCCACCGGAGTGGCGAAGGAGGTGCCGCTCCACTGCGCGAAGCCCTCGAACACGGCCCGGTCCGCCTGCGCCGGAGTGCTCTGCTCCGCCTCGCTGAGCATGCCGGTGTGCCGCGGTGACTGGCAGGTGCAGGCGTAGGCGAAGCCGAACCGGCAGGCTTCGTAGGAGGAGTGCTGGTAGACGTACGGCACGGGCGTCTCGAAGCCGGTCAGGGCGCTGGTCAGCCGCTCGCCTGGGGCGTACACCCGCACCCAGGCGCCGTGGTTGCTGAAGCAGGCGCCGTACTCGCCGTCACCGCGCAGGGCGCCGACCGACAGCACGGACTCGGCGAAGCCGGGCAGGCCGGCATAGGCCGCGGGCCAGAACGGCGTACCGCTGCCGTTGTTGCCGGCGGCCGCGACCAGCAGGGTTCCTCTGTCGCGCAGTTCCCGCATGAAGGCGTCCACGCCGAGCAGGCCGTCGGTGCGGCCGTTGGGGGTGCCCGCGGAGAGGCTGAGGATGTCGGGCCAGCCGCCCGCGTCGACGGCTTCGAACAGCCGGTGGCCGAAATCGGACTCCAGGATGGCTCCGGCGTCGTTGAGGGTGCCGCGCACGGTGATGTCGGTGTTCGGGGCGACGGCCGCGACCAGCCCGGCGATGAACGTGCCGTGGCCGACGTACTGCTGGAGGACGCCCGCGTCGTCGGTCTCCCGCTCCTGCGCGTCGCCCTGGACGTGGGCCAGCGCCGGGACAGAGCGGTAGTCGTGCATGAGGCCGGTGTCGACGACGAGGACGCCTACGGCGGTGTCCTCGTCGTAGGCGGTCTCGGCGGGCGCCGGGTTGAGGCCCTCGGCGAACGGGGCGGGCACCGGCTCGTCACCGGGGCAGGCGTTGACCGAGGCGATCGACACCACGTGGTTGCGGCTGACCAGCCGCCGGCCGGTCCTGCCCTCGGGGTCGCGCAGGGCACGCAGCGCGTGCGTGACGGCGAGGTCGCCGCCGCGGTCGCCGCGGCCCGGGTCGCCGACCTGGATACGGGTGACTCCGGTGCGGTTGGTCTCCGGGCCCGCCCGGCGCACACGGTCCGCGGTCAGATCGGGCGCCGCCGCGAAGTGCGCGCGGACGGTGTCCTCGACCAGCCGGGCCTCCTCGCCGTCGCGGGCGAGGACGACGCCCTTCTCGTAGCAGAACTCGGCCGCGTCGTCCGGGCCCATCGCCAGCGGCACGTCCGGCATCGAGCGCTGGATCTGGGCGAACTGCTCGCGGAATCGCTGAGGTGCCATGGCGTGTCCTCCCGTTGGTACGACGATCGTCAGTCTGAGCCGTGCGGCCCCCGCCTGATACAGCGTCGGCGCGTGTGCGCCGGTTCCAGGGGCCTCATCAGGCCACTACCATCCAACGGGTGACAGCGGGAAGCGACTCGGTCCTCGAACTGCTGCCCATGGTGTTCGCCGCGCCCGGCGAGGCCCTGGCGCGGGCCCGCGGGCTGCTGGAGTCCGCTCCGCCGCCGCTGCACGGATCCGTGGCGCACCAGGTGATCGGCATCTGGCAGCGGGACTTCGGCGACACACGCCTGGCCCTGCGGCATCTGCGGCGGGCCCGGGACCTGGCGGCGCGCGCGGACTCGGCCGAGCGGGAGGCCGACGTACTGGCCACGCTGGGGGTTGCGTTGGTGCACGCGGGGCGTACTCGGCAGGGCCTCGCGGCGTTCGAGCGCGGGGTTGCGCGCGGGACGGGCCACACCCGGGCGCGGGTGCTGTTCCGGCGGGCGTACGTGTGGTGGGTGCTGGGCCACCATCGTGAGGCGCTGGAGGACGTACGGCGGGCGATTCCCGTACTGCGGCAGGCCGGCGACGTGATCTGGACGGCGCGGGCGCTGACGCTGCGGGCCACCGTGCACCTGGCGCTGGGCGCGGTGGAGCGCGCGGACGCCGACTTCACCGCGGCTCAGGCGCTGTGGGACACCACCGGCCAGGAGCACGACAAGGCCGACGCCGTGGAGAGCCGGGGCCTGGCGGCGTTCCGGCAGGGCGACATCCCGGCGGCGCTGCGGCTCCTCGACGAGGCCGAGGAGCGGTACGCCGAGCTCGGCACGCCGACGTTCATGCTGGAGGTGCGGCGCTGCGAGGTCCTGATGGCGGCGGGTCTCGCCCCCGAGGCGCTGGCCGGGGCGGACGCGGCGATCGCCGAACTGGACGGTATCGGCGGGCAGTCGACGCGCAAGGCAGAGCTGCTGCTGGCCGCGGCGCGGGCCGCGCGGCTCGCGGACGACCCGCACACGGCGACCGCGCGCGCGGCGCTTGCCGTGCGGCTGTTCGCGGGACAGCGGCGCGCCTGGTGGGAGACGCACGCGCGACTGGTGCTGATCGAGGCGCGGGTGGCCGACGGGCGTCGCTCGGGGCGGCTGGTCGCGGACGCCGCGTCGGTGGCCGAACGGCTGGCCTCCTTCGGCTCGCCTGCCGCGCCGGAGGCGTCGCTGCTTGCGGGCCGGATCGCGCTCGCCCTGGGCCGCTCGGACGCCGAGAGCCACCTCGCGGTCGCCGCGCGCAGCCGGTACGGCGGGCCGCCGCTCGCCCGGATGACGGGCTGGGCGGCGCAGGCGCTGCGGGCGCGGGCGGCGGGCTCCCGCCGCGGCGTTCTCGAGGCGTGCCGGCGCGGGCTCGACGTGCTCGACGACCACCGGATGACGCTGGGCGCCTCGGAGTTGCGGGCCCGGGCCACGGCGCAGGGCGCCGAACTGGCCGCGCTGGCCCAGGAGGCGGCGCTCGCCTCCGGTGAGCCGCGGCGGCTGCTCGTGTGGAGCGAGCGCTGGCGGGCCACCGTGCTGTCCGCGCCGCCCACCCGGCCGCCCGCCGATCCGGCCCTGCTCAGCGGGCTGACCGCCTTCCGTGAGATCGCCGCCCGCGCGCAGGACGCCCGCCAGGACGGCCACCCGGTGCCCGCCCTGGAACGCGAACAGCGGCGCCTGGAACGGGAGATCCGCTCACGCACCCTGCGCCTGCGCGGCGAGGCGCCGGGCGGCGGCGACCGGTTCGACCCCGGCCGGCTGCTGGCGCGGCTCGGGGACGCGCGGCTGGTCGAACTGGCCGTGCTGGACGGGCGGGTGCACGTGCTGCTGTGCGGGCAGGGGCGGGTACGGCGCTTCGAGGCCGGGCGGCTCGCGGACGCGGTGACCGAGGCCGAGCACGTGCAGGCGGGACTGCGGCGGCTGGCCCACCCGGGGGCGGCGGCCCGGCTGCCGCTGGTGGAGGCGGCGGGGCGCCGTCTGGAGGAGCTGCTGCTCGGACCCGTCGCCCGCCAACTGGGCTCCGGGCCTGTGGTGGTGGTGCCGCCGGGATCGCTGCACCGGGTGCCGTGGGCGCTGCTGCCGTCGTTGCGGGAGCGGGTGCTGAGCGTGTCGCCGTCGGCGAGCAGCTGGCTGCGCGCCCACGAGACCGAACCGCCGCCGGGGGGCCGCCGGGTGCTGGTGCGGGGGCCGGGCCTTGCGACCGGGGGCGCGGAGGTGCCCGAACTCGCCGACCGCTACGGCGCGCCGACCGTGCTGGAGGAGGACGACGCGCATGTGTCCCGGGTCCTGCGGGAGTTGGACGGGGCCGCGCTCGCGCACATCGCGGCGCACGGCACCTTCCGCGCGGACAGCCCGCTGTTCTCGTCGCTGACGATGGCAGACGGACCGCTGATCGTGCACGACTTCGAGCGTCTGGACCGCAGCCCGTACCGGATCATCCTGTCCTGCTGCGACACCGCCCGCTTCGCCTCCGTCGGCGCAGACGAACTGCTCGGCCTGGTCACGGCGTTGCTGCCGCTGGGCACCGCAGGGGTGGTCGCGTGCAGTGCTCCCGTCAACGACGAGGCGGTGGTGCCCCTGATGCTCGGCCTGCACAAGGGCCTGGACGCCGGCCTGTCCCTGGCCGAGGCACTCCGCGACGCCCGCACCGCCCTCCCGGGCGACGCGACCCACCAGGCGACGGGGTGGGCCTTCGCGGCGTTCGGCGCGGCTTGAGACGGGCGGGACGGCACGGTCCACCGTGGAGCACCCGGGAGCAACCTGTGGCGGAACTGTGCATTGTCATGTTTCCGCCATGCACGATCATTCCTGTCGCATCACGCCGCGTGCCACTCTCCGCGGGTGCCGGACGGGCAATCCCTGTCCGGCCCTTCTTGAGGAGAGGGGTACGAGTGCGCACTTACTCCACACGCTCCACACGTGCACGGCGGACCGTTCTGGCGCTGGCCACGGCCTGCATCGTCGCGGTGATCCAGACACCGACCGCCGGCGCCGACCCGGGCCCGGCGCAACCGTCGCCCTCGGGATCCGGTTCGGGGATGACCGGCGCCCACCACCACGGCAAACCCGACAAGGACCTGCCGGGCGCCGGCAGAGCCCCGTCGGCCAGGGCCAGAGGCGCTGCGGCCAAGGCCGACGCCCGGGTGAGCTGGAGCCGGTACGGCACCCCTACCACGGTCGTGCCGGAGGGCGACGGCACCGCCCTGGCGAAGGGGCTGCCGACCAAGCCCGAGCAGACCGCCCGCGCCTATCTGAAGGCCAACGCCGACCTGTTCGGCATCCCCGCCGCCCAGGTCGACGACCTCAGGCTGGTGTCGAGCACCCCGATCGGCAAGGGTGCCGCCGTGCTGCTCGCCCAGGAGGTGGACGGCAAGCCGTTCGCCCGGGACGGCCAGGTCTCCGTCGGTGTCGTCGACGGCACCGTGGTCAGCGTCTCCGGCGCACTGGCCCCGGTCACCGGCGCACCGAAGCCGGCGACCCTGTCGGAACAGGACGCCATCAAGGCCGCACTGGCCGACGTGGCCCTGGCGCCGGGCAAGCTGTCCGCGGCGGACAGTACCGACAAGTGGCGCAAGTTCGAGGCTTCGGGACTGTCCGGAGCGCAGCTCGTACGCCCCGTCGTGATCGCCGATCCCGACGGCACCGTCCGCTCGGCCTACCAGGTGCAGGCCGGTGCGGCCGGCGAGGAACCGGAGTTGTACGACAGCGTCGTCGACGCCCGTACCGGCGAGGTGCTGGCCCGTCGGTCCCTGGTCGAGGACGGGGTCGCCGACGGCCACGACGGCAACCCGCAATGGAAGGTCTTCCCCTTCTCTCCCCCGCTGAACGACTCCTCCGCCGACACCCGTGAGACCTGGTGCTGGACGGCCGCTCCGGGCTGCGACCGCGTCATGAGCGACTCCGCCCCGGGCACGCCCCACCACGCCTGGGACATCGCCTCCGGTGAGGGCGGCGGCACCTACGGCGGCTCCTACAAGCTGGGCACCACGCTGGGGGCCAACGCCTTCGCCGGCGACGGTCTGACGGCCAACGGGCGCAACTGGCTCGGCATCACCCCGGACGTACGGGCGGACCGGGTCTACGACTACTCCTACACCGACGCCTGGCACGCCACCGGCTGCGACCCGAAGGTGCTGACCGACCCCGCGAAGCCGGACCGCGACGCGGCGATCGGCAACCTGTTCGCCCAGCACAACGTGATGCACGACTTCTCGTACCACCTCGGGTTCACCGAGAAGACGTGGAACATGCAGCACGACAACTACGACCTGGGCGGCAAGGGCGGCGACCCGGAGATGGGCGTGGCCCGCTCCGGCGGCAGCAACCCCACCACCCGCAACAACGCCAACCAGAGCACCGGCGTCGACGGCGGTGTGGCGCTGACCAACATGTACCTGTGGCAGCCGCAGGCCGGGGCCTTCTACGGGCGCTGCGCCGACGGCGACTTCGACGCCTCCGTCATCGGCCACGAGTACACCCACGCCATCACCAACCGCATGGTCGGCGGGGGCACTTCCGGCCTCTCCGGCACGCACGCCGGCTCGATGGGCGAGTCCTGGAGCGACCTGGTCGCCACCGAGCGGCTGATCGAGACCGGCGCGGTCCCGGACGGCGTGGACCCGTGGGTGGTCGGCCCGTACGTGACCGACAACAACGAGCGCGGCATCCGCAACTTCGCCATCGACAGGAGCCCCCTCAACTACTCCAACTTCGGCTACGACATGGGCGGTCCGGAGGTGCACTCCGACGGCGAGATCTGGAACGCCGTGCAGTACGAGGTGCGTCAGGCGCTCGTCGGCAAGTACGGCGAGCCGGCCAGGAAGGTGCTCGCCTCGTGCGCGGCCGGCAAGACTTCGGTCGACGACTGCGGCGGCGGCCGGCGCTGGGTCCAGCTGATGTTCGACTCGTACCTGCTGATGGGCACGGGCAAGGTCACCATGATCGACGCCCGTGACGCGATGCTCGCCGCGGACAAGATCCGCCACCACGGCGCCGACCTCGACGTCATGTGGGGCGCTTTCGCCAAGCGCGGCATGGGCATCGACGCCACCGCCACCTCGACCAGCGACACCCGGCCGCACGCGGACTTCGCCACCCCGACCGGCGTCAACGGCAACATCACCTTCAAGGTGGTCAACGGCGGCGACGAGATCCCCAACGCCCGTTTCTACATAGGCAAGTTCAGCGCCCGCACCACGCCGATCGCCGGCACCACGTCCGACCTGGACAGGAAGGCCCTGTTCACCAAGGGCCACTACGACGCCGTCGCGGTCGCCCCGGGTTACGGTCTGACGCGCTTCGACTTCCAGGTCGACGACGCCTCCAAGCAGACCGTCAAGGTGAAGATGCAGCCCAACCTCGCCTCGGCGGCGGCCGGTGCCACCGCGACCGGCGACGGGTACAACGCGGCCCGGCTCATCGACGACGACGAGGGCACCAACTGGGCGTACGTCGGTGACAAGACGGGCACGTCGGTGACCGGCAAGGGCGTCAACGTCCACCTGGCCGTCGACGGACCGGCCAAGGTCCGCCGCATCCAGGTCAGCGCCGTCAACCGGCCGACGGACAGCAGGGACCCGGGCGGCGACACCGGCAGCCAGAGCCGCTTCTCGGCGCTGCGCCAGTTCGAGGTCTCGGCCTGCACCCGCACCGCGACCGTCGACTGCTCCCAGCCCAAGCAGTTCCACGTCGTCTACCTCAGCCCGAAGGACGCCTTCGACGCCCCGAAGCCGCGCCCGGCGGCTCCCGACCTCGTCATGCGCAGCTTCGACATCCCGGCGACCTCGGCCACCGACCTGCGTATCGAGACGATCACCAACCAGTGCGTGGGCAATCCGGCCTACGCCGGCAAGCAGGACAACGACCCGAACAACGTGACGGACTGCGCCACCGGTTCCCCGGCGGCGTTCAACGTCCGGGCCGCGGAGTTCCAGGTCTTCGAGAAGTGACCCTCCGGCGGCTCCGGTGCGCGAGCACCGGAGCCGCACGGCGGTACGGCTCCGGCATCCGGTGGTATGGCTCGGGCCTCACAGCCAGCCGCGGCGGGAGGCCTCCCAGGCGAGCTGCATCCGGGTCCGGACCCCTGCGAACTCGATCAGGTCGCGGATGCGGCGCTGGACGGTGCGCAGACTCGTGCCGATCTGTCCGGCGATGGCGGTGTCCGTCAGACCGGTGAGCAGCAGCGACAGCAGGAGCAGGTCCTCCGGCGAAGGGGCCCGGTCGGACTCCCTCTCGCCGACCAGACCGTCCTCGGTGAGCACCAGCGGCGAGGCGCCCGCCCACAGGCTCTCGAAGAAGGCGATGAGAGCGTCGAGGAGCGCGCCGGGGCGGACCAGAACGGCGGACGGCGGGTCGCCGGCCGGGCCGCCCGCGTCCGAGGCGGGTACGAACGGGGTCACCAGCATGGCCAGTTGCCGGTCGGCGACCACCATCTTCACCGGAACCTCCGCGGCGACCCGGGCCTGTTCACCGCCCTCGACGAACTCGCGGATCCGGTACACCTCGGGCGGCACCTCCAGCGCCGACCGCTCGTAGACCGCGCGGTACGTCACCCCCGCGGCCAGGACCTCCAGTTGGGTGTCGTTGCCGCGTGACGGCACCGCCACGTTCGGCGGCTTGCACAGCGCCAGGATCTCGGCCTGTGCGCCGCGCTGAAGCTGGTCGAACGTCCGGGCCATCGCCCGCGCCCCGGTCACCGTCTCGACCGCCTCGGCCGAGCCCCGGCGCCGGGTCTGGTGACGGTACTCCTCGGTGAGCTTCGCCATCACCGACCGTGCGGCCTGCAACTCCTGCTGCCGGCTCAGCAGCAGCGGGCCGAGCGCCAGATCGGGCGGTGACGCGCGGAAGCGGTGCGCCGCGCCCTCGGCGCGACTCACCAGCCCCTTGGCCTCCAGCGTGTCGAGGAGTCTGGCCACCTCGCGTCCGGACAGACCGAGACGGCGGGCGAGTTGGGACGGTGTGGCCTCCGGCATCCCGACCAGGCTGCGGTACGCACGTACTTCCACGGAGTCGAAACTCGTGGTCTCGAACATGTCGTTCTCTCCTCCTCCGGTCGTGGGGGGGGGGGGGGGCCCGCCCCCCCCCGCCCGGGGGGGGGGGGGGCCCCCCCGCGGGGGGGGCGCGGGGGCGGCGCGACGCGCCCCCGCCCACGCGCGCCCGGCG